>JBBIQU010000086.1:0-17255 GCA_037442185.1 Chthonomonadales bacterium | reverse complement strand
CCTTCGCCCTTCGCCCTTCATCCTTCAGCATTCAGCCTTCAGGAGGTTCCACTTGACGCAGATGCCGATCTCACGACGGGACTTGCTCGCGGCTGCCGGGACGGCGTCCCTGGCCGTCGCCGGCGTCGAGCCGATCCCGGCCGCCCAGCGAACGTCGGTGCGGATGTTCACGAACCCGCTTGACGTCAAACTCGCGGACCCCTGCATGATCCGGGCCGACGGGATGTACTACCTGTACGGCACGGCTTCCATGCCCGAGGATGCCAACGAAGGGATGCCCGTATGGTCGTCTCAGGACATGGTCCGCTGGCAATGTCACGGCTGGGCATGGCGCAAGTCGCCAGAAACCTGGGGCACCCACTGGTTCTGGGGGCCGGATGTGCAGCGCTTCGGTGACGGCTATCTCATGCACTATGGCGCCTTCCGCAAGTTGGACGGCAAAGACGTGGGCCGCATCTGCGTCGCCCGAAGCGCCTCTCCGCTCGGGCCGTTCACCGATGTCAAGGCACCGATGTTCGACTGGCCGGGTCGCGGCGACGCCATTGATGCTTTCGTCTACGAGGATGCCGACGGGACCGCCTATCTCTACTTCACCGATGCGTTCCGTGGCCGCAACACGATATGGGGAGCGCGGCTGACAACCGATAGGCTCGGGCTCGCGCACGAGCCGAAGCTGCTGCTCGAACCCGATCAGCCGTGGGAGATAGACCCGGTCAATGAGGGCGCGCATGTTTGGCGGCGCGGTTCGACGTACTGCATGATGTTCTCCGTCAACGACTTCCGCAATCCTGCATACGGCATGGGCTTTGCCACTGCGCCGTCGCCGCTCGGGCCCTGGCGCAAACGAACCGAGGGGCCCGTGATCCGCCAGGCTCCCGGGCTGGCCGGTCCCGGCTGCGCGGGTCTGATCGCCTCGCCCGACGGCAAGGAAACCTGGGCGTATATGCATGTTCACCTGCATCCGGACGGCTACGCGCGTCAGCTTGCCCTGAGCCGCGCCTACCTGAACACCACGCAGGGCGGCCTCGAGGATATCCGCATTGAGCCGCTCACCGTTGCGCCGCAGCGGATGCCCGGCGGAGCGCCGGAACCGCGCGAACCCAGAAGCGACAACTTCGGCGGGGACAAGCTCGATCGGGCTTTCTGGACCGTCGTTGATGAGGTTCCGGACCGCTGGCGCAAGGAACCGGGATGCATTGTGATCCAGGCGCTTGACGGAGACATGTGGCGTCAGCGCTGCGACTACCGCAACATGTTCCTTCAGGGCCCGCTCACGGGCGATTTCGACGTTGGAGTCGAGGTTGAGGCGAGCGTCGAGGGCAACCATGAGCAGGCGTTTGTCATCGCCTGGCAGGATGCCTCCAACTACGTTCGCATCGGCATGGTGTATGCCGATGGACCGAAGCTCAGCGCAGCGATCGAACTCAACGGCATCTACGAAGAGCTGCTCGTCGCCAATGAGCTAGGGACAGGGGTCCGACTGCGCCTCGTGCGGCGGGGCGACGTGTGGAGCTTCCTTGCAGGATCCTCGGGCCGATGGACGCCGATCGGCAATGCGCGCGAAGCCAAGCTGCCGCTGCCGCGCGTGGGCTTCGGCGCGATCTCGCCGGGAACCAAGCGCCCGTTCGAAGCGCGGTTCCGCAACTTCGCTCTGACGCAGGGACGATAGAGACGTTCGGGGACACCCGGTGAGTGAACGGAAGAGTGACGATGGTATGCGCGGCGGGGCCCGGTCGGCGCTTCCGTGTGTCGCCGCCGTGACGGAGGTGAATGTGTGTATCTGCTGTTGACATTGGCGCTTGCGCCGCCGACGCCCATGCCTGTGCTCAAGCACTCGGATGTGGTGTTCATGGATCACGCGTCGCGCGACGTGTACCGGGCCTATGGGGCAACGGTACTGGCATGGGGCGGATTGCCCACGCCCGACGCGCGCAAGGAGGCCGAAGGCGCGCGCTGGTTCGGCAGCGTCGGCATGGTCACGGAGTTCTCAAGGTACTACGAGCGCGATCCGGCAACGTACGAGCAGGGTCTGTGCCGCGACGTGCGCGGGAACCCCGTCAAGGTGCCCTGGCTGACCGACCACCGGCACAAAGGCATCCCCTACTGGTGGTGCTGTACGCAGCAGCCGCGGATGCGCGATTTCGTCAGAGACCGGGTCATCGAGACGGTCAAGGCCGGCGCCGACGGCATCCACATTGACGATCATCTGGGCACCTCGGGCGGTCTCTGGCTTGGCATCTGCTTCTGCGATCGTTGCGTCGAAGGGTTCCGCACCCATCTGGCGTCGCTTCCGCGAGCGGAGCTGCAACGCCTCGGCATTGGCGAGCCGACGAAACTGGACTTCCGCGCTGAGGCAGTGAAGTGGCTGGATGCCGAGCCGGGCCGGCAGGTGACCCGGCACCCGCTCTGGCCCGAGTGGGAGGTCTATCAGACCCGCGCGGCTGCGGCGTTCATGCAGGAACTGCGCGATCTGGCCGCGCGGACCGCCGGCAGACCCGTGCCGGTTGGCGCCAACGCGGGTCTCCTCTGGCCGCGTCACCTTGCCGACTACCAGGCGCTGGATCTGTTCTCTGCCGAGACCGACCACCATGCATCGGAACGCAAGCCGAGCGACGCGCCCGTGTTCGCCTACCGTCTGGCCGAGGCGGTGGGGCGGCCGTACGCGGCGACGGCGAGCGGCTGGGACTGGGCCTACATCAAGGAGCACAACCTGCCGGGCCTTGTCCGCTGCTGGATTGCGCTCTCCTACGCTTCCGGTCAGCGGCTCATGGCGCCTCACAGGCAGTGGTGCTACACGGAGGAGAAGGGCACGCACTGGTACGAGGGTCCCGCCGACAAGTTCGCGCCGTTGTATCGGTTCGTTCGCGACAACGCCGCCCTGTTCGACGGCTATCGGACGCTCGCCGATGTGGGCGTCGTGGCGCCCTATGCGGATTTCACCGCGAATCCCGGTCGCTGGATCGCCATGGGACAGGCTCTGAGCGCGGCCAACATCTCGTACTCCGTTCTGCTCGCAGGCGATCGCGTCGTTCCGAAACGGCTCTCTCCTCGCGAACTGCAGGCCGTGGACAAGGTCATTGTCGCCGATACGCGAAGCATGGAAGCGGGCGACCGCCGCGCAGTCGAAGCGTGGTTGAAGCGACGCGGTTCCGGCCATGCCTTCGCAAGCGCGGAAGAAGCGGTTCGAACCCTTCGCCCTGCCGTGCGCGTCACGGCGGACGCGCCGATCCGAACGTTCGCGCGGGTCAAGAGGGGCTCCGCTGTCGTTCACCTGCTGAACTACGCCTACGACGCCTCGAAGGACGACGTGAAGCCGGCAAGCGATATCGCCGTATCCCTCGATCTTGACCGCCTGGGGGTCAAGGGGGCTAACGCGTGTCGGCTCATCAGACCCGGCAGGCCTGTCGTCACACTCACCATAGACGCGGGGACAGTTCGCATTCCTGAGGTTGATCTCTGGGCGATCCTGGAGCTGCGGTCGGCATCGGGCGCGGTCGAGCGTTAGGGTGAGCGACCGGTGGGACGAATGCGAGTGATGGGACGCATGAGACCGGTGAGTGCGAAAGGAAATCGCGAGCGTCGCTTGACGCGCGAGGGGGTACGGCATCAATGAGACCGCCGAACATCATCCTGTGTACGTGCGACCAACTTCGCTCGTTCGAAATCGGCTGCTACGGTGCGGAGGGCATCCGGACGCCGAACATGGACCGCCTGGCGAGCGAGGGCGTCCGATTCGAGACGGCGGTGACCAACTACCCGGTCTGCATGGCCGCACGATCCGTGCTCCTTTCGGGGATGTACAACCGATCGTGTACGGGGGGCGTCTCCAATGTCGCGTATCCGACCAAACCGGGAGACCACGCCATGCCCGAGTACCCCGAACGAGGCCGACCGCACCTGAAGGAACCGACACTGGCCGAGGTTCTGCGCGATGCCGGCTACGCCACGTCGGTCATCGGCAAGTGGCATATCCACTCGTGGCCGCATGATGTGGGCTTCGACCCCTACGTGATCCCGCGCGTCCACCACTGCCACTCGGGCCAGAGCTTCACCGAAGACGGCGGTCCGGAGTTCGTGCCCGAAGGCAGGAGCGTTGACTATGAGGCGGAGCGCGTCGAGAAATACCTTGCTCAACGGGCCTCCGATCACCGACCGTTCTTTCTCTATTACAACATCTCGCCGCCGCACTGCCCGGTGGCCGACGCGCCCGATCGCTATCTGTCCATGTACGACCCGGCGACGGTCCCGCTGAGGCCGAACGTGGACCTGACGCAGCCCCTGTCGAACGAGGCTCACTGGCTTCGCGTATACCGCTTCGACTTCCGCTACTACAGCCTCGGGCTTCCGTATGCCGATGTGCTGCCCGAAGGATACGGGCTTCGGGAGCTTACGGCCGAATACCGCGGCCTGACAACATGGGCCGACGACGCGTTTGGACGCATGCTGTCGGCGCTGGATCGAACGGGCATGGCCGACGACACGATCGTCTTGTTCACGTCGGATCACGGAGATAACCTGGGCAGTCATGGGCTGGTGCAGAAGGGCGGTCCAACCGAAGAGTCCGTTCGCATACCGTGGATCGTGCGCGCGCCAGGACGTTTGAGGCCGGCGATTGCCGATCGGCATGTGGCGTCGCTTGTGGATGTCGCGCCGACGCTGCTGGCGCTTGCCGGACTGCCGACGCCGGCTCATATGCACGGTCGTGATCTGGGTCCGGCCTTGAGGGGCGAGGGCGGTGGTCCGGCTGGTCACGCCATCATCGAGACGGGCGGAGGAGCCGCCATTCGAACGCTCGATGCCATGTGCTTCGTGCCGTTCCGGCCCGGCGAGCGTGAGCTGGATCGCAAGCCCTCGATGATGTACGACATTGGCTCCGATCCGTTCCAGTTCCGCAATCTCGCCGATGATCCGTCGGCCGCCGCTGAGGCCGACAATCTGGCGCGGATCATTCGCGACTGGGACGCTCGGACCCCATGGATGGCCGGGGCCGTCGGGTAGCATGCATCCATGATGCCTCCATGGATACCCTGGGTGCCGGCGCTTGCCGCTGTGATGCCGCAGGCTCCGGTCTACGATCTTGTCATTCGCAAGGGCCGCGTTGCCGACGGGACCGGCAACCCTGCGTTCCGGGCCGATGTTGCGGTGCGAGCCGGTCGCATCATCGCTGTCGGACGCGTCCCCGAAGCCGGCTTGCATGAGATTGATGCGTCAGGGTGCGTCGTCGCGCCCGGGTTCATTGACGTCCACACGCATGCCGAAGGCATTCTGCGGCTTCCGCTCGCCGAGAACTTCATCCGGCAAGGGGTGACGACCCTCGTCCTCGGCAACTGCGGCAGCTCCGAGCTGGACCTTGCTGAGCTCTTCGCCGAAGCCGAGAGCATTGGGATAGCTCCTAACATAGCTTCGCTGATCGGCCACAACACGGTTCGATCAAAGGCGATGGGCGGGTCGTTCAACCGCAAGCCGACGGCGGAGGAGCTTGCCGAGATGAAGCGCCTCGTGGAACAGGCCATGCGGGACGGAGCGGTTGGCCTCTCCACGGGCCTGATCTACCAGCCGGGCGTGTTTGCCGAAACGGACGAGATCATCGAGTTGGCTCGTGTGGCGGCCGGCTTCGACGGAATCTATACCAGCCACATGCGCAGCGAGGGCGACCGCATCGTGGACGCACTCAACGAGGTCATCCGCATTGCGCGTGAGGCGGGCATCCGCTGCGAGGTCTCCCATATCAAGCTTAGCGGGAACAACAACTGGGGACGCGCGGCCGAGGTGATCGGCATCATCGAGAAGGCGCGCGCCGAAGGGCTCGATGTCACTCAGGACCAGTACGCCTACACCGCATCCAGCACAGGCCTGTCGCAACTCGTCCCACCATGGGCGCGCGAGGGCGGAAGCGACGCGTACGCTGCGCGCCTTGCCGACGAGCCAACGCGCAAGCGCATGGCAGACGAAATGCGGGAGGCGCTCGCGCGACGACACAAGGACACGTACGACTGGGTGACCATTGCCGCCTGTCCTTCCGATCCGTCTCTGAACGGCAAGGCCGTGCCGGAGGCCGCCAGGCAGCGACGCGGGTCCGACAGCCTCGACGATCAGATCGCGCTCATCCTCGAGCTCCAGCGCAGCAACGACACGGCGGGCATCTTCCACGGGATCAGCGAGGACGACCTGCGCGCGTTCATGGCGCACCCCAATACCATGTTCGGGTCCGACGCCGGCGTGCGCGAGTTCGGGAAGGACGTGCCGCACCCACGTGGCTACGGCAACAACGCCCGGGTATTGGGACGCTACGTGCGCGAACTTGGCGTGCTACGGTTGGAGGACGCGATCCGCAAGATGACCTCGCTGCCGGCAACGACGTTCAGGTTGGCGGATCGGGGCGTGATCCGCGCCGGGGCCTGGGCCGACATCGTCGTGTTCGATCCTGCCACGGTGACCGACCACGCCACGTACGACCGACCGCATCAGTACGCCACAGGAGTGCGGTGCGTGATCGTCAACGGCGTGCCGGTGGTCAGGGACGATGCCGTGACGGGGGCCAAACCCGGCAAAGCGTTGCGGCACGGCCACTGAAGCGTTCCTCCAGCCGTCGGGCGCGACTCGGGTCGAGCCGCTACCGTTGCTTGCGCACCGCTCCCTTCGGACGCTCGCGCACCATCTCTCTCGCACCGCGGGCCTCGATGATCGGCCAGGTGGCGCGGTCGGCGCTCTTGTACGGCCCCATGCGTTCGAACGGCAGCGGCACGAATCCCAGCATCAGCGCGGGCGAGTTTGCCTTGAGCCGATAATCGCCACGTGACGCGGCGACAAAGCCCGGATCGCCGACGACCGAGCTCCGATCGAGCCCGAGCGCGCGCCATGCCGACCACTCGTCGGTCGAAACCGCCTTGCGTAGGCTGACATCGTCCACCCAGACGGTGCCCTTGAGCGGCGATACGCTGATCCGGACCTGGAAGGTGTCCATGGTCTCGCGATACTCGCTCGTCAGTCTGTCGGGCAGGCGAAAGACCAGCCTGTGGAGCGTCCATTTCGGGACGACGCGTATCGGGGTGTCGGCAACCCATGAGTGCGCCCCGGCCTTCCATGAGTATGCCTCGAGACGCACATCGCCGCGTTCCGTGTCCGAGCGGAGCCACGCCTCGAACACATAGGCGGCGCCGGGAACATACGGGTACGCGCGCCCGGGAGCCGCCATGGTAACTGCGCCTGGCGTCCGGGCGTCTCCGGACCCGTGCGTGATCGCCAGCGATCGAACCCCTGAGTGAGCCTCGCCGGATACGACCGCGACCGTCGCGTCGTCGGACGCTCCCAGCGCCCACGACCACGATTCGGGCAGGCCGCCAACCGGTCCGGCCTCACAGCCCGGGTTCTCGATGAGGTTTGGGCCTTGGACCGCCTTGGCCATGATGCGACCCGTCCGGATGGGCCGTCCGCCCGCCCAGACTACGTTGCGATCGGAAACGTTTCGGTGGAAGGGCAGTCCCTCCCATCGAAACACGCGGGTGCCTGTCCCTTCGGCGACCAGTATGTTGCGTCGGAATACGTTCCCGTGCATGACGTGACCGTCGGCCAGCGGTACCGTGCGAGGATCCTTCATCGAGGCAACGCCTGCCCAACGAGGTTGACCGCGCACGGCTTCCCAGTTGCGGACCCAACCTTCCGCCATGGAGCTCCAGAAGCCCGTTGCCGTGGTCCAGCCCTGCCACTGGCACACGGACACGCCGTCGCCGACCATGATGTTGTTCTCGATCACGTTGTCGCGCCCGCTGTGCAGCATGAGGCAGGTCCTTGACGCCCGGATGAGTATGTTGCCGACGATGCGAACGCCGCTGGCGGCCCAATCGGGATAGAGCGCGGCGGCGAAATAGGGCGACTTCCACCTGCGGGAGGACTCGTCATAGCCGTACCCCATCGTGTCTTCGATTCGGTTGTAGCGAATGATCACCCCGTGCCATGAGATCCAGTCAATCGCGCCTCCTCCGATGGCACCGGCGTCCTCGGTCTCGAGGCATGTGTGGCGAATGCGGTTGAACTCGATGGTGTGTCCGCTTCCCCACATGAAGATCGCTGAATGCGGCACATCGTGGATGAGGTTGTGGCTGACGGTGTGCAGCGCGCCGGTCACGGCCACGCCGTTGGCGTGTTTGCCCACGAGGCCGACATGATGGATGTAGTTGTTGATCGCGCGGTTGCGCCCGGGGGTGAGCGTGAAGTGCTCGCCGCCGCCCAGCCGGATGCCCGTGTTGCCTGTGGCGCTGATATCGCAGCCGACGACGGCGTTGTCATGTCCCCCTTCGATGACAACGCCGTCGCCGACCGCATCTCCGACGTTGCGAATGACGCATCCCGCGATGCGTACCCGGGCGCAGTTGCGCAGGACGAGTCCCGAGCCGTTCGCGCACTCGAACGTCAGGCCCTGCAGGGTGACGTCGCTGCACGCGTCCATCTCGACGAGGTTGTCCACGCAGGCCAGGGCGACGGCGCTCTTGCGGCCGGGGTCCGGAGGGATCCAAGCGAACACGCTTGCCGCGCGGTCCCAGAGCCACTCGTTGGCGACATCGAGAAGCTCACGCGTTCCCCGAACGAAGTACCGATCGCCCGGCCTGATCTCGTAATAGGAGCCCTCGCCGAGCTTGAGCGTCCGCCCGTCGCTCTCGAGACCCACGATCGGCAGAACCCAGTGGTTCCAGTTGAACCTCGGGAACACCGACACCTCGGCGACGGCCGCCGGATTCACCAGTCTGTCCAGTCTGTCAAAAGCCTGGACCCGCCGGGCGTCGTCTGGGCGCATGCGCAGACTGCGGGTCAGTTCGGGCCTGTTCCTCTGCCAGAAGTCGCGGGCCGCATCGGAAGCCTCGGCCGGTCCCGGCGAGTCGGCATACATGCTGATGCGCTTGCCGTCCACGTAGGCCCACTTGCCGCCATGGGGGTCGGTTGCATCGCGGTTGGGGTACCGAGCGATCTCGATGCGCTTGCCGTCGCACGTTGCCACTCGCACGTCCTTGCCGGCGCATGCGGTCTTGCTCATGTCAGCCTCGAACACCCTGCCCGCGGCTTTCCTGAATGTCGTCACAGGAACGCCGCCCGTGATGACAGGGCGCTCGGAGCCGAAGGCCCGCACCGTAACCCAGGCGCGTCCGGGTCCGGGTCCCGAGCCCGAACCGCCGCCAGCATCCCGCGCGCCTTCGTCCAGTTTGAGCGTCTCGGTCAGGCTGTACGTCCCGCCCCGGATCAGTACCGTCACGGGCGCATGCGCTCGGGCCCCGGTCCGGAACGCTCGCGCAGCGACCCACGCGCGCTGGACCGTCGCAAAGGGTCGGGCCGGAGTTCCCGGGTTTGTATCGAGCCCGTTCGGCGCCACAACGAATGTGGCGTTATTGGGAACCATGGCCAGTGCAGCCAGCACAATAGGCGATGTCATTCCGAACTCCCGGCGCCGCCTGCCGTGCTGCGGGCCGCGTCCGGTTCGCTCGGCGTCCTGACGGACCGCAGCCCCTGGACAACGCGGACGCACAGGGCAAGAAGGACGGCGTTCATGACGAATGGGTAGGCGCGGCTCTGCTCGCTGAGAATGCCCGCGATCCATCCGAACGGCGTTGTGCAGGCAATCACAACGACATGCGCCAGCGACACAATGCGCGCGCGCTCCTGCGGGTCAACGTTCCAGACGGTCAGACACTCCATCTGGTTGGCAAGGATCGCGTAGGCTGCGCTTTCCATGGCGACGCACAGCAGGAGCATTCCATAGCCCCCTCTTGGCGTGACCACCAGCAGAACCGAGCTAAGGATGTAGGCCATCAGCGCCAAAGTCATCGGCGCGCCGAAATGGACATTGCGCAGCCTCGGCACCACTATCACAAGGAACGCAAGCATCACGACCGAACGGGCAACCGGGAAGTAGGCAATGTGACGGTCGGGTATGCCGATGCGCTCGGTGGCAATGATGGACCAGAAGGTGCCCTGGACCATGATGACGATGCTCAGGAGCGCCATCAGCGCGATGGTCAGGACCGTCCGCCTCGCAGCCAGCGCCTGCTTGCCGACGCTTCCGATTTCGAGCATCAGCGCGAGGACGGATCTGCTGCGCGTCTCCTCCATTCGAATGCGTCCCTGCCGCGTTTCCGAGACAAGCGCGTTCATGGTGATGAACTTCGTGGTCATCATGATGAACGAGAGTATGTACAGCCCGCGGACCGTCGGCACGAGACTGAAGTGGCTGATGAGCAGGCCGGCAAGGGGAGCGAAGAAGACGGCAAGCTGCCCGGCGATATAGGCAAGGGCGTAGATGTGGACGAGATCCTCCGGATCGGTGTCCTCGACCAGCAGCAGGTTCCAGGTGTTGTCGGGCACCTTCCGCACGCTGTTGATGACCGCTCCCGCGACGAACCAGTAGATGTTCTGCGCTGCGGCCCAGATCAGGCAGGGCACGGACCACGCAAGGATATCGAACACAAGGGTCGCCCGCTTGCGGCCCATCTTGTCGGCGATCACTCCGCTCAACATGGCAAAGATGATCTGGCCCGCAAGTCCGAGGCTCGTGACCAGGCCTACCTGACTGTCGCTGAGGCCGAGCGCGACCATGTAGATGGACGCGTATGGGGCATACAGGTTGAACGGGATGCCCCAGAGGGGTTCGGTCAGGATGGCCCCGCGCGCGTTGCCGCGCAGGCCGCGCAGCGTACCGAAGAGGCCGTTGCTCAATGCGAGGGAACCCTGGGGCAGTGCATGGCCGATTGTAGCACGGGCGGCAACGCGTGCCCGGGGGCGCCAGGCGAGAGCGGCACAAATGCGCGGCATCTCCGGTTAGGTATCATCGGTTATCGGCCGTGCGGTCGGCGGCACGTTGGCGCAGGAGGCGGGCGCCCACTACAGGATTCAGGGCATTCCCGAACGATGGAGGCAGCGTCTCGCCATGCGCGACGATATCGTGGCGCTTGCGGATGCGTTGTACCGTGCGCGTGGTGCGGAACCCGCACAGGGGAGTCTGGCATGATCGGAGCGATCGTCGGCGACATTGTGGGTTCGATCCGAGAGAACTTCAGGACCAAGAGCAAGGACTTCCCCCTATTCACGCGCCTGACGACCTACACCGACGATACGGTGCTGACGGTCGCCGTTGCCGATGCCGTTCTTACCGGAAAGCCATACGGCCGGGCGATCAAATCGCACGCCAGACGCCATCCGTTGCGCGGTTTCGGACCACGGTTCAGCCTGTGGATGCTGTCGCCCATGTCCCGTCCCTACAACAGCCTGGGCAACGGTTCGGCCATGCGCGTCAGTCCGGTCGGCCTCGCGTTTAAGACGGAAACTGAGGTCCTTGACCAGGCGAAGCTGAGCGCCGAGTGCACCCACAACCATCCCGAAGGGATCAAAGGCGCCCAAGCCGTGGCCCTTGCGATCCATATGGCCCTCAACGGCGCCGACAAGCGCGACATTCGGAACGCAATCGGCGCAAGGTTCGGCTACGACATGGATCGGTCGCTGGAGGATATCCGTCCGAACTACCGCTTCAACATGACCTGTCCGGGCTCGGTGCCCGAGGCCATCATCGCGTTTCTCGACTCGACGGACTTTGAGGATGCCGTCCGCAACGCCGTTTCGCTGGGCGGCGACGCCGACACGCAGGCCTCCATTGCCGGAGCCGTCGCCGAGGCGTATTACGGCGTGATCCCGGAGGCAATCCTCGCGGGGGTGCGGGCGAAGCTGCCCAACGCATACAAGAGCCTGATTGCGCGCTTCTACGAGCGCTTTGGCCCCGATCACCTTGCAGGCCAAGCCCGGACGCTGATCGCTCGATGACGCTCGGTACGGGCACGAGCCTTGCGCTCCTGACGCGGGAGAGGACGCATAGCCATGCGGCATGAGATCCACATAGACTACGACCCGGCCAGGTTCGAGGCCAATCGCCGGCGCATGGAAGCCCGATCCCAGTTCCGTGTCCACGACCGGGTGCCCGTGGCGTACTGCGTGGTTCCCCGGTTCTTCGCGCCGCTCTTCGGCGTGAGGTACGGCGACCTGTTCCGAGACCCGGAGACCCAGTACCGGTTGCTGCTCCAGTTTGCCAAGTTCCGCATGGAGCGCATTCGGGAAGACATCTGGACCGCGCCGGTGATCACCGTTGCGCCCTACTTCGACAATGTCACCAACGCCAGCGCCTTCGGGGCCGAGATCGGCTGGAGCGACACCGAGACGCCGCGAGCCATACCGACAATCAAGGACCCGGACGATGCGGCGCGCCTGCGGATGCCCGACGTGGATGCCGGTCTGTGGGGACGCGCGCATCGGTGGCGCTCGGCCATGCGTGAGTTTGCCTCCAAAACGCGTGTTACCATCGGAGGGGTCGAGGGCAGAGTCGAGGTCGCCCCCGCCTCCATCGGTGGCGAAGGTCCCCATATGGTGGCCGTTGACCTGGTGGGCGAGGACCTCTACTGGTGGCAGATCGAGCGGCCTGACTGCTGCCATGCGCTGCTTCGGACGATCACCGACGGTATGATACGTGCAGAGGAGCGCTGCCGCAGCATGGACCCGACCCCGCGTGGAGCCTATTGCATTGCCGAGGATGCGGCGCAGGTTATGTCGGCCCGGATGTTCCGGGAGTTCTGTGTTCCCTATGTGGACATGTTGTTCGAACGGTTCGGAGCCGGCCTGCGCGATGGGCGGGGGATGCACATGTGCGGCGACAGCACGCACCTGTTGGACGCGCTCAGGGATGACCTCCGCATCAGCCACTTCATCCTGTTCGGCTATCGCGTGAGCCCTCGCGATGCGGCACGGGCATTCCCATCCGGCGTGTATCTCTGGGGCAATCTCGATCCCATGCTCCTCAAGGACGGCGCTCCGGCACAGGTGAGGGAAGCTGCCCTGCAGTGCCTCGAGGCGCTTGCCCCGACAGGGGGACTGCTCCTGGGCGATGGAGCCAACATCTGTCCCGGAACGCCGCTGGAGAACCTCGACGCGGTGACGCAGGCATCTGAGGAGTATGCTCGACGGGTGGATGCGGGCAGCAACGACTGACGATCTACCGCAATGGCCAACGGGCGCAGGCAGGATTGTTCCGGGAACCTCGCCAATGACTGGTGCGGAGCAGCGCAAGTCTCCCGAAGGAGTTCGCCATGAAGTTCCCTCGTCTATCCGATAGCGAGATCGAGCAACGACTCGCGCCGTCGGCCCGACGGGTCAGGATGGTTCTCGACACCGACACGTACAACGAGATTGACGATCAGTTTGCGCTCGTCTATGCGCTGATGTCGCCCGAGCGCCTGAGCGTCGAGGCCATCTATGCCGCGCCGTTCACCAACGACCGGTCAACCGGACCTGCCGACGGCATGGAGAAGAGTTTCGACGAGATTCTGCGTCTCCTCGACCGTCTCGGCATGAACCCCCAGGGCCTTGCGCTCCGCGGCTCGACGGCGTATCTGGGCGACACGCCCGAGCGCAGTCCGGCGGCGATGGACCTCGTCGAACGGGCCATGGCGACGCCCGATGACGCTCCGCTGTACGTCGTGGCCATCGGCGCGATTACGAACGTCGCGTCGGCCATGCTGATCGAGCCCCGCATCGTCCGCAAGATCGTCGTGGTGTGGCTGGGCGGCAATCAGCACTCGGCCCCGCACACGGTCGAGTTCAACCTGATGCAGGACGTCGCTGCCGCGCGCGTGATCTTCGACAGCGGCGTGCCGTTCGTCCACGTGCCGTGCCTTGGCGTCGCTTCGCACATGCTGACGACGAAAGCCGAGCTGGCCGAGACCATTGCGGGTCTCAATCCCGTTGCGGACTTCCTCTACGAGCGATTCTGCGAATACAGCTCCGACCACTTCGCGTGGGGCAAGGAGATATGGGACGTTGCGGCAGTGGCGTGGCTGGTGAACCCGGATTGGCTCCCGTCACGGGTCGTGCCAAGCCCGCGCCTGATCGGCGAATGGAGGCTCGGAGAGAGGGGCAGCCTGCACTTCGAGGCCGCGCCGGGCCGCCATCCGATCCGCGAGCTATGGTTTGCCCAGCGCAACCCCATCTTCCGCGACCTGTTCGCGAAGATCCGGGCTATCGAGAAGCGCTGACGCGATCGGCGCGGGGCCTTACCTTGCCGCCCGTCCCGCCATCCTGTCTATTTCGCTCAACTTGAACCGCACGCTTACGATGTATGGCTGCTCGCCCTTCGTCCAGTGGCCGTAGGTGGTCATGACGAACGTGCCGTCGCGCAGGACCTCGACGCCGGGATAGCAGCAGTCCCATGCATGGTGGTTGTCCATGAGGCGCATGCGGTACTGCCCGGGACGGTTGTGCACCAGGTCGTCATAGGTCCCGACCCAGGCGATCCAGTCTCCCGCCGTCGGGCTGTCCTTCGCCGTATCGCGGAACGAGAGCACCAGCCGACCGTCAGGCGCGTACTTTCCCTGATGACGGTCGCCGGTCAGCGCGACGGGCATCTCGCGCGGAGCGGTCCATGTGGCTCCTTCGTCGTTCGAGAACATGATATGGGAGTTCCGCCTGCGGCGGTTCTCGCGCAGGAGCATGGCGAGTTGCTTGCCGTCGGGCGATCGGAACACGCCGGGCTCGCACAGGTGCACTTCGGAGCCGCTCCAGAGCGCCCGCGGTTCGCTCCACGTCAGGCCGCCGTCGGCGCTCTCGACCTGATAGAGGGTGAAGGTCTCGGTGACCTTGCCGCCCTTCCGGATGAACCGCCCATCATCGTGGAACCAGGCAGCGTATCTTCCCCCCTCCCCCTGACCCCCGCCCACCCAGGGGGCGGGGGAAGCCAACGGCAATACCGAGGCCATCGCCACGACGCCCCCGTAGTCGCCGATGGGCTCCAGCTCCGACCACGTCTTGCCGTCATCCTCGCTATGCGCCATGCGGATCGGGTACAGGCCCGAAAACATGATCAGCCGCTTCTTGCCGTCATGCCGACCCCCTCCCTTGCCCTCCCCCGCGGCGCGGGGGAGGGGAGGGTGGGGGTCGTCGGGGCCGACGGTTCGGTAGAGCGTCGGCACCTCCTGCGACGTGGCCCAGCTATCGGGCACGGGCAAGCGCTCCGACCAGGTCTTCCCTGCGTCCTTGCTCCGCTTGTAGACGATGGCGCCCTTGCCGTGCCCCTTCGGATAGACGGCCAGCATGGTCTTGCCATCCTCGAGCAGGACCGTCGTCGGGTGGCCAAGGTACTGACCCTTCTCCCGATCTACGATGACCTGCCGCTTCGTCTCGGACGACAGGTCGAACTGCGGTACTCCGCCAAACGCTTCAGGGAGCGGCATACGAACCTCCAGATCTGTGGGCACTGGTTTGCGCCAATCGCCGCACGGCTCCACGCGGGGCACGGGCGAACATCGGCGCACCCGGACTCCGGAAACGGGCAGATCGAGCTTCTTACCGGCGAACTCCGCCTCTCCCATTCGCTCCTTCGTGAGCGTTGTGCCGATCTCACGGAAGAAGGGGAACAGGTCCTCGCCGGCGGCGATGCTCATGTCCTCAACAACATTGTCCCATGTGAGCTGCTTTCGCGGCTCATTGGCCCAGCGCTCGTTCTGCACCCATAGCCAGCGCGGGTACCAGGTCGAGCCGTAGCGCTCCTCAAGCAGATGCCACACCGTCCATATCTTGTGCCAACCCTCGCCGCCCTGGTTTTCCTTCAGGTTGGCCAGATCGAGCGCCTTCGCCCTCTCCGAGGACAGGTCCATAGTGCCGCGATGCGTCGGCGAGCCGTTGAACACGTAGTCGGACTTGCCCTGATAGTAGCCGGCATGGGCCTCGCTGAACCAGCCCGGATTGGGCAGCACGCCGGCATGTTCGCCGCGGGAGTTGGCAGGGCCGGCAAGCGTGTGGGTGACCTCGTGGGCATAGACCGACTTGACGCCCTGGGCGTCGGCCGAGATCATCCCGACCTCCTTGGGCAGGTAGGCGTTGATGGCCCAGCCGCCGCCCCCGCCTCCCGACAGGATGATGTGCATCCGGTCTCCGGTCGGCTTCGAAGGCACCCAGCGCTCGCAGATGCGCCGAATGGCGGGCAGCTCCTTGCGGCACACTTCGATGAGGTGCTTGTAGCCGTTGGCAGCGTAGAAAACCGAGACGTCGCCCATGGACTCCTCGAGTTCCGGGTAGATAGGTCCGCCGCCGTAGGCTCCCATGGGCAGCTCGCGCGTGCCGCCCACGGGAGGCTTTCCCTGCGAAGCGGCCTGAACGACGCTGCCGAGGAACTTGAGCCGCTCCTCGCGCGACCATGGGTCGCCTGCTGAAGCCCGGTTGTCCCACTGCGCGATGCCGAGATCGGACAGCACGACGAAGCGCCCCCTGCCGTGGGTCCGGATCGCAGCCAGCACGGCCCCGTCATCGCCCTTCAGAAGCGGCTGCCACTCGGGGGAGAGCTCGAGCGTTGGCCACTCGCGGCCCGCATACCGAGATCGAGCCGCCAGCGGCTTCGCGCCGAAACGTCCGATGAGTTCCGACGGGCTGATGCCGTCCATGTCACGGTTGGCGAAGTCCACCGAGAGGCCCACGATGAAGCCGCCGCCTTCATTGACGAACCGTTCGATGGCGGAGACCTCCTCGGGCAAGTACGGCAGGCCGATCGGCCCCTCCACAGCATGGGACAGCACAACGTTCCATGCGAAGTTCGGCCACCACGCGAATGGGAAGCTGCCGTCCATGGGCACCCGGATACGGCTCCGGCCCTTCGGGTCGAGAACGGAATGGAGCGACGCCTGACTGGGAGAAACACGGTAGCCTTGATCGCGGAGGCCCGGCGGCGCCTCCCACATCCAGAAGAACGTCGCGCAGCGCGAGATGTCGAACAGGACGTTGATCCCGTTGTCGGCAGTCGGGGCCGCCTTCTCTCGGAACTGAGGGTCCCAGGGCGCCAGCGCCGCTGCAGGATCACCCGAGCCGCCCGGCTGCGGCAGGAGCCTCAGGTGCCGTACCTTTTCGTACGGCAGCGTGCTGCGCGACGGAACCGCGCCAGCCTCAATGCCGGCCATCGCAATCGCCGCGCCCGCAAATGCCATCCATCGCATCATGCCCCCTCCCATGCCCGTCAAGCATCAGTCCCAACGAGAGGGTACCCGACGTGACACCCATGATGCCGGAGTCCGGTGTCTTTGCGGCCGCAGGCATTGCGTTCCGACGTCCGATGCCGTTACGGCCGCAGGGTTCCCCCGCCCCCTGGGTGGGCGGGGGCAAGGGGGGGGGAATCCATTGCGCCCACGTCTCGGCATCCGTTGCCTTTACGGCCGGAGGCCGTGTAGCCGCGGGTTCTCCCCGCGCAG
>JBBIQU010000085.1:3370-17848 GCA_037442185.1 Chthonomonadales bacterium | reverse complement strand
TAGATGGTGCCGATGAGCGTCTTCTCGACGCTTTCGCCCTGTCGTAGGGCGTCGAGCGCCTGTGTGATATCCTGAGCCTCGTCAGACCGACCCGCGGCCATGAGGATCGTGCGGGTGCGCTGAAGTTCCTGCATGGCTCCCATGGCGGTGAGCTGCTGCGTCCGCATGCCCATCATGGTCTTTTCAAGGTTCCGTGATGCGAGGTGGACCTCAAGCTCGCGATGGACGATTGGGTCCTTGCCGGCTTCCACGAGAGCCGCATCGGTTGTGAACTCGATGGTGGCGTCGGATGCGAGCGCCTCGGTACGACCTGTGATCACGTCATCATAGAGGACCTCTACCCGCGCGAAGCGGTAGACGCCGGGCGTGTGCCGATCGAACTCCCATTCAGACAGGGACGCAACGGCGCTCCCTCGTTCAATGTCGCTCAGCGGGTACGCAACCACGCGCGAACCGAACTGCGGACTGGAGGCCCCGCAGACATACCGGCACCGCACGCCACGGGGCAACGTCATCCGGACCCTGACGTTTCGAGCGGTGATCGTCATCAAGGTCTCAAGCTCGCGCCTGAACACTTCGGGAATGAGCGACGGCTGGGCGATGTAGTAGTAGTTGCCGCCGCTCCGACGAGCGATGCCTGCCATGAGCTCCTCGTTGTAATCGCTGCCGAAGCCGAGCGCGGTTACCGTGATCCCGTTCTGCTTCTGCTGAGCCACCTGGCCGACGATGGAGGCGAAGTCCTTGATGCCGGCCGTCGGTTCGCCGTCGGTCAACAGCAGGACGCGGTTCAGGTAGCCCGATGCTCCCACGGACAATACCTGCATGCACCCAGCGACCAGTCCATCGTACAGGTTCGTCGTATTGCCGGGCTGGATCCGGTTGATGTGCTCCTTGATGAGAGCCTTGTTCACCACTCGTCGGGCCGGCATGACGATGTCAACCTGTTCCTCGAACGTGACGATGGACAGGACGTCCGAAGGCTCCATGAGGTCCACGACATAGCCGCACGCGCGCTTCACGTACTCGAGCGGCTCGCCCTCCATTGAGCCCGAGCGGTCAATGACAAGGCACAGGTTCAGCGGGGACCGACGCCCGACCGAGGCGGATCCGGCTCGGAGCATGATGAGCAAGTGCTCTCGTGAGGCTGCCGTCGCGAGGGCATACCTGCTACCGGGCGCAACATCCATCTCGAGCGCCCGCATCGGCCCGCCCACCGCTGTCCGGTTCAAGTCGGCCGGCGGGACGGCAGTCGGCGCTGCTCCGTATCCTATCTGCTGGGTTCGATCCTCCATGCTCTATGCCTCCGTGTCATTCACCGACGGTCGCCGCGCAGGCGTCTCGCCTGCACCTCGATACCGCCGCGACCCGTAGCGCAGGCGTCTCGCCTGCATCAACCCTCATATACGAACCTCGTTGCTCCCATCTGCACCACATCACCGGGAGCCAGCGCCTGCGACGCGATCCGAACCCCGTTCACGTATGTGCCGTTGGCCGATCCCTCGTCTATGATGACCGGCCCGCCCATCTGAGCCTCGATGCGCGCATGTCTTCGCGAAACGGACCTATCGGCCGACAGCACGATCGTGCGGCCCTCTTCGCGCCCTATCGTGACCGGCAGCGTGGAGAGGTCGAAGACCGCACCCGCATGCGGTCCCTCGGTTGCGGTGAGTCTCGGTGCGGTCACGCCTGGACCGACAGGCGCGTGGGACGCCGGCGTTGCGAACGGATCTGCCGGGAGTCCGGACGTTGGCGCAGCGGCTCCCGGAACCGGGCCGACCGAGCAGAGGCACTGGCCCTGTGCGTCTTTGGCGGCGCCGCAGAACTGGCAGAGGTTCGAAGGCATCTGCAGGTTGCCGGCCCTCTGCGGAGATAATTGGCGATCACGGTTTGGCGCCGGGGCACGTGAAGCGGTCGCCTTCTCGCGGAACAGAAGGCGAACCTGGCCGAGCTGAATCATGTCGCCGTCACGCAGGACAACGTGCTGGACGCGCTGACCGTTGACGACGGAGCCGGTCGGGGCGCCGCCGTCATAGAGAATGTGACGGTTCTGTTCGATCCGAATCGCCGCATGCTGCGGCGCGAGGCCGGGATCGGCGAACACCGGAATGTCCGCTCGCTCATCGCGTCCGATGATGGTCAAGGGTTTCGAGATGATGAAGTCCTTGCCCTCATTGCGTCCCACGAGAACGCGCACCCACGCTTGTTTGAGCATCTCCTCGACCAGGCCGATGAAGAGCCCCGTGAATGCGCCGATAGCCGTGAAGCCGACTGCGCGACTCGGGCCGCCGATCTCGATAACGCGGGGTCCTTCGGCCGCCGCGGCCGCCATGCCCTGTATGGGCTGCGCTATCAGGTTTGCGACCAGGTTGAAGGCGAACCCGCCCAGGAAACCTCCGATCAGGCCGCCGGCCAAGCCATGGATCGTGCGCTTCTGCGACAGAGTGGCCGCTCCTGCGGCAAGCCCCGGAAACGCACCGAGGAAGGTCCAGCCAAGCGCTCGCGCCAGCACGGAATGGGTGAAATCGAGCAGGTCCCTGCTCTGGTCCAGCAAGATGGCGTCCTTGCCGAACAACGCCATGTTGTATACGATGCCGCCGACATACATGCCGAACATGCCGCCGACGGCGCCGATGGCAGCGCCAAGTACCGCGCCTCGGACCAGTCGGTTGGCCGATCCGATGACGGCGCCCTCGACCGACCCAATCGCGATCCCGAGCATAGTGCCGACGATGGCTCCCAGACGCATCATCTCGCC
Source organism: Chthonomonadales bacterium (assembly GCA_037442185.1). Lineage (GTDB taxonomy): Bacteria > Armatimonadota > Chthonomonadetes > Chthonomonadales > CAJBBX01 > JAAYVH01. Next base: position 15,093 of record JBBIQU010000085.1, on the reverse strand, counting down.
GACGGGAGGGGTCAGGACCGCGTCATGGGTAATGAGCCGCTCCTGAATGGCGAAGCCGATGAAGCCGCCGACTGCGCCGAACATGGTGCCGACGAAGATCCGCGAGCGCATGGCTATGGTCCCAGCCTCAGATGCAGCAACGTCAGGCCTCGATCCGGAATCGGGTGTTCCCGATCTGAATCTCGTCGCCGACGCGCACTGTCGCGGATTCGGCAATGCGCACGCCGTTGACATAGACGCCGTTGGACGAGTTCTCATCGGTCACGACGATGCCGTCTGCCTCGATGCGAATGCCGGCGTGACGACGTGAGACCGTGGTGTCGTTCTGCAACGCAATGCCATTCGAGGGTTCGCGCCCGATCGTAATGCCGGAGCTGATCGGGAACACGCTTCCGGCGTATGTGCCCACCGTGCCGACAAGGCGAGGTTGCGCAGCGCCGACTGGTCCGGGGGCCGTGGTGGCGCCTGATCCGGTCGGCAACTGGGAACACGCGCATCGGCCTGAGGTGTCCTTCTTCTCGCCGCAGAACTCGCACACCGTTGGATCGGACACGACCGGCGGAGCGGCCTGTTGGGGCGACCATGGCTCAGCAGGTCCGTTGGGTTCAGAGGGTCCGCTCACCTCAATGCCGGCCTTCTGCAGCGTCGCCGCCATGCCTCCGGATTTCGCCCATTTATAGAGCAGGTATATCGTCCCGGCGGCAATGGCGAGCCCGAGCAGATTGCCGAGCCACGAGATCACTCCACCGCCGGTCGGCGCGATCGGTTCGGGAGTGTTCTCCTGCTGAGGGGCGGTCGAGTCGCCGCCCTTGGCGTTGGTTTCGCCGTCGGTTTTCCTGGAACCCGCGATCACCGGAACCGCTGAGGAGACGGGAACCGTGACCGACAGAACGCCCGGAGGCCTGTCGCCAACGATATCGAGGTCTTGCGTCTGTGTCAGATTGTCGCCGTACACGACCGAGATGCGCGCCCGGCCCATCGGCACGTCCTCGAACGTGGCGGTGCCTCTGCGAGCCGGATCGAGAACACGCGTCACGGGCTTGCCGACTCTGGGAGTCAAAGTGACTCGCGCCGTTGCCACAGGGTCGCCCTTGTAGGAGACCAGCACGTCCATCTGCCGGACGTGATCGAAGTCCGCCTTGCGCAGATCGAGCATTCCGGCCACAGGAGCCCCCTTGCCTGTGAGAGGTCGTATGGCCGAATCACCGGTCTTCGCGTCGTCCACCGCGATGCGAGCCGACTTGCCGATCTTGCGCAGGTCGTACTCGATGGTGGTCTTTCGGTCGAGGAACCGGTAGGGAAGCTGGTCCGGCTCCGACGCATCGGGGGACGGCAGGAATCTGACAAAGTATTCGCCTTCTGCCGGAACGGTGATGGTCAGCGTCTTCTTGCCGGATTGACCCTCCGTAGGCGATGACGATGTCTCCTGAGCCGAGGCTCCGAGCGCGGCGAACGCCAATACGAGCGCCGCACAGAGGCTGCAGACCGATGGGCTCAGGATCGGATGGGTGCGAGCGTCACGTTTCGGTGTCATGGTCACTCCTTGGCATTCAGGACGAAGGTCGGGCGCAGCGCAGGCGTCTTGCCTGGATCGTGTTCCGAACATCATACGTACCGCACACATCGCGCCTGCTTCGAATCGCTAGGCTCCCGCAACGCCTCGGGCAGGCGCTCGGCAATGGCCCCGGCGGTGACGCCGTGTTCCCCCACCTGGTCTGCTGCAAGGTCACCGGCTCTCCCGTGCGCGTATGCACTGAGTGCGGCGGCAATGTACGGCGAGCAACCCTGCGCCAGCATGGCGCCAATGACGCCGGTGAGAACGTCTCCGCTCCCTCCGGTCGCCATGCCGGAGTTGCCCACCGTAACAATGGCCGTTCGGTCCATGTCACCTTGACCATCGCGGCCGTGCACCAGAGTGCGCGCGCCCTTCAGGACAACCGTCGCGCCGTAGCGATCCGCCGTTGCGCGGACTGCGGCAAATCGGTCACGCTGAATGTCGTCGGCCCCGACGCCCAGCAGGCGACCGCACTCGCCGGAATGCGGCGTCAGGATCGTGGCGGCGTGTCGGTTGGCCACACGGGTAGCCCAGTCCTCATGCGTGCCTCCGGCTCCGGCGAAACCCGAAATGGCGGTCAGGGCATCGGCATCAACGACCAATGGCTTCGGGCACGTCTCAACGAGTTGGCGGGCGAAATCTTGAGCTCCTTCGCTCAGGGAGAGACCGGGACCGAGGCATACAACGTCGGCTCGCGCCAGCGCGTGCTCAGCAGCGGCCAGCGAATCAGGCGTAAGGGCGCCGCCGGCGTCGGGCAGGGGATGGCACATGGCCTCCGGATGGTACCGGGCCACAATGGGCTGCACCGCCGCGGGGGTTGCGATGCTTACGAGTCCGGCCCCGCACAGCAGCGCAGCTCGCGCTGCGAGGGCGGGAGCTCCCGGCATGGAGAGCGACCCACCAATGATCAGCACGTGGCCGAAACAGCCCTTATGGCCGGCCGGCGCACGCTCAGGCAGAGCCTCATTCGCGCGAACGGCGTCGAACCACTCCAGATTCGGACCTGAGGAGACCATCTGGCCCATGGCTCTGTCCCATGCGTAGCCGATCGGGTCCACGACAAGCGAACCCACATGGGATGCGCCGGGAAAGACAAGCAGGCCCGGCTTGGGAAACCCGAACGTCACCGTGCAATCCGCCATTACTGCCGGTCCTTCAACGCGGCCCGTGTCTGCATCAACCCCAGAAGGGACATCAACGGAGACGACCGGGCCTTCATGGACCGCGAGCGCCTGAACGGCTTGCCCGATGAGTCCGCGCGGAGCGCCCTTGGCTCCCGTTCCCAAGAGGGCATCAACCGCAACGGCCCCACGTTCAACCGAAGCTGTTTCGCACTGGACGACCGGCAGGCCCATGTCGAGCGCGAGCCGGTAGTTCACCCGTGCGTCGTCGGTCAGTCGCTCCGGATCGCAAGCAAGAAGGATCCGTACCTTGAGACCGGCGATGGCGGCGTGGCGTGCGGCAACGAAGCCATCGCCGCCGTTGTTGCCAGGCCCACAAACGATCTCGACGGATCGCGCGCCCGCTTCGGCGGCAACCGTGAGCGCCTCGCGGGCCACCGCCCGCCCCGCGTTTTCCATGAGCGCCAGACTCGGCATGCCGTGGTCTATGGCAAACCTGTCGAGATCGCGCATCTGTGATGCTGTGACCAGCTTCATGGGTGTATCATATACTGGTGAACCCCGCCAACGCAACGCATCGAACCGGGGCGAACGAACGCCATACTAACCCGCAATGCATCCGATTGGTTTCGCTGTGCCGATCGGAGGTCTCGGCCAACTCCGCATGAACCGCACATCCGATTACGAATACGAGCTTCCGTCGGAATTGATCGCACAGTCGCCATGTCCGCGCGGCGAGTCGCGCATGCTCGTACTCAGCCGAGACACGGGAGCCATCACTCTGGGCCGTTTTGCCGATATCACTCGATACTTGCGCGAAGGCGATGTCCTTGTCGTTAACGACACCCGCGTTTCGGCGCGTCGGTTCGCGGCTCGTCTGCCGTCCGGTCGCTCGGCCGAGGTTCTCGTTCTCAGGAGGTATGACGACAGCGTATGGGAAGCTCTTGTCTATCCCGGGAGACGGATGCGTCCCGGGGCCCGGTTCACGCTCGAGGTGGATGCGGGGCGCTCCGTCGAAGTCGAAGTGGCGGACAGAACGCCGGAAGGCGGGCGGATGCTTCGCGTTATGTGCGATGGGATGGGATCGGAGCTGGAGCGCCTGGGGGCAGTTCCGCTTCCGCCCTACATCCACGAGCCGCTTGCGAACGAGGACCGATATCAGACGGTATACGCGGCGCACAACGGATCGGCAGCGGCTCCGACAGCCGGGCTGCATTTCACGGAGGAGATACTAGCCCGAACCGCGAAAATGGGAGTACAAGTTGCCCCGATAACCTTGCACGTTGGGGTTGACACTTTCCGCCCGATTCGGTCCGAAGATCCCGCAGAGCATGCGATGCATGGCGAGTGGTATGCGATCAGCCGTGAGACCGCCGAGCTCATCAACGGACGGCGCGGCAGGCTTGTTGCAGTTGGGACGACGGTCGTGCGCGCGCTCGAAAGCGCGGCTCGGCCCAACGGGCAGGTCGAACCTCGACAGGGAGTGACCCATCTGTTCATCAGGCCCGGATACGCATTCAGGGTTGTGCAGGCGATGCTGACGAACTTCCATCTGCCAAGGTCCACCCTGCTGATGCTTGTGAGCGCGTTTGCCGGACGCGAAGCCGTTCTCGGCGCGTACAACCGGGCGGTTGAGGAGAAGTTTCGGTTCTACAGCTTCGGCGATGCGATGTTGATCGTCTAGCCGGGCATCGAGCGAGAAGGAGCGAAGCCGTGCGACTGACGGACCTTGAGGAATGGATCGAACAGCAGTTCCTCGACACCAATCCGGCGAAGGTGAAGGAACCCGAGCCGCAACCAGAGCCTGAACCCGAGCCGATCAGTGTGGCGCCTGGCGATCGGCGTGCCGAGCGCGTGCCATCTCCGACCCAAGGCGTATCCGTTCAGTTCGGCGGCCGTGTGCCGGTGCAGCCTCAGCTTCCCGTTCCGCCCCCAGACGATGTGACCATTCCGTCCATCGAGCAGTATCTGCCCTTCCTCAAGGCCACAGACGGATTGGGCGAGGCCGAGGAGCCGACGGATCGCGCACCCGATGCCTTAGCGCAGGCGTCTCGCCTGCCTGTCGAGCCGGAGCCCCCCGCCGTCCCGCCCGTAGCGCAGGCATCTCGCCTGCCTGTCGAATCGGAGGCATCCACCGCCGCGCCCGTAGCGCAGGCGTCCCGCCTGCCTGTCGCGCCTGCGCCCCCCGCCGCCCCGCCCGGAACGCGGCCGTCCCGCCTGCCTGTCGAACCTGAGGCATCCGCCTCCCCGCCCGTAGCGCAGGCGTCCCGCCTGCCTCGGACCGGCAGCATGCAACCGGCGACCGAACCTCAAGTGGATCGCCGGGAGGAATCGGCCGATACGGAGAGACTGCCGGGCCGATCTCGACGCGGTCGCGGCCGATCGCGCGCTCGGAGTGTATCGCCGCCGGAGCTTGCGCCGCCGCTGACCGGAGAGCAGTTCTGGCAGCTTGCCCCGCGCCATGTTCGGACACTGATCGCGATGGGCCAGGACGATGTCGTTCAGGGGTCGTACAAGCGCCAGTTCAAGGAGAGCAGGCTGGCGTTGATCGAGCGGCTCCTCGATCCGACGCTGTCTCTGGAAGACACGGCCCGGTTGCTGAATGTGTGTCCGACCACGGTGCGGCGGTATACGAATCGCGGCCTGTTGCGACATCAGCGCACCGCGGGAGACCAGAGGCGGTTCAAGCTTTCGGATGTGCTTGGTTTCATGGAGGCGCAGTCGTCTGCCGGCGGCGACGGCTCGTGACGCCTTTCGATGCAGGCGGGACGCCTGCGCTACGGACGATGTGGGCGGGATGCCTGCGCTGCGGATGATGTGGGCGGGACGGTTGCGGTACCAATGATGCGCGTCGCGATGTTCTCCGAATGCTACGAGCCGGTGCGCAACGGGGTGACTACCTCGGTGCATACGCTCGTTCAGCATCTCCGCAGAAGGGGGCACAGGGTCATCCTAGTGGCCCCGCATTACGCTGCGCATCGCGACCAGACTCCGTTCGTGCTCCGGGTGCCGTCCATGCAGACCTGGTTTAACAAGGACTATCCCGTTGCGTATCCTTTCTATCCGCGGCTCAAGAAGCAGTTCGGTCGGCTTGAGCCCAACGTGGTCCACTCGCACAATCCGTTCTTCGTCGGGCTGCTGGCCGCGAGACTAGCGCACCAGCACGATGTGCCGCTGGTGTCCACCTACCATACGCTCTACAGCCATTACGCCCATTACCTGTTCTTCTTGCCGGATGCCGCCGTTCAGGGCCTGCTCAAGTGGTGGATACCGGACTACTACAACCGTTGCGCCTATGTGCTGGTTCCGTCGGCGGTGGCCGAAGCCTCGCTGCGCGACTACGGCGTGAAAGTCCCGATCACGATCGTTCCGACTGCCGTGCCGCTCCCTGACCCGATGTGGCTCAGCGCGGAAGCGCGGCGGTCGGCACGAGCGCAGTGGGATATCCCTGAAGGGTGTCCGCTCCTCCTCTATGTCGGCCGCATCGCTCAGGAGAAGAACATCGAACTCCTGCTTGACGCCTTCAGCGATTGCGCACGGCGGTTCACCGATGCGCGTCTCCTCATCGTCGGGGGCGGTCCGCACCTGGACGCATGTCGCAAGTACGCGGCTTCCATGGAGTGCAAGGACCGGATCGTGTTTGCCGGTCCCATGGCCCACGATGAGCTTGCTCCCGTCTACGCTGCGGCCGACCTGTTCGTTTTCGCCTCGACGACCGAGACGCAGGGCCTGGTGATGGCCGAGGCTCGCGCCGCCGGAACGCCGTGCGTCATCGTGCGCGGGGGAGGCGCATCCGAGACCATTACCGACGGCGAGGATGGCATTATCGTCGAGCCCGAGCGCGAGGCATTCGCTTCGGCGGTCACTGCGCTGCTGGAGGACAGTTCCCGACTGTCGGCCATGCGGTCAGCGTGCCTCAGGCTGGCAAATCGGTACACGCCGGAGGCGATGACCGATACCGTACTGCGCGTATACGAATCCGTCATTACCTCGCCGTCGTCGCGACGGCACAAGGAGCGCTGATGGCCATCATCGGCTCGTTGCTGGACCTGTTCTTGCACCTTGACCAGCACCTCGGAGAGGTCTTTCAGACATACGGAACCTGGACGTACTGGATTCTGTTCGGCATTGTCTTCTGTGAGACAGGCCTCGTCGTCACGCCGTTTCTGCCGGGGGATTCGCTGCTGTTCGCCGCAGGCGCACTTGCCGGCGCCGGCTCTCTCGATGTTCGGCTGGTGGTGATTGCGCTCGGCTCTGCGGCATTTCTTGGCGACAATACGAACTACTGGATAGGCCGACTGCTCGGGCCCCGGATACTCCGGTCGGAGCGCTCACGTATTCTGAACAGGAAGCATCTCGATCGAACGCATGCGTTCTTCGAGCGATATGGCGGCAAGACCATCATCATGGCGCGGTTCGTGCCGATCGTCCGCACGTTCACTCCGTTCGTGGCGGGCATCGGAGCGATGACGTATCCGCGCTTTGTGGTGTACAGCGTAGCGGCCACGTCGCTATGGCTCACCGTCTGCGTCGGTGCCGGCTACTTCTTCGGCGGCCTGCCGTTCGTGCGGCGGCACTTCAGCCTGGTGGTCCTGGCGATCATCTTCATATCTGTGGTGCCCGCGTTGGTGGAGATCATCAAGCGCAGGGGCGAGCGGCCTCGCAGTGAGGCACAGGGCGAATAACGATGAACGGCTCTGAACCGATGTACAGACAACTGCGCGTGGGGTCGCGGTCAGTCAGCGTCATTGACTTGCGCAGGATGATGCCGAATCACCGGCCTCTTGATCGCCTGCCGTACAGCCTGCGCGTCGTCCTGGAGAACGTCGCGCGCCTCGGAAGCCGCAGGGAGTTCGACGCTGTTGCCTCATGGGACCCCCGAGCCGAGCCTGCTGCCGAGATATCGCTGTCTCCTGCGCGCGTGCTGCTGCAGGACTTCACCGGCGTGCCGTGCATTGTGGATCTGGCCGCGATGCGCGACGCCATGGCCGAGCTCGGAAGCGATCCCGAGCGGATCAATCCTCTGGTTCCCGTGGAGTTGGTCATAGACCACTCGGTGCAGGTGGACCACCACGGGAGCCCTGATGCGCTTGAACGCAATGTCGCGCTTGAGTTCGAGCGCAACCGTGAGCGATACGCGTTCCTGAAGTGGGGGCGTCAGGCGTTTCGCAACGTCAAGGTCGTTCCCCCTAGCACCGGCATCGTCCATCAGGTCAACCTCGAGTACCTGGCGCGTGTGGTGTTCGTGGAACCCGCCGCCTATCGCCGGTCTGCGCCGGGTTCCGATCTGGCCTACCCGGACACCGTCGTGGGTACAGACTCGCATACGACGATGGTCAATGGGCTGGGCGTTCTCGGATGGGGCGTAGGAGGCATCGAGGCAGAGGCGGCCATGCTGGGCCAACCCATACCGATGCTGGTGCCCCAGGTGGTGGGCGTTCGGCTGACCGGATCGCTTCAGGAAGGCGCAACGGCAACCGACCTCGTGCTGACCATTACGCAGATGCTCCGCGCTTACGGTGTGGTGGGAAAGTTCGTCGAGTTCTTTGGAACCGGGGCCGCGGCCCTCACGGTTTCGGACCGCGCCACCATCGCGAACATGGCCCCCGAATACGGAGCCACGTGCGGCTTCTTCGCCGTTGACGCCGAGACGCTCCGGTACTTGCGCATGACAGGTCGCGATGAGGAGCACGTTCGGCTGGTGGAAGCCTGCCTGCGGGCTCAGGGGCTTCTCCGCGAAGATCATGGCGAGCCCGAGTACACCGACGTGCTGACGCTGGACCTAGCGGAGGTTTCGGCGAGCGTGGCCGGACCGCGCCGACCGCAGGATCAGGTTTCGCTCGGGCTAGCCGCCCGGTCATTCAGGGATGCATTGCCTCAGCTCAGACCCAAGCCTGCCGATCGCGAACCTGGAGGTGCTGACGCAACCCGCCTCGCCGACGGGAGCGTCGTTATCGCGGCGATCACGAGCTGCACAAACACATCGAATCCGTCGGTGCTGGTCGCGGCAGGACTCCTCGCTCGCAATGCGATCGAGCGGGGTCTGCGGCCGCCGTCATGGGTGAAGGCGTCTCTCGCGCCTGGTAGCCGAACAGTGACGCAGTACCTTCGCGATGCAGGCCTCCTCGAGCCTCTCGAGAAGTTGGGCTTCAACGTGGTGGGCTACGGATGCACCACGTGCATTGGCAACTCCGGCCCGTTGCCGGCCGACGTATCGTCGGCGATTGAAGCGGATTCCCTGGTGGTGGCCAGCGTGCTCTCCGGCAATCGGAACTTCGAGGGGCGTGTCCAACATGAGGTCCGCGCCAACTATCTCATGTCGCCGCCGCTGGTGGTGGCATATGCTCTGGCCGGCTCCATTCTCAGAGATCTCACGTCCGAACCCATTGGTACGGATCGGTCCGGCGAGCCTGTGTACTTGAGAAACATCTGGCCAAGCTCCCACGAGATCGAAGAGGCAGTCGCGCAGCATGTGACTACGGACCTTTACCGCGCCGCCTATGCGGACGTCTTCGAGGGCGACGCCAACTGGCAAGCCATCGCTGCGCCTACAGGGGCCCGGTACGAATGGGACCCGGCTTCATCGTACATCAAGAAGCCGCCCTACTTTGCCGGAATGACCATTGTGCCGCCGAGCGAAGTGGGCGATATCGTGGGAGCACGCGTTCTTGCGTATCTCGGCGACAGCGTCACGACCGACCACATCTCGCCCGCAGGCAACATTCGCGCAACCTCGCCGGCGGGACGCTGGCTCCTGGAGCGAGGCATTCCCGCCGCCATGTTCAACTCCTATGGCTCGCGACGAGGCCACGACGAGGTGATGGCGCGGGGTGCCTTTGCCAACGTCCGCATCCGCAATCGGCTTACGCCCGACATCGAAGGCGGCGTGACCCTCCATCTGCCGTCCGGAGAAGCGCTGCCCATCTTCGATGCCGCCCAACGTTATGGGGCCACCGGAACGCCGCTCGTGGTTCTTGCCGGACGCGAGTACGGCTCGGGCTCGAGCCGCGACTGGGCTGCCAAGGGGCCCATGCTGCTCGGCGTCAGGGCCGTGCTGGCAGAGAGCTTCGAGCGCATCCACAGGTCGAATCTGGTCGGCATGGGCATCGTCCCGCTAGAGTTCGAACAGGGCGAGTCGGTTGCGGGGCTGGGCCTGACCGGACACGAGGTGTTCGACATTGTCGGCCTGAAGGCGGCTGTCTTTGCGACGGACAGGTCGGACCGACGGGTTCGGGTACGCGCGACCGATGCCGCAGGAAAGGCGCGGGAGTTCAGCGCGGTTGTGCGCATAGACACGCCGCAGGAGGCCCAGTACTACAGGCACGGCGGCATTCTGCAGTACGTGCTTCGGCAGGCGGCTGGAGCGCGCTAAGCTGCGGCTTGACCGCCGGTTGCGCGACGGACGCCTTCGCTACGCGGGGTCGGCGCTCGTTGATGGGGACGCCTGCGCGATGTGGGCGCGGCGCTCCTTGGTGCGCGCCGGCATCGGCTCGAGAAGCATCTCCTTGGTGTACAGGAAGTCGGCCCGATCGTAGTCGGCCAGTTCGAATTCCTTGCGGAGCACGATGGCGCCCGTCGGACATGCCTCCTGGCAATAGCCGCAGAAGACGCATCGAAGCATGTTGATCTCGTAACGACGCGCATAGCGCTCGCCGGGCGAACGTCTGTCGGTGTCCGAGTTGTCAGCGGCCTCGACATAGATGCAGCGCGCCGGACACGCGCCTGCGCACAGGCTGCAGCCGATGCACTTCTCGAGGCCGTTCTCGTAGCGCGTCAGATAATGCCGCCAACGGGTGCGTGGGTACTGCTCGCGACGCTCTTCCGGGTACTCGACGGTGAACTTGGCGCGGCTCCGAGTTCTTAGCATGCGGAGTGCATGTGCGAGGGTAACTGCGAGACCCTTGCCGATGGGCACGAGCGCCTCGCCGACGACACGGATGGGGTTGACCATGGCTACACGGAGACCTTTCCGGGGAACTCGATCAGCTTTCCGGAGCCTCCGGCCTTGATCTTCTCCTGAAGTTTCATGATCCCGTACAGAAGCGCGTCCGGACTCGGGGGACATCCGGGAACGTATACGTCCACCGGGATGATCTGGTCCACGCCCTGAATGATCGCGTAGTTGTTGTAGAAGCCGCCGGTTGAGGCGCAGGCTCCCATGGAGATGACCCACCTCGGGTTGGCCATCTGGTCATAGAGTTGACGCAGGACGGGACCCATCTTGACCGATACGCGACCGGCGACGATCATGACATCGGCTTGGCGCGGCGACGAGCGGAAGACCTCGGAACCGAAGCGCGCGATGTCGAACCGAGAGGCGACTGTTGCCATCATCTCGATGGCGCAGCAGGCCAGCCCGAATCCCAGGGGCCAGAGGCTGTTGCGGCGCCCCCAGTTCACCAGTTCCTCGAGTTTGGCGAAAACGAACGGCGCTCCTGCATGGCCCGGAATCGGCGACGCGACGGTGGAGTCGTGGACGGATATTTCAGTGATGGCCTTGGCCATTGATCACTCCATTGGCTTGCATGTAGATCACGGATGCGGATGCTCCGGTTCGTTATACCAGACGCGGCGCGGAAGAGTTCACGGCAAGATGCGCCTGGCGCGCCGGTTTGGCCGCAAGGTCCGTTGACACAAGCGCCGGAATGGTCTAGTATCTCGCGAGCGCCGACCCCAGCCGGAAGCGAAGGCAGGCGCGTCGCTGAAAGACCAACGGTAGGAGCCTGAACATGTCATCGAAGTTCGCCGTGCCCCCGGCACGAGGCTTGGATCTCGTTTCGCTTGGGGCGCTGGTTCACCGCCTTGACCCCGGCGTAATCCCGTTCCGCAAAGCCACCGAATGCGCGATTCACGTAAGCGGCGGGGAGTTCAACGTCGCCGCCAACCTTGCCGACTGTTTCGGCATGAAGACGGGCATAGCGACCGCGATCGTGGACTATCCCATCGGCTGGCTCATTGGCGAGCGCGTCAAGGCCATGGGTGTGCGCCCCTTCTACAAGCGCTTCAAGCACGACGGAGTGCGCGGACCCAATATGGCGACCGTCTAC
>JBBIQU010000085.1:0-3349 GCA_037442185.1 Chthonomonadales bacterium | reverse complement strand
TCAGCATAGCAACACGCAATATCCCCCGCCCGCCGCGCTACAATGCGATACGGCCTCTGCTTAAGCCCGGAGACTTCGACTGGGGCGAGGTGTGTGCCGATGGGGTCCGCTGGTTCCACAGCGGAGGCATCTTCGCCGCTCTCTCGCCGACGACACCCGATCTGATCATCGAGGCGATGCAAGCTGCCAAGGACCGCGGGGCGATCGTGTCGTTCGATCTGAACTTCCGGGCCAAGCTCTGGGGCGTGTCGGGCGGGCTAGAAACGGCTCAGGCCACGCTCCGCAGAATAGTCGAGCACGTGGACGTCCTGGTCGGCAATGAGGAGGACCTCCAGAATGGCCTTGGGGTGCCTGGACCCAACATCGTGGCCGAATCCAAGCTCGATACCCGCAAGTTCGAAGCGATGATGGCGACGGTGGTCGAGCGCCACCCAAATGTCAAGGTTGTGGCGACAACTTTGCGAGAGGTGCATTCGAGTGACAGGCACACGTGGAGCGCCATTGCCTGGATCGGCGGCGAGTTCCATCGGGCGCCGACGTGCGAACTGGACGTGCTGGACCGTGTCGGAGGCGGCGACGGTTTCGCATCCGGGTTGTTCTACGGCTTGATGCAGGGACTCAAACCGGCCGATGCCGTGAATATCGGCTGGGCGCACGGCGCTCTGATCACCACTTATCCCGGTGATACAACCATGGCGACGCTGCAGGAGGCGGAGGCGCTGGCGAAGGGCGGCGGCGCCCGCATCCAACGCTAACACAGAGGTCCCATATTCAATCGTCCCATCAGTTCCACTCAGCGAAAGGAGGAGTGCTTTGGGAGCATCCAAAGAAACCGTGAAGGCCGGCGTCATCGGCTACGGCGGCATCGGTAAGTTTCACCTGCAGGGCTGGCTGGCTCTTAAGAACGCCGGCGTTGAGGTTACGGCAGTCTGCGATGCCGATCCGGCCAAGTGGTCGGTAGTCGAGAGCGTCTATGCCGGAGCGGGCGTGCCCGTGCCGGACAAAGAGGGCTTTCTGTACCTTGACATGAAGGACTTCGTTGCCAGGTCCGGCGTGGACGTGGTCAGCATCTGCCTGCCGAACTTCCTGCACGAGCCTTCGGCTGTTGCGTGCTTCGAGAAGGGCATGCACGTGCTGCTCGAGAAGCCGGCCGCGAACACGCTGACAGCGGCCAAGGCCATTGCGGCCGCCTGTGAGAAGTCCGGCAAGGTCGGAGCTGCCCAACTGAACAACAACTACACGCCCACGTATGAGCTGGCCGAGGATCTCTACAACAGCGGAACGTTCGGTGAGCTGCAGACGGTGGATGGTTGGTGGACTCGGCGCAACGGGATTCCGTTCTACGGCGACTGGTTCGGCATCAAGGCCAGGAGCGGCGGCGGCCCTGGCATTGACCTGATGCCCCACCTGCTCGGGTGGCTGCTCGGCATCATGAAGTGGCCGAAGGCGGACTGGGTATCTGCTCGCACGTTCGATAAGGCCGAGACGGGCTGTCCGGGCTATGGTCCTTACGGCGGCGGCAAGAAGAACCCCGATGGGGTGTTCGACGTCGAGCGGCGCATCCAGGTCTACTCGCAGCTCGACAGCGGCGTTACGATGAACATCAACGCCGCATGGGCCATGCATACGGACCTTGAGCGCATGGGATTCCGGCTGGTCGGCAGCAAGGCCACGCTGCTGGTTGAGCGCGTCTGGCCGATCAATGACGGCGACGATGCCAAAGCCATTGATACGGCTGTTCTGTACACCACCAGGATGAAGGGCGGACGGCCCTGGACGATGGACCGCAAGTTCAACCCCGACACCGATCCGAGCACGCAAGATCCTTTCATGGGTCGAACCAAGACGCAGCCTGAGGTCCTGGAATGCATTCGCACGGGGAAGACCCCGAAGACGAGCATCAAGAACCTGCTGGCCATCCAGGAGATCATTGACGCCGCCTATCGAAGCGCCGAGGCAAAGGGAAAGCCTGTAACGCTGTAGGGTGACGGACGCAGGGGCGATTCGCGGATCGCCCCTGCGTGCAGGCGAGGCGCCTGCGCTACGAACTCTTGCAGACGGGACGCCTGCGCTAAGAACTCTTGCAGGCGGGACGCCTGCGCTACGAGACTATGCTGCGCCCTATCCCCACTGCGAGTGAAAGACGCCCGGTTTGTCGGTGCGCTCGTATGTGTGGGCCCCGAATAGGTCGCGCTGGGCCTGGATAAGATTGGCCGGAAGCCGCTCGCTCCTGTAGCCGTCGTAATACGCCATCGCTGCGGCGAATGCCGGGACCGGCACGCCGGATTGCACCGCGGCTGAAACGACCCGCCGCCAGTTAGCCTGGGTCCGCGCCATGATGTCGCGGAAGAACGGCGCAAGCAGGAGGTTCTGCAGCGCAGGATCGGCGTCGTAGGCTTCCTTGATCCGGTTGAGGAATACGGCGCGGATGATGCACCCACCCCGCCAGATGGTGGCGATCTCGCCGGGCCTGAGGTTCCATCCGTATTCCTTGTCGGCCACTCTCAACAGGTCAAACCCCTGCGCGTAGGCGACCACCTTGCTTGCGTACAGCGCATCGCGGACCGCTCCGATCCAGTCCTCGCGCGCTCCGCCCCACGGCGACGACGGTCCCTGGAGCGCTTTCGATGCGACCACGCGCTCGGGCTTCATGGCGGACAGGTATCGCGCGAAAACCGCCTCCGTGATGGCCGTCACCGGGACGCCGAGTTCGAGCGCCGAGTCCGAAGTCCACTTCCCTGTGCCCTTCTGGCCAGCGCGATCGAGGACGGCGTCCACGAGGAAGCCGCCGGTCTCCGCGTCGCGAGTTCGGAATATCTGCGCGGTGATCTCGATCAGGTACGACCCGAGCTCGCCGCTGTTCCACTCCGCGAAGGTCGCGCCGATCTCGTCATTGGAGAGGCCGACGGCATTCTTCAGCAGGTCATAGGCTTCGGCGATCAGCTGCATGTCGGCGTACTCAATGCCGTTGTGGACCATCTTGACGTAGTGTCCTGCGCCGCCTTCGCCGATGTAGGCGCAGCACGGTACGCCGTCCACTTGCGCCGCAATCTTCGTGAGGATAGGAGCAACCCGCTCATAAGCCTCCGGTCTGCCTCCAGGCATGATCGCGGGGCCGTTCAGCGCGCCCTCCTCACCGCCCGAGACGCCTGTCCCGATGTAAAGCATCCCCTCGGCCTCGAGCTCCGCCGCGCGGCGTGCCGTGTCTTTGAAGAAAGAGTTGCCGCCGTCAATGAGCAGGTCGCCCTTGCTCAGGTAGGGCTTGAGCCCCTGAATGACGTCGTCAACCGGCTTGCCGGCCTTGACCATCATCATGATGGTGCGCGGTCTCTCGATGGCTTCCACAAAC
>JBBIQU010000084.1:0-18123 GCA_037442185.1 Chthonomonadales bacterium | reverse complement strand
CCGTCACGTTCAGGGTGGACGGCACGTGGATCGCTGACGTGGTGACGCTCACCGGAGCCGAAGCGGGCATCGCACGCTACAACTACACGACCGTGGAGTCCGTGGGTGACCATGAGCTTCGCTGTGAGTTCGCGGGCGACGCGTGGGTCGAGGCTGGCTTTGGGTCGGCAACGCTGAGAATATACTGAAGGCTGAAGGCTGAAGGCTGAAGGCTGAAAGCTGAAGGTTGAAGGCTGAAGGTCGAAGGCTGAAGGTCGAAGGACGAAGGGTGAAAGGCTGAAGGAGGGGACACTGGACGCCGTCACGCATCCGCGTTTGGTGGGCTTCGTCCTTCGTCCTTCGCTTGTCGGGCTTCAGCTCTTGAGCAGGCTCTCGAAGATGACGCGGCCGTCTGCCGAGCCGAGGATCCGTTCGGAGGCTCGTTCGGGATGGGGCATCATGCCCAGAACATTCTTCGTGCGGTTGGCAATGCCGGCGATGTTCCAGACGCTCCCGTTCGGGGCGCTCTCGGGCGTGGGTTGACCTGCGGGGTCACAGTACCGGAACAGTATCTGCCCGTTGGCGGCCAGTTCATCGAGGGTTGGCGGGTCGGCCACATAGCAGCCTTCCCCGTGGGCGATGGGGATGCGCAGGACCTGTCCGGGTCTTGCTGAGGCCGTCCACGGCGTCGAGGCATTCTCGACGACGAGATTGACCATGCGGCACCGGAACTTCAGTCCGACGTTGCGAACCAGAGCGCCCGGCAACATGTGGGCCTCGCACAGCACCTGAAAGCCGTTGCATATGCCGATCACGAAGCCGCCTCGGTCTGCGTGATCGCGTACGGCCGACATCACAGGCGAAAACCGGGCGATGGCTCCGGTGCGAAGGTAGTCGCCATAGGAGAACCCGCCGGGCAGTACGATACAGTCGAAGCCCTTGACGCTCGTCTCCTGGTGCCATATGTATTCGACAGGCTGTTTGAGGACGTCCCTGATCGTAAAGTAGGCGTCCTGGTCGCAGTTGGAGCCGGGAAACCGGACGACGCCGAACTTCACTCGACCACCTCGAAGCGATAGTCCTCGATGACGGGGTTGGAAAGGAGCCGGTCGCACATCTCCGTCACATCGCGCGCGACGCGCGAAGCCTCGCCCTCCACTTCCATCTCGATATACTTTCCCATCCGCACTCGCCCGACGTTGTCGTAGCCAAGCGCCTTCAGCGCGTTTTCCACGACCCGGCCCTGAGCATCAAGAAGCGTGGGTTTGAGAGTGACGAAAACCTTGACCTGCGGCATTACCTACTCCCTTCGGAGCGTCGGCGCAATGAAGCGCACAAGATGGAGAGCTATCGCGACCTTAGCAGAAACCATGATAGCACAGCGGCCGACAGACCGACAATCAGCCATATCACCCATACCTTCGGTCCCGCATCCGTCGGTTCCGGGACCGCTGCCCTGGCCGAAGGCAGCGCGGCAGTCTGCGCCGGACGAAGTCGCTTACGGCGATTCCACCGCCCGAGGCCACGTCCCAGCACACGGGCGACCGGTGGGATGAAGCGCGGCGCGAGCATGGCTCCTGCGACCGCCGCGAACAGAAGCCACTGGACGGGCGCGCCGATGTTGGCGAGCGCGTAGCCGATGGAGATCATTCCGATCCCTTGCTGAGGCGATCGGCGAGGCGCGACAGAATCTCGGCCCTTGTGAGGCCGTCAACCTCCACGAGTTTGGACCGTGATGTATGCCCGGCCGCGATGCGAACCGATGACCGTGGCGACTTGAGGGCCTTCGACAGCAGACGAACAACGGCCTCATTGGCCTCGCCGTCATGAGGCGCGGCGCGGACCCGTGCGCGAACCACGTTATCGGCATCCACGCTGAGCAGGTCGGCTCCGGCCCGCGGCGTGACGCGAACTTCCAGCAGGCGATCGGACATGTCAGTCCGCCAGGGCGAGCGCGAGATACGCGAACACCGTTGCATTGTTGATCGCGTGCATGAGCACGGACGGCCAGATGGACCCCGTCACCCGGTAGACGACCGCGAAGGCTGCTCCCAGGCAGAATATGCTCAGGAACCCCATCGGAAGCTGGGGATGCAGAATCGCGAAAACCGCTGAGCTCAGCACGATCGCCCATCCGACGCCGACATGGGGCTGAAGCGATCGGAGCAGGATGCCGCGGAACACTACCTCCTCGACGAAGGGCGCGATAACCACTCCCATGAGCAGCATCAGCGCCTTTACCATGGCCGAATCGCCGGCGACGAACTCCTCAATCGCCGGATTGACCGGACTGCCGGAGGGATCGAAGAGGGCGGTTGATACGATCAGGGTGAGCGCGAGCGCCGGAAGGGCCGCTATGTAGCCGGCAATCGCGGCAAGCGGGTCACGCAGCAATCGGGGCTGCGTCAGCCCGAGGATTGCCGAACGCTTGCGCCCCCTCAGACCGGCCACTCTCAGCACGATCAGGGGCGGCAAGAGCGAAGCAAGTCCGATCAGCGCATTGAGCACGAGTCGTGTCGTGTCTCCTCGACCGTCAAGCAGGAACGCCACCGCCGAACGCGGCAGGAGGGGCCCTAGCATCTTGAGCCCGGCAAGGCCCGCAAAGTACGCTGCCCCTGCGAGGGCGAGCGCTCTGGAATGCTCGTGAGAGACCGCAGGGAAGCGGGCGACGTACCTCGCAAGTGCGTCACGTCCCATGGCGAGACGTGCAAGCGCCAACGTAAACCAGAGGCCCATGCCGGCAAGACCAGCCAGTATGGCAAGGACCACGGCAATGGTGAGATGGTCGGACGCACGCAGCGCGTACTCCCTATGCCGGCGCGCTTCGGCGTTGAAGCCGTGGTTCTCGCACAGCGCCGCTCGCGCCGGATGCCGGAACCACCCGAGGTCGAGCGAGTCCAGGAAGCGCCGACCTGCTGCCATCTGCCGCTGCCGCTCGCGGGTCTGACTGGACGCACCGGCCGACATCGGCCGGGCTCCGGTCTCGGTCACCGGTCGTCCCGACATGGCCTGATCAGGCTCGAGCACAACGCGCCACATCGCCCGCTCGCGGTCCACTTCGGCCAGCGTATGGCGCGGCTTCGCGTCGGCCAGTCTCGCCAACGACTCCCGCCACCCCTCAACGCCCAATATGTACTGGGCGAGCGCGAGCATTCGCCACGATTGCTTGGTGTTGTGCGTCACGGCCAGTTCGCGCAAGGCGCGAAGCGCCTGCCCTGCGGCCACGACCTCCAGTCCGCCCGTCATTGGCGCACGCTCGGAAGCCCAGTAGGCCTGCCTGACCGCCATCGTGCCTTCAAGCAGCAGCCGCGTTGCCTGTTCGGACGGGTCCTCATGGGCCGGCAGTTGTATGAGCGCAATGGCGGCAATCGCTACGATGCCCAGCGCGGGCAGCCCCGACCGGAGCCAAGAAGCAGCAGACGATGATGTCATTCGGACGCCACGGGAGTGGGCCTAGCCTCGCGCCATTCCCGCCAGCGCATCGGCGACAAACTGCAGGATGAGTATTGCGATGATCGGACTGATGTCAAGCCCCTGCAGCGAACGCGGAGGGATCAAACGCCGGATTGGCGCAAGGATCGGATCGGTGATCCGCCTCAGAGCGCGCACCCAGGGCTGATATGGGCTCGCGGCGCTCGCGCCGAGCATGTATGCCCAGGACACGATTACGTCAGCGAGAACGAGCAGGCTGAGGAGGTGAACCACTGACGCGATTATTGCGAGCGGATGGGCGGACGTCGGGATGAACATGCTATGTTGTTGCCTCGTGCCCCAAGCCTGCAAGCCGGCGCAGGGCGATCACTTTCCCTGTTCGATCAAACGGCGTACGCGGTCCCGATTGACGCGCGCAGCCGCCCTGCCCGGGTTGTCCGGATCGGCGGCGGCCTTGTTCCATGCCTCCAGCGCCTTGTTCAGTTGACCGTTCCTCTCGTAGGCATGGGCAAGCGTGTGCATAACGATCTTGGCGCAGTCGGGCAGTGAGGCCGCCTTCTCAAGCAGCGGCAGGCCGTTTTTCCAGTCCTTCTTGCGCGTGATCAGATAGAAGCCTTTCTCATTGTAGAGCGCGTAGCTGTTGGGATTGGCGGCAATGCCCGCATCGTATAGGGCGACGGCCTCTGCATCGCGGTCCATACTCCACAGGAGCCACCCTGCATTCACATAGGGCTCGATGAATGTCGGGCGGCCGGCGATCACCATCCTGTTCACGTTGACGAGATGGCTGTACTCGCCCTTGTGCCAGTGCCGATCTGAGACGACGTACAGCTGACGGAGGCAGTCGTCAACGATCGCTTCGACATGGTCGGCATCCTGCCCTCTGGCAATCGGATGCAGCCCGGCCATCAACGTGGCCGCCGCAATGAGCGTCATCGGCACGCGCATCGGTCTACCTCCCTCTGTTCAGACGGTCCTGAAGCAGCTGTCGTGTCTGCTGCGGATTGGCCTTGCCGCGCGACAGCTTCATTACCTGACCCATTACGTAGGTCAGTTTGCGTTCGTCTCCGGCGCAGATCGCCTCCCACACGGCGGGCTCGGCGCCGATCACCTGATCCACGAGGGCTGCGAGCGTCGCCTCGTCGGTCACCTGGCTGCCGTGTTCGGCCAGCAACGCGTCCGGCGTCGCTCCGGTTTCGAACATGCGTTCGAAGAAGGTCTTGGCCATCTTGCCGCTGATGCTTCCAGCCTCAACGAGGCTCAGCAAGCGGCCGAGTCGGTCGGGCGTCACGGATGATTGTTCGATGGCCGTGCCTGATGCGTTCAGAAGCCGCGCGAAGTCACCCATCATCCATGTGGCAACCTGTGCGGGCTTGCCGCACGCCCGCGATGCCTCCGTGAAGTAGGCTGCCGTGGCCGGGCTCTGTGTCAACCAGTCCGCTTCGGCGGCCCGAAGCCCGTAGTCGCGCATCAGGCGCTCTCGCGCGGCTGCCGGCAGTTCCGGCATGCGCTGACGGATGCTCTCGATCCAGTCATCCCCGATCATCAGCGGAGGCAAATCCGGCTCGGGGAAGTACCGGTATTCCTGCTCGTCTTCTTTGCTGCGCTGTGCGAATGTCTCCTGCCGAGCGTCGTTCCAACCGCGCGTCTCCTGTCGAACCGCTTCGCCGCTCTCGAGGATGCCCGTCTGGCGCGCGATCTCATACTCGATGCCGCGCTGCACGGCGCGAAACGAGTTCAGGTTCTTGATCTCGGTCTTGGCCCCGAACCCTTCATATCCTCTCGGACGAACGGACAGATTGGGTTCGCACCGCAGGCTCCCTTCCTCCATTCGCCCGTCCGAGGCGCCCGTATACGTCAGAATCGAACGCAACGCCACCAGATAGGCGCGAGCCTGCTCGGCCGAGCGCATGTCAGGCGGGAAGTCGGTGACGATCTCCATGAGGGGGACGCCGGCCCGATTGTAGTCAACGGCGCTGTCTCCCGACGGCAGGTGCATGAGCTTTCCGGTGTCCTCTTCGAGGTGAACGCGCCGGATGCGGACACGGGTAACCTCGCCGCCGACCTCGATGTCGAGCCAGCCGTTGAAGCCGATGGGCCTGTCGTACTGGCTGATCTGATACCCCTTCGGCAGATCGGGATAGAAGTAGTTCTTTCGGTCGAACTTGGCCGCCGGGTTGATCGTGCAGTTGAGCGCCAGGGCTGTTCGGATCACATGCTCGACTGCCTTGCGGTTGATGACCGGCAGCGCACCCGGAAGTCCGAGGCAGACCGGACAGCACCGCGTGTTGGGCTCGCCTCCGAAGGCGTTCCGGCAGCCGCAGAACATCTTGCTCTCCGTAAGCAGCTCGGCATGGACCTCCATGCCGATCGCGGCCTCATACTCAGCCATCGTCCCTCAACCTTCGCCCTTCAGCCTTCAACCTTCGCCCTTCAGGCTTCAGCCATCAGCCTTCAGCCTTCAGCCTTCGCCCTTCGCCTGCTCGTACGCATAGGCTGCCCGTATCACCGTCTCTTCATCGAGCGCCTTCCCGATGATCTGCAGGCCGATCGGAAGGCCTTCATGGAACCCGCACGGTACCGAGATCGCCGGAAGGCCCGCAAGGTTGGCAGGTATGGTGCAGATATCGGCGAGCTTCATGGCCATCGGGTCGGAAGTGCGTTCACCAAGCCGAAACGCGGTCGTCGGCGATGTCGGCGTGAGCAGCACATCGAACCGCTCGAACGCCTGCGCGAACTCCCGCCGGATGAGGGTGCGCACCTTCTGCGCCCGAAGGTAGTACGCGTCGTAGTAGCCTGCCGAGAGAGCATAGGTTCCGATCATGATCCTCTGCTTTACCTCGGCTCCGAAGCCTTCGCCTCGCGTGCGCTCTGTCATGCGACCATGCTCCATAACTCCGGCTCCTTGCCTCTCGGATCTTGCCTCACGCTCATCCGCTGTGGCTCGGTGACCGTACCTTACGCCGTCGTACCTCGCAAGGTTGCTGCTCGCCTCGGCAGGGGCGATGATGTAGTAGGCCGCAAGTCCAAGCTCGGTGCTGGGCAGCGAGCATTCCTCAACATGCGCCCCCATATCGGCCAACAGATCGGCAGCCCGCCGGACGGCCGCGTTCACGGCAGGTTCGACGCCCAGCCCGAAGTACTCCCCGGGCAGTCCGATGCGCAGGCCACGGACGTCTTCGCGACAGGAATCTTCGAACGCCGTTGGGGGCAGGTCCAGTGTCGTCGAATCCATGGGGTCCGGTCCGCAGATGATGTCCAGGAGCATTGCGGCATCGCGCACCGTTCGGGTGATCGGACCGATCTGGTCGAGCGAGGACGCATATGCCACCAGCCCATAGCGACTGACTCGCCCGTATGTCGGCTTCATGCCCACAACGCCGCACAGCGAGGCGGGCTGCCTGATCGAGCCTCCGGTGTCGGACCCCAGTGCGAGCGGCGCCTCGAATGCGGCTATGGCGGCGGCCGAGCCCCCGCTGGATCCTCCCGGCACGCGCGATGGGTCACAGGGATTGCGAGACGGTCCGAATGCGCTGTTTTCGGTCGAGGAGCCCATGGCGAACTCGTCGAGGTTGGACTTGGCGAGGATCACTGCGCCTGCCGCTCGAAGCTTCCGCACTACGGTCGCGTCGTAGGGCGGCACGAAGTTCTGCAGAATCCGGCTGCCGCACGTCGTGCGCACTCTGGCTGTGCATATGTTGTCCTTGACGATGATCGGTATGCCGGCCAGCGGTTGCGCTCCCGTGGGCGGATCAATGGTGACGTCAGGTTGCCCAGCAGTCTCGTTCGGATCAATGAGTGTCAGGAGCGCCCGAACGACGGGCTCGGCCTCGGCGATGCGGGCGCGATGTTCGCGAACGACATCGGCAGTTGATATCTCCTGCGCAAGGAGCCTTTCGCGGATTTGGGCCGCGCTCATCCGGCAGATCATCGCGTGTCGTCCGACCCTGGCGCGCCTGTCTGGGGCGAATCCAACCCTCCGGCCGCGTCGGCGTCAATGATCCGGGGCACGATGAAGCAGCCGTCCCTTGTCTCGGGGGCGTTGGCAAGGACGGCTTCCCGCGGCAAAGACACTTCGACCTCGTCGCTGCGGACAACCCCGGCAAGCGGAATGCAGTGGGAAGTCGGCTCTATGCCGTCGAGGTCGAGGCTGCGAATGGCCTCAAACCGGCTGAGCAGTTCCGCAATATGGGCGCGCTGGTGTCCGACCTCCTCATCGGTCAGCTCCAGGCGCGCCAATCGAGCCATCCGGCGGATATCGTCGTCGGTTATGGGCAATGCATCGCTCCTCGGACTGATGGGGCAGCCGGCCGATCCGGACCGCTTCGCGTGGCCCGCAAGAACGTGTCGCATCGCGTGGGCGAGCGCTACAGTCCGGCCAAGACTCCCCGCCGGTCAAGTTTACCGCGCCGTTCCGGGGTCGCGCCACTCGGCTCGGGCCAATGCTTTTCTTCGTGCAAGCGCAAGGCTTTGAGCGGTGGGAATCTCGCTCTCAACTTCGGGTAGATGGGCCGAGCCGAACCTGTGGACGAACGCCGCGCCGAGGGCGCTCCCCAGCCCGACAAGCAGCGATACCAGCGAGATGGCGTTGGGGCGATCCAACAAGCCGGCGATTCCGTGGCCGCACAGGTAGATAGACGCGGCTGCGAAGAGGCAACGCTTGGCAAGCACGGTACCTGGCCGAACCGCCTCAAGCGTGCCGGCGAAGGCTGCAAGGGCGAACAGCAGCACCCACGCCCACGGGTAGACTGCGGCGACGGCTGCGGAGACCGGATTGGCCGAGTCCATGAGCGGTCGCCCTGACGGCCTCAAGAGCGCACCTTCAAAGGCCAGCAGAGCGGCTCCGTAGCCGAGCGTGACCAGAAGCCAGCGCCGCATTGACTGGAACAGCATCGCCCCCGCCATCGCGAACATGCCGAGCGCCAAGAGACCCGGGCGGCGTGCAGTGAAGGACACCAGAGGATCTGCATGGATCGCCGCCAGAGCCGCTGCCGGCGGTATGGCGAGGCTCACCGCGACACGCAGCACGCGCTGAAACAGAGCGCGCCTCTCACTGTGTGCGCGACTCCGGTCTTCCGTCGTCCCTCGGCCTTCAGCCATCACCCTTCGCCGATCGCCTTTCAGCGTTCGCCTTTGGCCTTGACGTGTTCAAGCAGCCAGGCCGGCAGCGGCTCATCACGATACGCTTTGTCCCACGAGTTATGCCCGACACCCGGGTACGTGGTCAGTTTGGGCGAACCGCCGAGCGCCTTGATGGCGTCCACAATGGACGTGCTTCGTGCAGGCGGAACGACGTTGTCGGCTTCGCCGTGGAAGCACCAGATCGGCATGTCCTTGAGCCGCGGCGCGATCTCGTCGGGAGTGCCGTACCCGCAGATAGGAGCTATGGCGGCCCAGCGTTCCGGATACTTCGCCCCGATGACCCAGGTGCCGTTTCCGCCCTGAGACAGCCCGGTGAGGTACACGCGAGACCGATCAACGGAATAGGCCGCTTCAGTTGCCTCAAGCATCGCGACAACAAGCTCTGCGTGCTCTCGCCAAGACTGCCGGAGTTCGGGTTTCTGGGGCATGATGACGATGAACGGCCACTTCGACGGGTTCGCGAGTATGGCGGTGCCGATGCCTTGCGACACCTGCCGAAGCCCGTCGTTGCCGCACTCGCCTGCTCCGTGCAGAAACACAATGGTGGGCCACTTCTTGCTCGAGTCGTATTCACGCGGAACGTACACCACGTATCGGTGGTCCGTGTCCTTGTGGCGGATGGCCTTGAACAGAAAGCCGGTCTCCGGCGCAACGGACGCGCGCGGCTGATCTTGCGCCTGCCCGGCCGCAGCCACGGCAATCACGGCGAGAGCGAATACCATAAGACACCTCGTTACGAGACGATTTGCGTTTCGGCCCGATCACCGAGGCGCGTCGGGCGCCGAAACGGTCATAATGTACCTTGAATGACAGAAGTACCCCGGCAACAGCGCATCGGCGTCCCGAACATCGGCACTCGCCATCTCACGGGTGTTGCGGTCAGGTCGCTCCCGCACCCCTGTGCAGGGCTGCAGAGGTCGTCACGAATGGCTCCGATACCCCGACTTGTTCTGGCCCTGCTCATGGGGATCGTTTCCGCGTCCCTCGCAGTGCCTACGCCGGCCCAGACGAAGTCACCGGCAGTGGTGCCAAGCGCGCCTAAGCCTTCGTCAGAAGAAGTTCTGGTCCGCATAGACAGCTTCCGTGATCTGATCTGGCGCCCTGCCGACAACTATTTCCTGTCACCCGGTCCCGTCCGCATACAGCTGAGAAGCGTCGCCCGAGGCGAGACGATGGTGCTCACGGCAGACGACGCCGAGGGCAGACCCGACGGCGACATCGCGGTCAAGGGTAAGTTGACGCTCGTTCGCGAGGGGTCCACGGTCACCGGCCGTCATCTCACGCTCAACCCGGTGACTGAGACGGGCTCCATCCTCGAAGCCGAAGCGCTTGTGGGTCGGATACGGGTTCGCGGGGACCGCCTGGCTATGTCGCCGCGACGTGGTCTGGTAGCAGGCGGCGCGTCATTCACAACCTGCGAGGGAGCCCCGCCTCACTATCGCATCACGGCACGCGAGCTGCGCCTGTCGGAGAACGGCACCGTCACGGCGCGCGGAGTGACCCTCTGGATCGGCAACAAGCCCATCCTCGCCGTCCCCTGGCTCCAGAAGAGCTTTCGGAACAAAGTGGAGAGCCCGTTCCCACTTCCGGGCTACTCCAAGGAGACCGGTCCGATCTTCAAGCTCCGTAACGACATACAATCCAGTCCCGCATCGGCGCTCACATATGAGGTCGTGGCATCGCTGCGCAAGGCCCCGTACGGGAACCTCACCTTCGAGCGGGACATGGCGCGCGTTGATCCGGAGGCGGCTCCGCCGGCTACACGAAAAGTGGCTTGGAGGGAGCCCATTGCGAGCGCGCTGGAGATGCATCGCACGTTCAGCGCGCCGGACCGCGACCCGTGGGATGACGATCACAGGGTGGTGGCGTACGCAGCGGCGGGTGTGCTCGACTACGTCGGCCATCGCACGCGGACCGATCTTCGCTTGAGCAGATTGCCGGAGATAGGGATCGCGGGCCATCGCTCGGGTCAGGCAAACGGCCGCGGCGGAGAGCACGCCCAGATGAACAGCCAGGGCAACGGCACGCGCACGAACGCGGGTTTCGGATACCATTGGGACCTGAGCGCCGGACGTTACTTCGAGAAGCCTACCGACGTTGAGGCGACCCGCACGGCCCTGCGAGCTGGAGTCGCCACACCCAGCCTGGAAGTGCTGCCCGGTCTGAGCCTGCGGGCCGGAATTGCCGCATCGGGTCAGGCGTACGATGCCGGCCAGACGTATACGACGCTCGCACCGGAGTTGGAGGCTTACTGGTCCGCTCAAGAGCGGATCGGTTTCGGCGTCGCCTTCAAGCATCAGCTTGACGGCGGGAAAACGCCGTTCGCGTTCGACCGAGTGGACGTCCGCAACGAGATGCGCCTCGCCTGCCGTGGCGATAGTGGGGGATGGGCATACAGCCTCGCAGTGTGCTATGACACCGACAGAATGCGAGCCTATGACACCTCTTTCGCGGTCAGGCGCAAGCTGGACTGCATGGAGTTCGGCCTCACGTACCGGTCGCGCTCACAGGGCCTCGGCGTCATCTTCAACCTTCTGCCGGGCGAGGCGACCTCTAACAGACAGCGAGAGGACTGAGGAATGAACGATATTCATCTGAGTTTGCTTCGGGATTGCTTCGCTTCCCTCGCAATGACGGGTCAGAGCGCCGCGGCGATGATAGGTCGGAGCGCTCGCGATCCGCAGAAGGCCGCGTGCCGGGTGGGCGTGCTGACCATCGGCGCGGCAGTGGCGCTGGCGCTTGGATGCCTGGCCGCCCACGGCCAGAGCCTGAGCTTCAAGAAGTCGGTCCTCGACAAGGAGTTCCGCTCGGAAGGAGCGGCTGTCGCCGACGTGAACCGCGACGGTCGCCTCGATGTGATCGCCGGTGATATCTGGTACGAGGCGCCGTCGTGGAAGCCGCACGAAATCGCCGCCCCGAAGAAGTACGATCCGGCTGCGGGTTACAGCGAGTGCTTCGCCACCTTCGCGGCCGACGTGGACCGAGACGGCTGGGTTGATCAGCTCCGCATTGGTTTCCCGGGCGGACCGGCCGACTGGAGGAAGAACCCGGGGCCGTCAGGCGGCCACTGGAAGAGCTTCCGCGTATGCGCGAGCGCATGCAACGAGACGCCCCTTTTCGAGCCCCTTCTGGGCAAGGGACACCCGCCCGTGCTCGTGTTTCCAAAGGATCAGAAGGCCATGGCCTGGTACGAGCCTGCTGACGATCCGACATCGGAGTTCACCGCCCATGTTGTCAGCGCACCGGGCGGGCCGGGGACACAGCAGTTCGCTCACGGCCTCGGCGTCGGCGATGTTGACGGCGATGGCCGTGCGGACATTGTGACGACTGAGGGATACTACCAGGCGCCCCGCGACCCCCGACAGTCGCCGTGGCCGTTCGTGCGGGTTGCTCTCGGCCAGCCCTGCGCCAACATGGTCGTCTACGATGTCAACGGCGACAGACTGCCCGACGTCATCACCAGTTCCGCGCACGGGGCAGGCGTCTGGTGGTTCGAACAAAGGCGCTCGGCCACAGGCGCGCCCGAGTTTACGGAACACCTCATTGACCAGAGCATATCGCAGACCCATGCGCTGATCCTCGCCGATATGGACCGCGACGGAACCATGGACATCGTCACCGGCAAGCGCTTCTGGGCGCACGGACCTTCGGGCGACGTGGACCCAAACGCAGCTGCCATGGTGTGCTGGTATCGGCTGACACGAAGCCGCGGGTCGGTAACATGGACGCGAATGATCGTGGACGACGACTCGGGTGTCGGCACGCAGTTGCAGGTGGTTGACATCAACAAGGATGGTCGGCTTGACATTGTGACTTCAAACAAGAAGGGCGTCTTCGTGTTCGAGCAAACGCAGCCCAAGGGCAGCACACCCTCGAGGAGGCCGGCTCGGTGACTCTGCCGGTCTCGCTGGGCGTCCTGGGCCTCCAGGGCGATTATGCAGCCCATGCGGCAGCTCTTGCGCACCTGCCGAACGTTGATGTGCGAGTCGTGCGGGATATCCAGGAGCTTCGCGGCGTCGGAGGCCTGATCATTCCCGGCGGCGAGAGTACCACCATCGGCAAGCTGCTTGACCGCACAGGCTTGGGCGTGGAGATACGGAACCTCGCTGCGGAAGGCATGCCGGTCTTCGGTACCTGCGCAGGGATGATCCTGCTGGCCAAGACCATCCGCGGAAGCGATCAACCCCGTCTGGGGTTGATGGACATCAGCGTCGAGCGCAATGCCTTTGGCCGGCAGGTGGACAGCTTTGAGGCCGACATCGTGATGCCGGAGGAGGGTGACGAACCGGTTCGAGGGGTGTTCATTCGCGCTCCGTACGTGACCGAGGTGCGAGACGGCGTTCGTGTTCTGGCTCGATATGAGGATCGGATCGTGGCCGTGCGCCAAGGAAGCCTGTTGGCGACGGCCTTCCATCCGGAGCTGACCGATGATCTCAGGATCCATGCTCGCTTTGCCGACATGTGCCGGGCCTGGATGGGCTCTCGTCCGGGAGTCTCCGGAAGTCCGGTCGGAAGCCAATCAACTTGACCGTCTGAAGGCCAGTGGGCTTGACTTGCTTCGGTCGCCATGATGCGAGTCGCAACGAAGCCCGGGCCGGTCGGCGCCATGTGACGGCGCGGCTTCACGGCGACTAAAGGGAGGTTGTGCGCTTGCTCAGTCGGATGCTCCTGCTACGGCTCTCGACGAGCCCGCGGTCGGAAGCCTTCGTGCGTCGAAGTCGGCTATCCGCAGGACTGGTTCGTCGGTTCATTGCCGGCGAAACACTCGAGCGTGCCCGGGATGCTGTGCGCGAACTCAACGCCGCCGGCATGAGCGCGACACTGGATCACCTTGGTGAAAACGTCACCAACCGCGATGAAGCTCGCGCATCGTTCGAGAGCTGTCTCCAGCTGCAGCGCATGATCCGCGACGAGAACCTCACGGCGAATGTCTCCGTCAAGCTCACTCAGCTCGGTCTCGACATCTCCACCGATTTGGCCGCAGATCACGCTTCGCAGATCGTCGAACACGCCCACGAGCTCGGCCAGTTTGTGCGGATAGACATGGAATCGTCGGCGCACACGGATCGGACCTTGGAGATTCACAGGGAGATATGGCAGCGGCGTCGAAATGTCGGCATTGTGCTGCAGTCGTATCTGTACCGAACCGACGCGGACCTCGAGGAGGCCATTGCGAACGGCGTTAGGGTCAGACTCGTCAAGGGCGCCTATAACGAACCGCCCGATGTTGCGTATGGTAACAAGGCAGATGTGGACGCCGCCTTCCTCAGGCAGACCAAGCGGCTTCTGGACGCCGGGGACTATCCCGCAATCGCCACGCACGACGAGAGGCTGATCCGGGCGACGCAGGAGTATGCCCGAAGCCGGAACATCGAGAAGGCGCGATACGAGTTTCAGATGCTCTATGGGATTCGTCGCGACCTGCAAGAGGAGTTGGCGGGGGCGGGACATCCGGTTCGGATCTATACGCCGTACGGCGAACAATGGTACGGCTACATGATGCGGCGCTTGGCCGAGCGGCCCGCCAATCTGTGGTTCATCGTCAGGAACTTGGTCCGTCGCTAGTCGGCGAGCCGCCTCACCTGGGTGGTGAGTTTGGGGTCTGACCGCAGTAACTGGAGGATAGCATGAAAGCAGTCGTCATGGCTGGAGGAGAAGGGACTCGGCTTCGGCCGCTTACAACTCGGCGTCCCAAACCGCTGACGCCGGTCCTCAATCGTCCCGTCATGGAGTACATCCTCCTCTCTCTTCGAGACGCAGGCATTACGGAGATCGTAGTCACCGTTCACTATATGGCTGACGCCATAGAAGGATGCTTTGGGGACGGCAGCGATCTGGGCCTGAAGCTGACGTATTCGGTTGAAGATACTCCCCTGGGTACGGCCGGAAGCGTCAAGAAGGCCCAGGAACACCTCATGGACGGAGCCTTCCTCATTGTTTCGGGTGATGCGCTCACCGACGTGAAGCTCGCCGATGCCATCGCGTTCCATGAGGCCCGCAAAGCCGACGCAACACTGATCCTCGCCCACGTGCCGAACCCGCTCGAGTTCGGCATCGTCGTCACCGAAAGCGACGGGCGCATCCGCCGATTCCTGGAGAAGCCAAGCTGGGGCGAGGTCTTCTCGGACACGGTGAACACGGGCATGTACGTCCTGGAGCCTTCCGTCTTCGACTACATGCAGCCCGGCAAACCCTACGATTGGAGCCAGGACATCTTCCCGCGCATGTTGGCCGACGGCAAGGTGCTTGTCGGCCATGTCATGCAGGGGTACTGGTGCGACATCGGGAACCTGCTCCAGTACCGGGAGTCGCAGTATTCGGTCTTGGACGGCCACACCGGCATTCCGATCTCTGCCGCGAAGAAGGGGGAGTGCTGGATCGGCGAGGGCACGCACATATCCCGCGAGGCGCGCTTGATCGGTCCATCTCTGATCGGTCGCAACGTCACCATCAAGGCTGGAGCCGAGATCGGTCCGTACGCCGTCGTGGGCGACAACACCATCATCGAGGATGGGGCCGAGGTGCATCGGAGCGTCCTGTGGGACAACGTGTACGTCGGCGAGATGAGCCGGCTGTCGGCCTGCACCGTCTGTTCGCACGCGGTCCTTCAGGGCGAATGCGCCATCGAAGAGGGCGCCGTCATCGGCGACCGGGTGCGGCTTGAGCGTGGCGCGTCCGTTCGACCGCAAGTCAAGATATGGCCGGATAAGCACATCGAGGCTGGCGCGCGCGTGACCATGAGCCTCATATGGGGTCAGAAATGGCAAGGTTCGCTGTTTGGCGACCTTGGCGTCTCCGGCGTGGCCAATGTTGAAATATCCCCTGAGTTCGCGACCAGGCTTGGGGCCGCCTATGGCGCATTCCTGAAGCCGGGCACCACGGTGATGACCGCCCGCGACTCCGGTCCGGCTGCACGCATGGTGAAGCGCGCGATCATCGCCGGCCTTGTCTCGGTGGGCTGCAATGTCGTTGATCTGCGCTCGGCGTCGTTCCCAATCATGCGGCACAGCCTGCGCAACTCCGGCGCTCGGGGAGGCATATACGTTCGGCTTGCCCCGGACAACCCGAAGATTCTGCTGGTGGAGTTTCTGGATGCCGAAGGCGTCTATCTCTCAACGGCGGCTGAGCGCAAGATCGAATCCATCTTCTTCCGCGAGGATTTCAGGCGGGCCGATGCATCGGCTATCGGGGCGCTTGAGTTTTCAGGCAGAAGCGTCGAGCAGTACCGTGAAGACTACATCCGTCACCTTGAAGCGGAGACAATCCGCTCACTCGAGGCCAGGATAGTTGTTGATTTCTCGTTCTCACGCGTCGCCACCGTCTTCGGCGGGATACTCGGCCATCTGGGCTGCGACGTTGTGGCGCTCAACGCATTCGCCGAGCCGCGCCACGTGCCCAACGCGGCTGACCGTGCGGGCATTCTTGATCGGCTGGCAGTTACTGTCCGAACGCTCGGCGCGGACTTTGGCGCAATGATCCAGAACGACGGAGAGCGCCTGACCCTCATTGACGGAACCGGCCGCGTCATCGAAGGCGATATGCTGCTGATGCTGGTTGCCGTGCTAACCGCCCGGACGCATCCGGCCGCGCGCATCGCCGCGCCCGTGACAGCGCCGGCTTGCCTCGAACGGCTCGTCCACCTGCACGGAGCCGAAGTCAAGCGCACGAAGACCGACGTCCGTTCGCTGCTTGCAGCCGCATCTCGCCGGACCGATGGCACCTACGATGTCACATTGACGGCAGATCAGTTTGGCGGGTTCAGCTATCCTGCGTTCCACAACGCGTTCGATGCCATGTTCGCCGTGGGCAAGCTCTTGGAGGCGATCGGCACAACCGGCTTGAAGCTCGACGAAATCGTCGCCTCGCTGCCGCAGACCCATATTCTGCACGAGCGTCTCCGGTGCCCGTGGCAGGCAAAGGGGCGGGTGATGCTTCATGTCTCACAGTCGGCCGGGTCGTGCCCGAACGTGGACCTGACCGACGGAGTCAAGGTCTGGGACGGCGATGCGTGGACGCTCGTCGTGCCCGATAGCGCCGAGCCGACCGTCCACGTGTTCGCAGAAGGCAATACGCCCGAAGACGCCCAGGTCCGGCTCGCCAAGGCGGTTGCCGACATACGACCGTTGACCGAAACGGCAGCCGATCCGAGCTCGACCGAGGCCTGACGGTCTCGAATGGAGGTAGTCCCTGTGTTGCGAATCGTCATATCCCTGGCGGCGGTTGCCGCTCTTTATGCAGTGGTCACGACGTCCGGCATGACCGCTTCTGCGGCCGGCACGGGCAAGCCAAAACCCTCGCTGGCTGAGCGGCTCGGGTACAAGGCCACGGACAAGATCCTGATCATCAACGGCGACGACACCGGAATGTGCCACGCCGCGAACGTTGCCACCTTCGATTCGCTCGATAACGGCCTCATGACCAGCGCCACGATCATGGTCCCGTGCCCGTGGTTCACCGAAACCGTGCGCTATGCCAAGGCCAACCCGACTCGCGGA
The DNA here is from genome assembly GCA_037442185.1 of Chthonomonadales bacterium. Lineage (GTDB taxonomy): Bacteria > Armatimonadota > Chthonomonadetes > Chthonomonadales > CAJBBX01 > JAAYVH01. The sequence continues at coordinate 1,075 of JBBIQU010000084.1, read as the reverse complement.
CTGGGAGTCCATCTGACGCATACATCCGAGTGGCAGGTCTACCGCTGGGGACCGGTGCTCGGTCCCAAGGAAGTGCCCGGACTCGTAGGGCCCGACGGATTCTTCTGGCGGTCCGTGGAGGAGGTCTACAAGAGCGCGACCGTTGCCGAAGCGAAGGCCGAGGCGCGAGCTCAGGTCGAGCGCGCCATCAAGGCCGGCATTGACGTCAGCCACATCGATTCCCACATGGGCGCCATGCAGTACCGACCCGATTACCATCGCGCCTACCTTGAACTGGCAGCCGAGCTGAATCTGCCGGTGCGCATGGGCTCCGCAGAGACCTACGCCAAAGTAGGCTTCCCCGGCATACGCGACGAAGCCGACAAGCTTGGCCTCGTCTATCCGGACCGCCTCATCCATGAGGAGAATCCCGAACCGGGCGAGAGCCGCAAGGACTTCTGGCTGAGAATGATCCGGACGCTGAAACCCGGGGTCACCGAACTCTACATCCATGCCTCGCTCGACACGCCCGAGGCCCGCGCCGTCGCCGGCTCATGGAAGACCCGTCTCGAAGACTACGAGGCCTTCACCAAGGACGCCGATGTGCGCAAGGCCATCGAAGACGCCGGAATCATCCGGATCAGCTACCGGCCACTGCGTGACCTGCAACGCAAAGAACGCGCATCGAAGCAGTAACGCAACCACTCTGCCGCTCTTATTCAGTCCGCGAAGGCGGACTTTGTGCCGTCTGCAGGCGCGACTTCAGTCGCACGGCTCCGCTCTGCCGGCGTCATCCCGTCTGCAGGCGCGACTTCAGTCGCACGGCTACATTTGTGCGTGGCTGGCTCCATCATGTCCGCCGCAGAACCTGTCCGGGAAGCGCTCCGGTCCAAGCTCCCGAGGCCCATACGGCGCGTCCATTGACCATGACGAATGAGATTCCCGACGCATATCGGTGCGGCCGCTCATAGGTCGCCTCGTCACGGATCGTATCGGCGTCGTACACCGTGATGTCTGCCTTGTAACCCGGGAGCAACGCTCCCCGGTCGCCAATGGCCAGTCGTCTTGCCGGCAGTGATGTCATCTTCCGCAGTGC
>JBBIQU010000083.1:12903-18287 GCA_037442185.1 Chthonomonadales bacterium | reverse complement strand
CGGAGCGACAGCCGCACAGCCGTCGCCCCAGACCAGTCGAACACGGAGGCCGATATGTGAAGCGCCGGGATCGCACACCGAGCGCATGTTGCACGTGACCCGAAGGTCCGCCGACTGCCGATGTCCACCTGCGCATCGAACCGATCGGTCACGTGGTCTCATCATCGGTTCTCATTGTCGCACCTTCATTTAATGGTGCGGCTAAGCGTTCGTTAGCATTGCGTTAAGTTGGTCGCCCGATTGCGCGGCATGCCGAGGGGGTAGCGATCATGACTCAGACTGTCGCCGACAGGGCCTGTTCATCTCGTCTGAGGCTCATTGCGTTCGTTGCCGTTGCGCTCGTGCTTATCGGGACGGGTGGCGCGTCTGAACGTGAGCGGGCAGCGCGAACCGGAACACCCCGGGCATCCGGTCTCATCGTGCAGGACAGGTCCAACCCCATGTGGCTCATGCGGCAGGGAGGCGACCATGTCTTCGTGTCGGGCCCGGGCGATCCCGAGGACTTCCTGTATCGCGGCACCCGGCGAGCCGACGGCACGCGCGACGGGGACCAGGAAGCGCTGATCCGCAAGCTCATCGCGCATGGCGGCAACTGCGTCTACCTGCAGGTCGTGCGGTCCCACGGCGGCGACGGCAAGCCCGATCACAACCCGTTCGTTGGGTCCGATCCGGCACGCGGTCTCAGCAAGCCCATCCTCGATCAGTGGGCAGGCTGGTTCGATCTCATGGACCGCAACGGCATCGTGATCGTCCTGTTCGTCTACGATGACAGCGCCCGTGTGTGGAATACGGGTGACACCGTCGGTCCGGACGAGCGCGCATTCCTCGAGGAACTGGTGAGGCGGTTCCGGCGTTACGACCGCCTGATCTGGGTGGTTGCCGAGGAGGCTGAGGAGGCCTACTCGGCAGAGCGTTGCCAGGCCATGGCCGGAGTTGTCGCGCGAGCCGACCGTCCGGGGCGGATCATCGCCAATCATCACCATAGCGGGACGGACTTCAAGAGCTGGACGCCGGACGGGAGTATCACCCGGTTCGCCATGCAGCTCAATGTGCCTATCGAGCAGGTCCATTCCGCCGCGCTCGACGCGGTCCGGCGTTCGCAGGGACGATACGGCATCCTCTACGCCGAGAACACCGAAATGGACGGGGCAGACTCCGCCCGGGCTCATGCGTTCATCTGGGCCTCAGCAATGGCCGGCCTCATGCCCATGCTCTATGGCTGCGACATCGCCTCGACCCCGCCCGAGACGCTGCGTCTCTTCCGCATCCAGCAGCGCTTCTTCGAGGCGACGGACTACCACACCATGACGCCCCATGATGAGTTGGCTGAGGACGCCTCGACCTGGGCGCTCGCCGACCCCGGCCGGTCGTACATCCTCCTTTCGCCGACGGGCGCGACTACCCTTGGCATCAAGGACCTGCCGAAGGGCTCCTATTCCGCCGACTGGACCGATACGCTCACGGGCAAGCGCGCCGCGCAGCGCCCGATCCGGCATACCGGCGGCGCCCTGCGTCTCCCACGCCCGAAAGGCATCGGCCCGCTCGGCGTGGTCTGGGTGCGACGGCGATAGCCGCGGCATGACCGCGCCTTCGCACATCGGGCTCGTCCTCAGGGGCCACTGGACGCGCAGATTGCAGCCATCGCTTTTCGCGCTGCCGAAGGTGCGCGTCGTGACCACGCGAAGCGCTGCCGCGCGCGGCTCATCCAGTTGCAGCATAGCGTGACCGTATCCGGGACCACCGCGCTGTGACCTCATCGTCGTCCTCCCGGCCTGGCTCCTTCATCTGGAGGACGCGCGCCAGTGCGAGAACGTTGTTGAAGTCGCGGACGCGGTCCTCGAAAGAGGCGTTTCGCGCTTCTTCGATTTGCAGCTGTGCCAGCAGTTCGTAGCCGGCCCTCTGCCGGCGGACGACCGTCTTCTGCGTATCCCTGTCCATCGCACGCGACCTCCGATCGCGTAACCTAACCATAGCCGGGCCTGCCACTGTGGCCGCAGAGACCCGGCCCGTGCCCGATGCAGGTCAGTTGGGGCATAATGGGCTCAAGAGGAGATCGTATGGCCACAAGTACGTTGCAGTACGTCGTGGATGCGGCCCAACGCCCGACGGCCGTGCTTGTTCCGCTCGACGAGTGGGAGCGCGTTGTCGAGCAACTGGAGGAGCTGGCGGACATTCGGGCCTACGATGCGGCGAAAGTGGGACCACAGGATGCCGTCCCGTTCGAGGAGGCGGTCAGGGACCTGCCGCTCGAGCGGCAGCCATGCCCTACACCGTAGACATCCTGAGGACGGCCCAGAAGGCCTTGCCGCGGATCGGACGAGCCGATGTGCCCTCGCTCATAGCCGCTATCCGGGGGCTGGCCGAGGATCCCCGACCGATCGGGTGTACGCCCGCCTACCTAAGCCGTGTTATGCTGCCCGGTTCAAGGCAGGCCCTGCCCTTGGCAAGCCACGCGCGCCCGATGCGGCGAATCTCGTCCTCGGTCGTTGCCGCACCAATCAGGACGGTGAACGTCCGCCGCTCCGTCCACCGGTTCAGTTCCATGTCCTTGCATGTCTGCGGGTAGCCGGTCGCGAACGACCGGAAGCGTTTGCCCGGCGGGACGAAGAACTGGCCGATGGACCCGAAGCTGTAGGGGTAGGGCGATCCGGGCTTCCAGTGGCTGGTCTGGGAGTTCAGCCAGCCGATGGGCCAGTGATCCCACCGTCCGGCGCCCCAGCCGCAGCCGCCCTCGGCGCACGGGGTGCAGTGATCAATGAGTTGGGTGCGGTCGCGCACGAATCCGCTCGCCTCACCAAAGATCGCGAAAAGCAGCTTTCTGCGGAACGGCATGACGAGGGCGCAGGCACCGGAACGGGAGATGGCGGCCAGCGTCTCGTCGTTGCCCGCGCGCTGGACGGCTCCGCCCGAGTCCCAGAAGAGGTCATACCGCCGATTCGCCGTCAGGTCCAAGACGGTATGCGTTCGATGGAACCCGGGGGCCGGTGCCTCGGGGAAGAGGTCGGCGATGGTCGCACCCACCGGCGCCACGCCGAATAACTCCACCGGCTGGGTGCTGTAGCCAATGATTTCGCCGGGCATCAGGCTCTCATAGGACATTCGGCGCAGCACAAGTCCGTTGGGGCAGGCAAAGTAATCCTCGGTTCCGCGCAGGCGCGGCCGCGAGTCGTCGCGCATGTTGACGCAGAAGTAGGTCCACCGGACCCATGCGCGGCGCGGACCGGCTTCGAGGACGTCCACCCAGCTATTGCGCTCCTTGCGGCCGGGGTCGTTGAGCAGCTCTGCGTCGCCCAGGTTGCCCTCGAAGAACTGATTGCACATGGCCTCGCCGCCGGGCAGCTCCAGCAGCGGGCAGTAGCTGGCTTCGTGGCTGAATACGATTCGCTCCGGGCGGCCGCGCCAGCGGACTACGAATGCGCGGCGCGGGTTGCCGTCGGCATGGGGAGGACTTTGGTTCCATTGGGCCGGTGTAGCGCCCGGGCGCGTAGTCGCTCACCTCGGTCACCGACACGGCGGCCGCCTTACGGGCGTCCAGTTCCGCAAGGGTAATGGGAGACGGCCCTTGCACGGTCGCGAGCAGGGAGCAGAGCAGGATGGCGCTGGGCATATTGGTTCCCTGAGGCGAGACCTTCCGGTATGCAGCCATCCTGATTCTACCACCTGGGCGCACAATCGGCGGGCGCTGTTGGCTTGCGGTCATCCTGTGCAGACTCGTCAGATCCGCGCCATCAGGTAGCCTCGGCCTGAGCATCTCGCCATAGGAGCGTCCGTCGCCATGTCCCACCTCATCGCCATGCTCGCCTTCCTGAGCCTGCTGGTCTCGTGCGCGTTCGCTGCCGGTCCCGACGCCATGCCCGATACGTGGGAGGCCGTGGACGCCCTCGGACGCCCGGTCGCCACGCGGGAAGACGCCCCTGCGCCCCGGCCCGGCAAGTTCGTCGGTATCTTCTACTGGACCTGGCACGTCGGGAACGGCGAGCCCTATAACGTCACGAAGATCATCACCGAGCATCCCGACGCCATCACCAACTACGAGCATCCGGCATGGGGCCCGTGGAACCATCCGCATCACTGGAACGAACCGCTCTTCGGCTTCTACAGAGGCACGGACCGATGGGTCCTGCGCAAGCATGCCGAGATGCTCGCCGCGGCCCAGGTGGATGCGGTCTTCTTCGACTGCACGAACGGCACGTTTACCTGGGACGAGCAGTACAAGACCCTCTGCGAGGTCTGGACTGCGGCGCGCAAGGACGGCGTCCAGACCCCCCGCATCGCGTTCATGCTCCCCTTCGGCCCGAGCCCCGACAGCCTGACCAGCCTGAAACACCTCTACACGGACCTCTACAAACCGGGGCGATGGCGCGACCTCTGGTTCCTGTGGAAGGGCAAGCCGCTCATCATGGCCTATCCCGATACCCTCGTCGATGTGCCCGACGACCCGGCCGAAACGGAGCTCCGACGGGAGATCCGGGCGTTCTTCACCTTCCGCCCGGGCCAGCCCGACTACGTCGACGGCCCGCGGCGCGACGACCAGTGGGGATGGCTCGAGAACTACCCCCAGCACGGCTATGTCAAGCTCCCGGGAGGCGGATTCGAACAGGTCACCGTCGGTGTGGCCCAGAACGCCGGCGACATCAGCGGAGGCCACTGCTCCGCGTTCAACCTGCCCGACAGCTACGGCCGAAGCTACACCAGACAGCAGGGGCATGACCGACGGCCCGACGCGTTCCTATACGGGCTCAACTTCGCGGAGCAATGGGACCGGGCGTTCGAACTGGACCCCGAGTTCATCTTCATCACCGGATGGAACGAATGGGTCGCCGGGCGGCACAAGCACTGGGGCCTCAAGGACAACGCCTTCCCCGATCAGTACGACACCGAGCACAGCCGCGACATCGAACCGATGAAGGGCGGTCACGGGGATAACTACTACTACCAGATGGTCGACCGGATACGCCGTTTCAAAGGCGTGCGTGCGCAGCCAGCCGCCTCGGCCCCGAAGACCATCCGCATCGGCGGCCCGGCGGCCCAGTGGGACGACGTCACCCCCGAATACCGGAGCTGGCCCGGCAACACCAAACCCCGCGACGCCCGGGGCTACGGCTCGACCCACTACAAGAGCGACACGGGCCGCAACGACATCGTCCGCGCCAAGGTCGCCCGCGACAAGACCAACCTCTACTTCATGGTCGAATGCGCGGCCCCCATCACCCGCGCCACCGACCCGAACTGGATGTGGCTGCTCATCAGCCTGCGCCAATCCGTGACCGCCTCAGCCACCGCATCGTGGGATCAGCCACGCGCCGAGGGTCTATCGTCGGGGGATCAGCCACGCGCCGAGGGTCTATCGTCGGGGGATGAATCCCCCGCCTGGGTTCACGAAA
>JBBIQU010000083.1:0-12803 GCA_037442185.1 Chthonomonadales bacterium | reverse complement strand
GATCCTGCGAAGGCAGGATTCGTCTCCCAGCCCGACGATTCATCGTCGGGTGCGAGACCACGCGCCGATGCGATATGGTCGGCGCATGGTCCGCGCGCCGATGCCATGTCGTCGGGGGATCAACCACGCGCCGAGGGTCTATCGTCGGGGGATGAATCCCCCGCCTGGGTTCACGAAACCCGCCTTCGGGGGTTGCCGGATGATCCTGCGAAGGCAGGATTCGTCTCCCAGCCCGACGATTCATCGTCGGGTGCGATCTCTCAGCTCTCAGCCCTCCGCCCTCAGCCCTCCGCCCTCAGCTCTCAGCTCTCGACCCCCTTGCCCGACTGGAACGGCTTCCATTTCATCCTGAATCGAACCGCCCCCGGCGTTCTCGAGGTCTGCACCGGCGGGTGGAACTGGAAGCCCGTCGGGAAGGTCCGCTACGCCGTCAAGGGCAACCGCCTCGAAGTCGCCATCCCGCGCAAGCTCCTCGGCCTCAAGCCCGATGACCGCGTTGACCTCTCCTTCAAGTGGGCCGACAACGTGCAGAAGCCCGGCGACATCATGGACTTCTACCTGAGTGGCGATGTTGCTCCGTTGGGGAGGTTCGTTTGGAGGTGGAGGGAGTAGCGGCGGCCATTGGCGGCGGCGTGGGCCGGTAGTCCCGCAACCCCGGGTGACGACGCCTCGTCGTAGGGATATAACGGCACAGGAGGCGCCTATGCGTGGGGTTCTCCTTCTGGCATCCCTGCTCGCGGTCGGTGCGTTGCTGCCATCCGACCGCCAGATACCCTCGCGTGCTCAGGGCGGCATGCGGCAGGAACCGTTCGGCTTCGGCGTGGAGTACCTGGTCCCGGGCCTCGTAAGAACTTACGCAGCGACCGGCGTTGCATGGGGCAAGACGCAGCCGGCGGGTTTCGACTGGGACGTCATCGAACCCAGGGCACCCATCAACGGGCGGCACACGTACCGCTGGGATTGGCGGGACCGCCTTATCCGCGAGTGGCAAGAGGCCGGTTTCCGAAACTTCCACATCTACCTGCAGTGCCGGAACAGGTGGGCCTCGTCGAAGCCGCTTCCGGCGACCGGCCACCCTTCGTACCCGCCAAAGCCGGAGTACATGGACGACTACGCTGCCTACGTCCGGGCGATGGTGGAACGCTACGACTGTGACGGCAAGGACGACATGCCCGGGCTGCGCTATCCCATACGCCACTGGGAGATCGAAGCGGAATGGGGCACGTTCTGGAAGGGCACCATCGAGGAGTACCACCAACTCCTGCGAGTGGCGCGGAGAGCAGCTCGGGAGGCCGATCCCCACGCACGGATTATCCTGCAGGGATACATCGTCTGGGGCATCTTCGAAGGGGAGCCCGACGCTGTCGAGCTGCAACGGAGGTTGTCCCACCCGCTATTCGGCAAATCACGGAAGGCTGTGCTCGAGCTAATGCCGCAGACACTACGGTACCCCGAGCTATACGACGCTGTGGAGTTTCATTCGCTGAGCGACTACACGGAAATCCCGGCCATGGCGCGACACTTGCGATCTGTCATGCGGGAGCTCGGGATTGAGAAACCCATCTGGGTGGGAGATGTGAACCTGAGCCTCAACCCCATGATCTACCATAACCTGCCCAACTATCCCTACACACAAGATCAGTTGCCAGGGATCAGGCAGTGGCTGGCGGTTCTGAAGTCCACGCGAAATCCCCGGCACGACATGGCGCTGCGCTGGTTCCGCGCCGAGCAGGCCTCGTTCTCAGCGAAGAAGATCGTCTGCGCCATGGGCGAAGGACTTGCGGGCATCAATATGGGCAACTTCGAGGACTGGGAGATACTCGCTCTAGCGCCCAGCTTCACCGGAACCACCGCGTTCTGCGGACTGATAGATCGAGCTCCCATACGCCGTTTCGACGAATACCGCAAGCCGCTCGAGCCTCGTCCTGCCTTCTGGACGATCAATCTGCTGGTGGATGCGCTGGGAACCTACAGGGGGTACGAACGGCTCTCCCTGGGGCCCGGGATCTACGCCTACCGATTCAGTTCACCGTCCGACGCCGGCGCGGCACCTTCGACTGTCGTCGCATGGTACGACGATGGAAAGGGCCACCTTCCCGACGATCCGCCACCCATGATCCGAGCAAGCATTCCCACATCGGCACAGCAGGTGCTGCGCTCTTCCGTCATCACCCGCATCGGTCGGCGAGACGCGAGTTGGGAAACGCAGAGCGTCACCAACGGTCACATTCCGATCACCCTCACCGGCACGCCGGTGTTGCTAAAGGAACGTTAGCATCGGCCTCCATTGCCGTGCCCTCGGCCGAATGGAGGGAGACGCGATCATCTGGCTCTTGGTGGGATCCCATGCCGAGTACGACGACCTGGTGGCCGGTCTTTCGCGAGACAGTCCGACCGGGCGCACAGGGGACTATCGGTTCGCCGCCTCCGGGCCGATAACATCCGGAAGCCCCGAGCGGGGATGTTGCTCCGTCGGGGAGGTTCGTGTGGAGGCCGATGGAGTGACCGCCCGTTTGGTTTCTGCCTGCCGCCCGAGGATGCGGCTGTCACGCGAGATCTTTCATCTCCACCGGTCCAGGCTGGCCGCGACAGGCCCTAATAGGGACCTCATACGGCTTGTTGGCAGGCCGATGTCTGAGATACAATGATGCTGGAGGGTAGCCATGGCAACGCACACCATCAAGGTGACCGGTGTGAGCGACAGATTGCTTGACTTGCTCGATCGGCGCATCGAGGAGCAGCATGCCACGAGTCGGGCTGAGTACTTGCGTGAGCTGATCCGCCGCGATGTGCTCGGATCGGTGGTATCGCCGTCGCGGTTGAACGACATCCTCGCCCCCACGCGCAACGAGCGCACCGAACGCGGCTACACGGATCACGACATCGAGGAGTTCGTGACCGAAGCGCTCGAGGCATGCCGGCGCGCGCGACGCGACGCGGCGTCGCGGGTGTGATCTCAAGCGCGGCCGACTGTTCGGTCGTCTTCGATTGCCAGGTACTGCTTCAAGCGGTCCTCAGCGGCGAGGGACCTGCGGCACGCTGTCTGAGGGCGGCCGAGATCGGCCTCGTCCAGTTGCACCGAGCGACGCGATACTGGCAGAGGTGTCGGAAGTCATGGCCCGGCCCGAGTTGCGGCGCAGGTTCTTGCGCCTAACGCCGGCACTCGCTGATGCGTATCTTGCGCGGCTAAACGAGATCGCAACCACGGTCCACCGCCCGCCGGAGGTGTTCAGGTATGCTCGCGACCCGGATGACGAGCCCTACCTCAATCTGGCGATAGCCGTCGAGGCCCAGTATCTCGTCAGCCGCGATCGTGACCTGCTGGACCTCGCGACTGCATCGAGCCCGGAAGGTCGTCTGCTGCGCGAACTTGCGCCCAGACTCGCCATCATGGACCCGGAGTCATTCCTCGAGGACCTGGTCCTGCGGTTCGTGTCAGGGCCGCCGTAGGCACCCGGGGACGCGGGCCCTTTCGGCGCGCCCTGCGTTCGCTAGCAAGGCATCGCAGTCGAGCATCATGCTCTGCCGGATCGCAACGCCCATGGCCTCCTACTTGAGCCGGGATGTCGCGCCGCTGGAGCGGTTCGTGCAGCGGCGGCGGGCGTGAGCTCGGGATTGCCGAATCGCGCGATTCGGGCAAAACGGGCTGATTGATCAGGCAGGAGGTGCGACGTGACCGTCGTTAGCGCCACCGAGGCGAAGGCCCGCTTCGGTGAGTACACGGAGAAGGCGCGCCACGGTCCCGTCGTAAAGGAGCGGACCGGGCGCCCTTATGTGGTGATGATGAGCGTCGAGGAGCACGAGCCGCTCCAAGCGCAGGAGGACGCTTACTGGGCGGCGCGGGCGGCTGCGGCTGAGCGTGAGGGCTACCTCGGTGCTGCGGCTGCCGCGGAAATGCTCGGCCGCGCGACCCGGGGCTAGCGGGTGCGTCTCCTCGATATTACCCACGACGCAGCGCGATTCTGTGATCGCCTCGACGCCAAACAGTACAGGCATATTGGACGCAGACTGCTCGTGCTCATGGCCGACCCCACGCCGCAAGATCCGGCTGCGCTGCGCGGCTCGCCGTACCGAAGGGCCGATGTTGGCGAGTTCCGCATCGGCTACCGCTTCGATAAGACAACCCTCTACATCGCTCGCATAGGCAAGCGCAACGACGGTGAGGTCTATCGGTAACTCCGTCACCGACACTCAGTGTGTTGGCGGCTTCATTGACTTCTACCGAAGCGGGGTTGTTACTCCGCTGGAGAGGTTCGTTCGGAGGGGGCGGGACTGTGGAGCGCGCAGGGCAGATGCCCGGGCTCTCGTATAATGTACCGGTGGTAGTCAAAGAGAGACAAGGTGAAGGTACGAGACGTGGTCAAGGAGCTTCTGGCCGACGGGTGGTATCTCCACCGGCAGGCGGGAAGCCATCGTCAGTTCAAGCACCCAGACAAGCCAGGGAAGGTCACTGTGGCAGGGCATCCGAACACAGACATGCCGCCCGAGACCCTGGCTCGCGTCCGGGAGCAGGCTGGATTGGAGCGTGGTCGTTGAACAGCTATCTTGTCATTTATGAGCGCGGTCCCAGCTCGTGGGGGGCCTATGTGCCGGACCTGCCCGGCGTTGTTGCTGCCGCGCCAACCCGCGCTGAGGTCGAGAAACTGATTCGAGAAGCCGTGGAGTTTCACATTGCCGGCCTCGCCGCCGACGGCGACACCATTCCCGAACCATGCGCGGAGGCGGGAAAGGTGCTCGTGTCCGCCTGAGGATCCAGGGCGCAAGACCGATGGTGGCCCGATGACAAGCAACTGCGCATAGTCTGATCGGAGGGTGCATACCTGCGGCGACCGTGAATGGGATCACCACATCCATATATCCAGCGACACCATTGACCTCTACCTGAGCCGCGATGGTGCGCCGTCGGGGATGTCTGTGGAGCCGACGGGCGCATAGGATGGCCCTGGTCGCAGCCGTCGGACCCGTCAGCGGAACGGCTTGACGGCCTGAACTCCGTCGAAATCCTGTCCGTGCTGGAGGTCCTCGGTCAGCAGCACCGAGCACTCGGGCGGGCGAGATCAATCTCGTTCAGCAGCGCACGGGCGATGCCGGCCTTTGCCGCTTCGGCCGGATCGGTACTGACTGCGTAGCGCAGAACGCTGGTGTCAACGAACCGCATGGCGTTCGTGAAGCTCATCGCGGCGCATACGTTCAGCCGCCAAGATGCCCGTGCCGCCGCTTACGATCCGCTCCAGTATCTCGTTCTGACGGGCCTGCAGGCGCTCGAACCGAGTCTCCTCGTGTACGGTTCGCTCAAGAAAGCCGCGCACGAGCGCCGACACAGTGGTCCGCCGCTCCGCGGCCCGAACCCTTGCGAGTTGATACAGCTCATCGTCCACAGACAGTGTGATGTTCTTCTTGACTCACAGTATGCGTTGATCGGGCATGTGCTTCCCTACGATCTCGCGGGTCTTATACTTGTTCTGTGCGGATATGCAAGGCCACCTGTGCGCCGCATGGTGCGGTCAGTGACAGCCGTGGGAACGCGGCGTTGTAGGCTACCGATGAGATCGGGTACGGCGGAGCGGAATACGGATATCCCAGGTCTGAGATCTGAGATTCGGGACTTGAGATCTGAGACTTGAGATCTGACATTCGAGATGTGAGAATCCAAAGGGACCTGGTGTTGGCCCGAAGCGGATCGGGATCATTGTCATGAGGAGGTGGCGCCGTGACCTACGCGAGATTCGAGGACTTGCCGTGTTGGCAGAGCGCCATTGATCTGGTGCTGCGCATCCGGGCTCTGACGAAGGACAGCTTCTTCAGCGGTCCGGGCGACCTTGCCGACCAACTGAGACGCGCAGCGCTCTCCATATCCAACAACATTGCCGAGGGCTTCGAGCGCGGCTCGACCGCGGAGCTTCTTGCGTTCTTGTATTATCGCTCGCGGTTCCGCGGGCGAGGTGCGGTCCATGCTGCGCGTCTGTGAGCGGTGCCCTGACGCGGCGCACCTACAACCCGATCTCACTCAGGCGACCGCACTTGCCGAGAGCTGCTCGCGCCAGATACGCGCATGGGCCAGTAGCCTGCAGAACAGCGACATCAAGGGCCAACGTCACCTCAACGACGAGACGCGCCAACGTTTCGCGCAACGCGCACAGGCGACGGAGTTTGAGTTGGAGCTGGCGCGCCGGTTGCACCGGGCGCATCCGAGCATCTATCGCGATCCAGACGCGTAGGAAGGCGAGCTGCCCACCTGTTCAGGGACAGAACTCGCTACGCCGATCTCAGATGTCAGGATTGATAGGCCGGACTTGACATCTCAGATTTGAGATCTGAGATTTGAGATCTGAGATTTGAGATAAGAGTTGAGACTTCATGTTCCGGATTTCACATCGGCCTGGTTCGGGGCCTTCTCGAGCCGATCGGTCACGTAGGAACCCATGACAAACACGGATGCGCCGGTGTCGGTTCCGCGCGCGTACCGATCCCCCGATGATGTCTTCTTCCCGAGTTCGAGTTTCTTGACCGCGCCGCCCTTGAGCGTGAGGGTCACGACGATTTCCGGCTGAACAAGGCCGTAGCGCCCGAGGTCCGCGTCCGACGGATTGTCGGCGATCCAGCGGTCCGCCGAGCCGGTCGCATCGAGGATCGCGTTGTCAACGTCAATCGCGTCGGCCTTCTTGTTCGGGTTTGGACTCACGAAGAGCCAGTCGCTGCCCGACTTGCGCACTTCCCATCGCACCATGCGCGTGACAACGGACATGCGCTCGACTGCGTCGGTCTGCACATCGAGAAGCTTCTTGGACCGGAGGTCGGCGACGGTCTTGTTCAGGCTGTCGTATGTGCCCTTGGCGATCTCGACGACATCGTTGTCCGAGAGCCGCGCCGCATAGAGCGACGTGCCTGCCGTTGCCTCCTTGCCGACGCGCAGACCATACTGGGCGCCGCCCGCCGCTCGTATCTCGACGCTCAGCTTCGGAACATCCAGTCCGTAGCCCTTGAGGTCCGATGCTCCGGCGATAACGAACTTGTCGGCCTTCAGCGACGAGAGAGCATCAACAATGCCGTCGGCGGAGAACTCATCGGCTGGAGCTTTGACCGGCTCGGAAAGCTCCCACTTGCTTCCGATCTTGGTCAGCGCCAGCGTCCCGTCGCCGCGCTTGATGCGCACATACTCGATCTTCTCGCGCGGGATGGAGAGCACGGTCTTGTCGCGGAGCTCGTCCGGCTGCTTGTCGGCAAGCGCTTCCACCGTGTAGCTGCCGGCGAGGAACACCTTCCCGCCGTCGGCCAGCCGGGTGAAAACAGAGGACTTCCCGGGGTCCTGCGCGCCGATCTGCAGCACGACGCGCTTGCCCGGACCGATCAGGGTGATGGTCTTGGTCGGCTTTGCGAGGCCGAACCGCGCAAGGTCCTTGGGCTGCTCCTCCATGACGTAATCGCTCGACTGGTCGAGCAGCCCCTCCAACGCGCTCTTGATGGTATCGGCATCGGCCGCGGCCTTGATGGGGCTCTCGATGGCCCACGCTGCGCCGTTCTTGGCCAGCGCCAGGGTCGCGCCGTCACGAACCACCTCGATCCGGCGCACCTGGTCGGCCGTGATCCCGACGAGATCGGCGACCTTGGGGTTCTCACCCGGTTCACGCACAGGCTGCTTCAGGTCGAAATAGAGCCAGATGCCGAGCGCCGCCAGAATGCCGACGGCCACCCATGCGCTGTGGCGTTTCATCGGCGCTTCCACCATACGTAGGCCGCCATGAAGAAGCAGACGGCCGGCATGAGCAGCAGGTTGATGAAGAATGTGCGCACCCGATCTTCCGGCGAGAGCGTCACCTGGCTCGGCGGCTCGTCCTTGGGCGGGATGTCCACCAGGGCGTCTTCAGAAGCCAGCCAGTTGATCGCGTTCGTGGCCAGGTATCGGTTGTCCATCTCGGGCTGCATGGTCAGCATGTCCGAGGCCCATTCCGCGCCACCCACCACCACGGCTCGCGCCTTCTTGCCGGACACGTCCTTCTCGGCCACCATGGCAAGGGCGAACGGCCCCTTTGGATCGTTGGACCCGGGGCGCAGGTCCACCGTACGCTGTCCTTGCTTGAGCGGCTTGCCGATGGCATCGTCGGCCGTGCGCATCACATTGGTCGTGGTCACTCCGCTCGGGGCCGGACTCGCGGCAGTCAGCGAGCGCACCAGCGGGTAATAGACTGCCCGAAGCCCGCGGTTGATGTCGTGGGTCTCGAACTTCGAGATCCGCACGGTCTTGCTGATCTCGGCTAGGCCGGTCCCGGGTATCTCGACGATCTGGGCCACGATGTTGTCTTCGGGCTTGACGCCCAGTTCCTTCATCAGCCACGGCAGCGACGGCCCGGCCACTCGCAGCATGACCAACAGCTGTCCGCCGGCTGAGAAGTAATCCTTGACCGCCTTCTGCTCGTCGGCTTGGAACTCAACCTGCGGACCCGCGATCACCAGGACCGAGCAATCGGCAGGTACCTTGCGCTCCTTGCCCATGAGATCGAGCGTTGCCACCGTATGCTGTTGCTCGGTCAAGACGGTCTTGACTTCGGCCATGCCCGATTGATCGGTCGCGTCCGGGCTCAGCTCGCCGTGGCCGACCGTGAACATGACGTTGTGCTTCTCTGTTCGCGTGAGCTTCATGAGGGCGCCGGTGAAGTCCTTTTCCCCGGTTCCCTTTACCTCTTCGCGTCCGCCGCTCTCGTTCGTGAACAACACGACGGGAGGCATGGTCGTCATCTGCGCCGAAGCCCACTTGTCGGGCTCGCGCAGGTAGTCCACCAGCTTGAAGCGCACGTTCGGCGACCGGTCAGCATACTGCCTCAGCAGGTCCTGAACGCGCCGGGCATCCTGCGCTTCCCATCTGCGCTGGGGACTCTGGCTGTAGAATGCGGTGACTTCGATTTTCTGCTTGAGCCCCTTGAGGAGGCGCACGGTCACTGGGGCGAGGGTCAGGCGGCGATTGCCGGTCAGGTCCCACTGGAAGTGCCGACGGTAGGCAATCACGTTGGCGATGACCAGTATGCCCAGCACCGCCGAGATGAAGATCAGCGATCGGACGGAGCGTTTGCCCTCGGGCGAGCGGAACCCAGCGATGATAGCCGTGCCCATGCCGCCGAGGAAGAACAGGATCATGGCGATGCCGACGCCCAGACCCGTGTTGACGATCCAGTTGCGCGTCTGCAGCATGCTCGTCAGGTAGAGCCAGTACATGAGCGATGCCAGCAGCAGCGCGGTGCCGGCCCATCCGGCGTAAACGGCCAGGCGCTGCACCTGTGTGCGATGCTGACGGGGAGCTGATCGTGGCATCGGTTACCTCCACTTCCAGGCGGCGAGCGCCCGAACGGAGAGGAACAACATGCCGCCGATGAACGAGACGTAATAGAACACGTCGCGCGTGTCTATGAGGCCCTTGGCGAACTCGTCGAGGTGGGTCGGGATGGAGATGTACTGCAGCAGCTTCTGCCACCATGCCTCGCCCATGCCCGCCCACGAGAGGAGCCACAGGAAGAGCAGCACGAACATGGTGCCCACATACGCCACAACCTGGCTCTTCGTCGTGGTCGAGATGAACAGGCCGACAGCCAGGAAGCTGCCGCCGAACAGAAGCATTCCCAGATAGCCCGAGAAAAACGGCCCGCGGTCCGGCGTGCCAAGCCGAGACAGAGTGACGGGGAACTGGATCGTAAGCAGGAGCATGACGGCATAGAACGCGAACGCTCCGAGGAACTTGCCCAGAACGGCCTGGGTGTCGGTTACGGGCGATGTCATCAGCACCTCGATCGTGCCGCGCTGCCGTTCCTCGGCGATGAGCCTCATCGTGAGCGCAGGCAGCAGGATGATCAGGATGATCGTGGTGTTGCTGAACCACATGCGCATCTCGCCGATGCCCGCAAGCGCGATGGCGGCCCAGAAGAAGTAGCCCGCGAACGCCATGAAGGCCGCCATAACGACCCAGCCCATCGGCGAACCGAAATAGGAGCGCAACTCGCGTTGCGCAATCGCGATGATCGGTCTCATTGCGCCACCTCCGCCTGAGCTGCTAGCTTTCCGTCGCCCGACTCGGCCGTGGTCAGGTGGATGTACACGTCCTCCAGCGACATCTCGACGCTGCTCATCTCGCGCAGTCCCCAGCCCTGCTTCACAACAGTCGAGGCCGCAACCTCGCGAATGTCCTTGTCGGGGTCAGCTTCCAGGGTGAACCGGAACACGCCATCGCCCGCATCCTCGTCGGTCACTCCGCGCGCGCCGGGGAGTTTGCGGAGCGCATCGGCAACCTCGCGCCGCGGACCGCGCACGTCAAGGCGTATCTGCTGGGACCTCCTCAATCTGGCCGTCAACGCCTCCGGGGTGTCTATTGCCGCGATACGGCCTTCATTGATGATGACGACCCGGTCGCATACCACCTGCACTTCGGGGAGAATGTGGGTGCTGAGGATGACGGTATGGCTGCCCCTGAGCCCCTTGATGAGCGCGCGGACCTCAACGATCTGGCGCGGGTCGAGGCCGACCGTCGGCTCATCCAGGATCAACAGCTGCGGATCGTGGACGAGAGCCTGGGCGATGCCCACCCGCTGGCGAAATCCCTTCGACAATTTCAGGATCAGCGTGTCCGCATACTCGGTAACGCGCGTGGCATCCATGACAGCATCCACGCGCTCGGACTGCTTTGCGGAGGGGACGCCTCGCACCCTGGCGCAGAAGCCGAGGTACTCGCGGACGCTCATGTCGTCGTAAAGCGGCACCTGTTCGGGCAGGTATCCCAGCTTGCGACGCGCTTCGACCGAATCGCGCACAACATCGGTTCCCGCAACCGTCGCCGTGCCCGACGTGGGAGGCATGAAGCCGGCAATGATGCGCATGGTGGTTGTCTTGCCGGCGGCATTGGGGCCGAGGAAGCCGAGTATCTCGCCCTCCTCCACCTTGAACGAGACGCCCTCGATGGCAGCGTACTCGCCGTAGTACTTCGTCAGGTCCTTGACCTCAACCATAGGCTCACCTTAGCTCGGAGTGCGTGCGGCAACGCGCCGGAGCGCGCGGCTCCGGCGCGGCGTGGCCAATCTCAAGTTACGGATGCTCGATCGGTCGGTGTTCCCTTCGTGAGAGCTGTCGCGAGCGAATGGACCGCATCGAGCGAACTCACAGACGCCCCTGAGACGCGAAGTCAATGAAGCCGCGCCGGATGTCCACCTCGACGAGCTTCACCGTGACCCGGTCGCCCACATCGAGATACCGCGAGCCTTCGACTACGCGGCCTTCGACCGGCGGCTCGAAGATGCGCACCCACGTACCCTTCTCCTTTGCGCCGGTGACAATCCCTTCGAACTTCTCGCCGATCCTGGATGCCAGCAACATGGCGGCGGCGGACTTGGCGATCTGGCGCTCCACTTTCTTCGCGGCATCCTCTTGCTGGGTGCAGTGATCGGCCAGCTCTTCCAGCTCCCTTGGACCGTAGGCCGAGGGTTGCGACCGGAGCGCAGACTTCAGCAGGCGCTGGGTGATGATGTCGGGATATCGTCGGTTCGGCGCGGTCGAGTGAGAGTAGTCCCGCACCGCCAATCCGAAGTGGCCTTCAGCCTCTTGATCTGGCCGATGGACCGCGTACTCGCCCCTGCCGAGGAGCTTGATGACCGTCAGCGACAGGTCGGAATAGCGCACGGGATCGGCCTTGCGCCGCTTGAGGAGGAACCTCTGCAGCGCCACCGGATCGGGGTCCGTCGGCAGCGTGTCGCCGTACTCCGCGGCCAGGGCCTCGATGCGATCCCACCGCTCAGGGGACTTGACGACACGCCGGAAGCTCGGATACCCGTTGCGCTCAAGGTATGCGGCCACGACGCCGTTAGCGGCGATCATGAAGTCCTCAATGAGCTCGTGCGCCCGGTTCTTCTCCTCCCGCTCGACGGCGACGAGCCTGCCGTCATCGAACACGGCCTTCGTCTCGATGGTATCGAGCACAAGCGCGCCGTGCTCGTGTCGCCTTTGCCTGAGACGCTGGGCAACGTGATCCTGAAGCCGAATCTGCTCAGCCAGACCCGGCACCGCCGCCAATGCCGGCGGAATGTCGGATTCCGCATCCAGCCATGCGCCAACGCTGCTGTAGGCGAGCTTGGCCTGGCTCCGGACGACCGCCCGAGCGATCGCGGGATCGTGCACGACGCCATCGCCATCCACAGTGTAGGAAATCACCACGGCCACGCGGTCCTCGCGCGGATTGAGCGAGGTGAGATCGGTGGAAAGGCGCTCGGGCAGCATTGGGAAGATGCGCGCGGCGGTGTAGACCGAAGTGGTGTTGCGTCGCGCATGCACGTCAACCGGGCTGTTCTTGCGCACGAGCGCGTCAACGTCGGCGATGGCTACGTGGATGCGAACAGCCCCCTGGCCTAGGTCCTCGGCGACGGTGAGCTGGTCAAGGTCACGCGAATCGTCGTTGTCAATCGAGGCCCACGGCATGCTGCGCATATAGCAGACGTCGTCGTCCGGGCGCGCAGGTTGCGTGAGCTTGTCAACCTGACGGAGCGCTTCCGAGGAGAACTCGGGCGCAAGCCCGCGCTCGCGCATGGCCTCGACCGCAAGTTCTCCCAGATCTAACTCGGCGCCGGTCCCGCGCGTTACACCCTGGTCCATTGTCCGACCTCCCCAATCTCAAGCGGCCACATTGTACCGCGCACGCGTCCGGTACCATGACAGCCAAGTGGGGATGAGGGGAGTCGTCGTTGCGGCCCGCATGCGCGTGGCGGGCCGTTGCCGTTACGGCCGCAGGCCCGCACATCGCGTGCCGTTGCCGTTACGGCCGCAGGCCGTGTAGCCGC
>JBBIQU010000082.1:5706-18340 GCA_037442185.1 Chthonomonadales bacterium | reverse complement strand
AACCCTCCGCAGGAGCCGTGTGTGTCAAGGGCTCCCAGACGCGCATCAGGTGGACCTACACCGGAGAGCCCGGACCGAGGGTGAAGCTGGAGCTGATGCGGGGCGCTTCAGTTGTAAAGACGATCGCCGCTAACACCACCCGAGGAACGAACGGCAGTTATACGTATATGTGGACCGTTCCGGCCGACCTCACCCCGCACGACGACTATCAGGTGCGGATCACCGATCTTTCCGACGCAACTCACACCGCGACAGGACCCTACTTCGAGATCGTGGACGCAACCGTCATCGAAGTGACCGAACCGGCCGAGAACGACGTGTGGCATATGGCAACGACCGAGCAGATACAGTGGAAGTACTCCGGCTCGACCGGCGCTATGATCAGAATATGGCTCTACCGTGACGGAACTCAGGTGCGGCAGATCGGCTCGATGATGTCCATCGGATCGGGCGGATCCGGCTCATACGACTGGACAATCCCTGACGATCTCACGGCCGGAGCAGGCTACACGATTCGGGTCGGTAACGAAGTCGTCACAGGCGAGAGCCGTCCTTTCAGCATCGCGGCCGTCCGATGCCGCATGCGTGTGGAAGATGCATCGGGGCGCATCGCGTACCCGATCAACCTCCGTGCAGTTCTCACCAACTGGTTCACCGGGGCTCCGCTGGCCGGCTTCCCGATCCGGTTTCGCGTCTACGAGACTGAGATTGGCTCGGCAACGACCAATGCAGCGGGAGAGGCGCACTACCCATACACGCTTCCCGAAACATGGAAGCCGTCAGGCTACGCTCTGTATGCCGACTTCGACGGCGATGCCACTCATTCACCCATCAGCGGCATAGCCGGACTGACGATCACCAAGGGCATTGCCGTCGCGTTTGTCGCGCCTGCGTCCGGCTTCGCGACCGAGAACATCGAGTTGCGCGGTTCTCTCGTCTCACAGCCGAGCAGCGCCGCCATCGTTGGCCGCATGCTGCGGTTCACGGTGGACGGGTCCATGGTACACGAAGAACCAACTGCAGCGAACGGCTCCGTGATCATCCCGTACCGCATCCCGGAGCTTGCCCCTGGAGATCACACCCTCAGTGTCACGTTCGATGGCGACGATTGGTACGAAGCAGCTACCGACACGGATGTCCTCAGCGTGCGCAAGTGCGACACCTATCTGATGCCCGAACACGTCTCGGGCCAGATCGGCGAGACGGTAACGCTGCAGGCGTCGCTCACAAGACAGGGCGACCGATTCCCGCTCGTCGGTCGCGAGATCGTGTTCCGCGTCGCAGGCGCCGACGTTGGAGCGGCTGACACCGATTTCGAGGGCGTCGCGCGTATGCCCCACACGATCCCTTCGAGCATGGGGGTCGGCGGGAAAACCTACGAAGTCGAGTATGCGGGGGAGCAATGCTACGTCGGGCACACACAGATTGCCTCTCTCACGATAGCGAAAGCCGACACTGCCGTATCGGTCCCTGATGTCACGTCACAGCCCGGCTTGTTCTTCGTGGTAAGGGCTCGACTTACCCGCGTGACCGATGGCGCGCCGTTGGCAGGCAAGGTCATCGTGTTCCGTCGAGATGGTTCCACAATCGGCCAGAACACCACCGACGCCGACGGATGGGCGGAGATGGACGCCTCGACACCTGACGATCCGAGCGCCGGAACGCACGCCCTTAGCGGAAGCTACGCGGCAGAGACCCTGTACAATGCCTCGACCGGACAGGGCACGCTGACGGTGGAAAAGGCGAACACCACTCTCTGGACGATAGATCGGAGCGGTACGATCGGCGAAACGGTGATCCTCAGGCAGTACGATCTCAAGCGCACTACCGACGATAGACTGCTTGAGGGCCGGGAGATCTCCTACCGCGTTGATGGGACCGTCGTCGGCACGGCGATCACCAATGCCGGAGGTGACAGCCTCCTGAACTGGATCATTGGCGCAGGCCCGGCGACCCGAACGATTTCCGTCGAGTTCGCCGGCGCAAACGTCTACCACCCCACCGGCGCGTCGGCGACCCTCTCATGCCAAACGTGGACGACCAAGATGGTAACGTTCGATCGTACGGCGCGCATAACTGCGGTCACCGAGCTGAAGGCTCGGCTTCTGCGTGGCGACAATGAGCCGCTGTACGACAAGGCTATCCGATTCTACGTGGACCGAACTTTCGTGATCGAGCGCCCGACCAGCGCCCAGGGATATGCAAGCTACCCCTACTATCATGTCCCGGACGGCACAGGCGCGGGGGTGCGAACCATCCTCTCCGAATGGCCGGGCGACATCGGGTACGGTCCCATCAGCATGACGGCGAAGCTCACCGTCCTGAAAGCCACGCCCTATATCTTGGTTATGCCTCGGTCGGTTCCGCAAGGCGGCGTCGCGCGTATGTACGCCTACTTCCGCCGGCTGTCCGACTACCAGAAGCAAGAGGGCAAGACCGTGACCTTCCGAATGGACGGTACCTGGATTGCGGATGTCGTGACAGGAACCGGAGTTGATGCAGGCATCGCGCGGTATCTGTACACCACCACTGAGCCCGTTGGCACTCACACCATGCCGTTGCGAGTTCGCAGGGGATGCGTGCGTTGATGCCGGGTATGGGGAGGCACCGCTGACGGTGTACTGACGACGCCTTCCGGTGTCTCTCGCGCTCGCGCCCGGCACGGCGGCTCAGCGGCTCCCACCCTATGGCGTGTGGCGCGATCGGGACGATGCGTGTGCGGGCGTACACCGTAAGCCAAGCAATGCAGGACTACCTGTGCGCGTTGGCGAATGGATCAATGCAGAACTCAAGCCGGTCTGCGCGTGCCCCCATGCCTCTCAAGGGCGGCGCGCAACCTGTGAGGTGGCTGATTGGATCGGATGACGATGGGCAGGCAACGGATTGATGCGCCGATCAGTCGTCGGCGTTTCCTTGGCGGTGCGGCCGCGTTGACCGGATCGGGCATCGCCATGGCCGTCGCACGGCCGACCGTTGCGCAACTAACGGAAGTGGGAGAACGCAAGATGCGTCTGGGTCTGGTGACCTACAACGTCGCCCGGGATTGGGACCTTGCGACGATTCTGCGCATATGCAAAGAGACCGGGATTGATGGGGTCGAGTTCCGCACGACCCACCGGCATGGCGTTGAGCCGTCACTGAGCGCATCGGCGAGGGCCGATGTGCGCAAGCAATGCGCTGACGCCGGACTGCGTCAGATCAGCCTTGGAACGGTATGCGAGTTTCACTCGCCGGATGCAGCAGAGGTTCGCAGGCACATAGACGACTGCAGGACCTTCGTGAAGCTCGCTCAGGACATCGGCGCGCGCGGCGTCAAGGTCCGACCGAACGGACTGCCGAAGGATGTGCCCCCCGAGCGCACGCTCGCGCAGATCGGCAAGGCACTGGCGGAGTGCGGCAGGATCGGCGCCGACCATGGCGTCGAGATCTGGGTTGAAGTTCACGGCGGCGGCACGTCGCTTCCCGCCAACATGCGGACCATCATGGATGCGTGCGGGCATCCAAATGTCGGCATCACCTGGAACTCCAACCCCACCGATGTCCAGAACGGATCCGTCGCCGAGGCATACCGACTGCTCGGCGCGCACATCAGATGCTGCCACATCACGGACCTGTGGAACACGTATCCGTGGCGCGAGCTGTTTGATCTGCTCAAGGCCGATCGTTACGACCGCTACCTTCTGTGCGAGGTAGGAACGCCCGTTCCCGCAGAAGCCGGAGCGTTGTTCCTCCGATGCTACTCGGCTCTCTGGAAGGAGCTCTCGCGATGAAACGCGATCCCATGCCCAACGAAACCGAAGCCGTCGGCAACGAGAGGCTTCCTGCCGTATCGCGACGCCGGTTGTTCGCCGGCGCGTTGGCGGCCGGCGTCGGGAGCATCGCTCCACGAATGGCCCGGGCTGCCGACCCTCCGACACGCTCGGGCAGGCCCGTCATCCGAGCCGGCATCGCCGCCTACTCATACCGCGACCGGCTCACCGGCAAAGCCAAGCCCGAGATGACCATGCACGACTTCGTCAAGCAGGCTGCGCTGGACGGCTGGGACGGCGTTGAGCTTACCTCGTATTACATTCCGACACCCGTTACCGCAGCGTACCTAGCCGATCTCAAGCGGACGTGCTTCCTCCACGGCCTGACCGTATCGGCCTCGAGCGTCGGCAACGTGTTCACCCATCCTGCCGGTGAGGCGCGCGATCGTGAGATCGAGAAGGTCCGGACCTGGCTTGGCCACGCTCAGGCCCTCGGCGCGCCTGTCCTCCGGGTGTTCGCCGGAACGCCTCATCAGGGCCAGACCCCTGAAGAAGCCGAGCGATGCTGCATTGAGTGTCTCGAAGCGTGCTGCGATCGGGCTGCCGAGACGGGCGTCATGCTCGGCTTGGAAAACCACGGCGGCATCGTTGCCGAATCATTGGGAGTGCTGCGGATCGTGCGTGCAGTCAAGTCCGACTGGTGCGGCGTCAATCTTGACACGGGCAACTTCCGCACGGAAGACCCGTATGCCGACATCGCCGCGTGCGCGCCCTATGCAGTGACGACCCACCTGAAGACGGATGTGGCTCCGAAGGGTGGCCAGAAGCAGCCGGCCGATGTCAAACGCATCGTCGAGATACTGAAGGCTGCCGGCTACCGCGGTTATCTGACTCTCGAGTACGAGGGGTCCGAGCCCGTCGCTGAGGCCGCGCCCAAGGCGCTCGCCGCCATTCGGGCAGCCACCGCCACATAGCCCGACCTCGGCGGAGTGATCCGGAAAAAGGCAGAACGCCTGCCGCACCGATCACCCGGCGCCGTCATTCCATCAGCAGGCGGTCGCCCGGTCGAACCGGAGAGCGCGATAGCGTCTCCGGCAGCATCTCAACCGTCGCATAGCCGGCCCGAACCGGCCAGACTACACGCCAGGGCGGCACGCATTCTATTGCCTTGATCACCACGCCGTCACGGTCGAGGACAATGGCGGCGATCGGGTAGCGCATGCCGAACGTGTGGATGCCGTTGCACGACTCCAGCCACAGCGCTTCGCCAACGGCGAGACGCGGAGCTGCCAGCAAGCCTGAGAGACGACCCATCATGCCGGCCGCCACGCGCACGCGTTGGGCAACCACAGCCCCGCGCGTCTCATTCCTCAGAACCTTCGAAATCCGTCCGATCTCCTTCGCGCCCCCGCGTCCACGCCCTCGATGCCGTGCCGGCCACTCGAGAGGATACCGGATGCAGGCCGATGTTCGCGTCGAGCTTGCCCCGGCTCGGAAGGACACACGCCCGACAGCGACGAACGCATCCTAGAGGAGGAATGCTATGGCAAAGGTCCCCCGTGTGGGTTTGTTCGCAATCGGCCTTGATACCTACTGGCCGCAGTTCGCCGGTCTCAGGGAACGGCTGGACGGCTATCGGGCCGGGATTTCGGCACGCATCCGAGAATGCGGCGCAATTGTCGTTGATGCCGGAATGGTGGACACCGTCGAAAGCGCGCGCAAGGCAGCCGATCTGTTCAAGCGCGAGGATGTTGAGGCGATCTTCCTGTATGTCTCGACTTATGCTCTGAGCTCGACGGTGCTTCCGGTTGTCCAGAAGGCGGGCGTTCCCGTCGTTGTGCTTAACCTTCAGCCGGTGCGGCGATTGGATTACGATGCGTTCAATGCCATCGGCGACCGAGGCGTCATGACCGGAGAATGGCTTGCCCACTGCCAGGCATGCGCCGCGCCGGAAATCGCCTGCGTTTTCAACCGGGCTGGCATCCCCTATCATCTCGTGACGGGGACGCTCGATGACCCTGAGGCATGGTCGGAGATCGCCGACTGGGTGGCTGCCGCAGGGGTCCGCGCCGCCATGCGCGACAACCGCGTCGGAGTGCTCGGACATTACTATTGCGGCATGCTGGATGTCTACAGCGACATGACCCAGCAGGCCGCCGTGTTCGGCTGCCATTTCGACCTGCTCGAGATGTGCGAGCTGCACCGACTGCGGGAGGAGGTGACCGCCGACGACGTCCTCGCCAAGTTGGAGCAGTTCCGCACCGAGTTCGACGTGGCGCCGGAATGCACGCAATGCGAACTTGAGCGAGCCGCAAAGACGTCCTGCGCCCTCGATCGGCTGGTTGAGGCGCACGCACTCGGCGCCATGGCCTACTACTACGAAGGTCAACCCGGCAACGCCTACGAGGACATCGTCACCTCGGTAATCGCCGGCAACTCCCTGCTGACGGCACACGGCGTGCCCGTGGCCGGCGAATGCGAGATCAAGAACGTGCAGGCCATGAAGATCATGGACTGCTTCGGAGTTGGCGGCTCGTTCTCCGAGCTCTACCTGATGGACTTCGACGACGATGTGGTCCTGCTCGGGCATGACGGTCCCGGCCACATGGCCATCGCCGACGGACGCGTAAAGCTGGTTCCCTTGCCGGTGTACCACGGCAAGCCGGGTCAAGGCCTCTCCATCGAGATGCGCGTGAAGCACGGCCCCGCGACGCTCCTATCGCTCGTGCAGGACGGCCGAGGACGGCTGAGCCTCCTCACCGCCGAGGCCGAGAGCGTGCCGGGACCGATCATGCACATCGGCAATACGAACAGCCGCTACCGGTTCTCCATCGGCGCGAGGGCGTTTGTGAACGAATGGTCGAAGGCGGGACCGGCCCACCACTGCGCGATCGGCGTCGGCCACGTCGCTTCGCGCATCGAGAAGCTGGGCGCTCTGCTTGGTCTGGAGGTCAAACGCATATGCTGACTGGAGACGCGAGATGACCCCCAACCCGTTTCTCGGGGTGTTTCTGCACTCGATTGGGGGCCTGGCTGCCGCGAGTTTCTATGTGCCGTACAAACGCGTGCGCGGATGGGCCTGGGAGACGTTCTGGCTCGTCGGAGGCTTCTTCAGTTGGATCATCGCGCCGTGGGTTGTGGCCCTGGCGACGACCCCCGATCCCATCGGCATCATCCTTGCCACCCCCGGCCGAGTCCTGTTCTGGTCATGGTTCTTCGGTGTCCTGTGGGGCATCGGCGGCCTGACCTTCGGCCTGTCCATGAGGTACCTCGGCATATCGCTCGGCTACGCGGTCGCGCTGGGCTTCTGCGCCGCGTTCGGCACGCTCATCCCGGCCATCCCGAGCGGCGAGCTTTGGCGCATGTTCGGCACGACCGGCGGCCAGGTGACTCTCCTCGGAGTGCTTGTTTGCCTCGTGGGCATCGCCATCAGCGGCGCAGCCGGTCGGCGGAAGGAGCGCGAAACTCCCGGCAGCGAGGCCACTCCCGAGATGAACGTTGGGAAGGGTCTGGCTGTGGCCACCTTCGCCGGCATCATGAGCGCTTGCATGGCATTCGCCATGGAGGCCGCCAAGCCTATCGCATCCATAGCCGTGGAGCGGGGTACCGCCGATCTCTGGCAGACCACACCGAGCTTCATCGTGATCCTGTTCGGCGGATTCGTCACCAACTCGCTCTGGTGCGCCTACCTTGCCCGCCGCAATCGAACCGGAGGCGATTACATTGACCGCGCACGCCCGCTCACGGCCAACTACCTCCTGTGTATGGTCGGCGGCACGACCTGGTACCTGCAGTTCATGTTCTACGGCATGGGCACCACGCAGATGGGCCGATTCAACTTCGTGAGCTGGTCTTTGCACATGTCGGCCATCATCGTCTTCAGCACTCTGTGGGGCATTGCGCTAAAGGAGTGGCGGGGCTCCAGCTCGGGCACGCGCCGCATGGTGGCGCTCGGTCTGGCTGTGCTCATCGGTTCCATGCTCATCGTCGGCCATGGCACAACGCTTTCGCGGTAGCCTGTGGTCAGGACCGGCGGCACTGGGAGCCTGCCTGATTGCAGCAGGCGTGCCTCAGCCCACCGAGGTTACGGTCACCCGGGTGAACTACAAAGGTTGGCCCGGCTCCATCAGGCTTGCGAATCGCTCAGCCGAGGTCGTCGTCGTCCCTGCCATTGGCCGAATCATGCGCTTCGCGCCCATCGGGGGCCCCAATGTTCTATGGGAGAATCCGGAGCTGCTGGGCAAGCTCGCAGAACCGGATCGGAAGGACTGGGCCAACTTCGGCGGCGACAAAGTCTGGCCGGCGCCTCAGGCCAGGTGGGGTTGGCCTCCCGATCCGGACCTCGACGGCTCGAAGTGGTCTGTCCGCATCCGCCCCGACCGCGCACTCGTGATCGAGAGCCCGATAAGCAAGGCCACCAAGCTACGGATACGCAGGACCATCATCCTCCATCGCGCGGATGCGTCTCTGACCATTCGCAACGCGCTCATCAACGAGAGCGATCTGCCTGCAGAATGGTCGGTCTGGGAGGTTGCCCAAATGGCTTCTCCGGACTGGATCCGTATGCCGCATGCCAGACCCAGCGCGTTCTCTGCCGGCTACCGCGAGTTCCCGGACAACCCGGTCCCCGCAGGCGCGATCCGCCTTCACTCCGAGACGATCGAGGCCCGTCGGCACCCGGCTCAGGCCTACAAGATCGGCGGCGATCCGAGCACGGCGCGCCTTGACGTTCGGAAGGGCCAATGGGTCTTTCGGATGACGGGGCCGCGCCGCTCGGCCGGGACGTACCCCGACGACGGCTGTTCGGTGGAAGTGTTCTCAAGCGCCGATCCGCTTGACTACATGGAAGCGGAGATCCTCGGCCCAGTCGTCCGCATCCCGGCGGGCAAGAGCGCGGAACTCAGAACGACGTGGTCGCTGATCCCCGCTCGCGCTGGGCGATGACGCTCAGATCTCGCGCGGGGGACGCAGGTTATCGGCAGGCACTGGCGCAGGGTGGGGTACTGCCTAGTCTGCGAGGGGCCCCAGAAAAACTGAGAGAGCCCGCCTCATACGGAGGCCGGGCTCCCCAAGACCACATGCATCCCCATACGATGCAGTGACTACATGATACATTGGGGCTCGGCCGCGCGGTATAGGACACCGTGCCATATGCGCGTAGGACTGGTCGCCCCGTCCGTCCGCTATGTCCTACAGACGCTCAACACCGAGCGGTGCCGGCACGCCGAGCGTCAGCCGCATGTGTCTTCAGGAGGACCCCAGCTCCATGGCGCACTCCCGCTCCAGCGATTCTATGAGCACGCGGGTCTCTGCCAGCGCTGCCTGCAGCGCCCGAAGCCCCTCTTCGCCCATGCCGACCGTCCTGACTTCATTGAGGGCCGCCAAACAAGCGCGCACGACCTCCACGGCGTCGGACGAAGCGAGCGCAACAGCTGCCTTGCGCTCCTCCGCGGCCTTTTCCTTGGCCTTGAGGTAGCCCTGAAACGCCTCCGGCGGCGCCGTCAGGATCTCCTCCGAATACTCGGGATTCTCGCGAAGCGCTCGGACGAGTGTTGCGGTGTCAGCGCTCGACAGACGGTCCTCCCGCACCCGATCGGCGACACGGCGCTGACGCTCGGGCTCGTCGGCAAGCTGCTTGATAAACCTGGCATGCTTCTCGGTCAACTGCCCGTCGGCAGGACGATTGGGAGACGCAATGATCTGCTCGCCGATGTCGGCGGGAAGCTCCAGAAGATCGAGGATGTTGTTGACCATGCGTTCAGATATCCCGAGCATGGCGGCCACGTCACGGGTCGTTGCGCCCGTGGCATCTTGCAGAGCGGCTATGCCTCGTGCCCTATCGAGCGGCGACAGGTCCTCGCGCTGCATGTTTTCGATTAGCTGCTGCGAGCGTATCTCCTCGTCCTCAAGCTCCCTCACCACACACGGCATGCTGTCCAGCCCGGCCATCGCCGCAGCCCGCCAGCGACGCTCGCCCGTCACAATGCGGAACATGCCGAGGTTATGCAGCGGCGTGACGGTAATCGGGTTCAGGACACCGTGGCGCTTGATGCTGTCAGCCAGTTCCGCGAGAGATGCCTCATCGGCACGGCTCCTTGGCTGGCCCGTATCCTCCACGATCTTGTCGAGCGGGATCAATCGAACTTCCATGGGCGGAGTTACTCCTGAACGGTGATGAATGGGCGGCACGTGCGCTTGACCGCTTGGGGGCGTCTCCCCTCCGCGATGCACGCCGTCAGGATACCTGAGCCGACTATCGAGGCGTTCGAGGCGGAGACTGACGATTCTGCCTGGTGAGAGGGGTTCCGTCGTGCGGGCAGAACCCCCACGACTGAAGCACGGGTCGCCGGCACGTCGGACACGTTCCTGCGGGTTGGCCCCACGCAGGCACTCCGCGCACAGTCACCAGCAAGTAATCCGACGGACCGATCAGGATGCTGCCGTCCGCCTGTATCTGCCACTTGAGAGCGCCCGTCCTCCCGATAGTGTCAAGCACCAGCGCAAGCGGCGTTTCCGTGAACCTGGCCGCAAGGCCGACGTCGGACGGGATGCGAGGATCGAGTCTGATGGGCACCTGCGTCTGGGTGGAGATCTGCCCGAGGGCGATCTTCAGCGGGACGGGTTTGTCGTCGGGGATTGCCAGAGTTACGGGTTGGTTGAAGAGCGCTGCCTGATTCTGCAGCACAGCCGGATTGGTGATGCGGATCGTTTCTGTGCGGCCGGGCCGCTGGCCGTTGTCCGTGCGGATGCCTGCGGGAGGTCGGACGCCGGTATTTGTGGTCCCGAGCTGGGACTGCGGCGGCGGAGCGATGGACACCTTTACGACGTCGCCGAAAGCTACGGCTATGGCGGGCTTGGCTATGCTCTGGAGCGTCTGCAGTATCTGATCGAGCGTCTTATCCCGCAGCACGAAGCTGACCGGACCCGTTACGTCCTGATTGATGACGTATTCCTTCCCCGTCTTGCGCAGCAGCGAGGCGATCACGTCGCGGATATCGGCGCCGTTCGCCTCGATGTGGTATCGGGGCGTTGTGCCGTCTGCCGCCAGACCTGCTTCGATGAGCGACAGCGCGCCGGGCCTGGTACCGTTCTGCGCGTGCGCGGATAGGGTCGCGACTGTCACGAGCGTGAGCAGGATCGCCAGGGTCCTCAGCATCCTTACGCCATTACCTTTCTTCCTCATAATCGCTTCCCGGCGCTGCCGTTCCGCTGAACGAAGACGGAGGACTCGTCGCCGCAGTCTCATCGTCGGTGTCGGCTTGGCGCGAGTTGGCGGTTGTCGCGGACACTCGGATGGCGCGCAATCGCCCTGACTCGTCCCTTTGGGCCATTCCGCGCAACTCCGTAACGCTGTCGCCGATTCTGATGCGGTCGCGCCATTCGCCGCCGGCCGGTTCGCCGAGCGCCGCCGGCAGCGCCATGGCCGCCTGCCGAACATCGCGTGACGATTCATCCACGCTTCCGGCCCGGGCATTCAGGAGCATTCGCGCCGTAACGCCGCGTTTATCAGCCACATCAAGGATGCTGTCGGGCACCGGCGTTCGGGCCATGGTCCTCGATCCGCTCGAGCGACGGTTCTTGACGGTGACCGAGGGCTTCGGTATCGGACTCACACCGATCGCCGGAGCGCTCGGGCTCGCCGAGCGGTAGGCTGTGCTCACCGCATCGGCGCTCGCACTCACAATCGGCGATGCTGCGGCTCGCACGACACGCGATCCCGTGCCGGCCCGTTGCACAGCCTGCTGCCTGTCCGCATCCCTTCGGCCAGCCAGAAACGCGGCGCTTGAAACAGCGATCAGGAGTGCGGCGGCTGCTCCGGCGTACCTGAAGCGCAGGACAGGCGCCGGACGGCGGCGCTCCATGGCGGCGATTCGGGCATAGAGCCCTGTTCGCACACTATCGGGCATCTCCGAACGGCGAAGATCGTGCAGCGCGCCCAGAGCGCGGCTCATCCTCTGAGCGTCGGCGCGACACACCGGACACCGATCCAGATGCGCGCGGACCCGGGTTGCCTCAATCTCGGGCAACTCGTGTTCAAGATACTCCGCAAGCAGGCCCGCAACGTCGCGACAGAGCAACCTATTCGCGTTCATGGCGCCCTATTACCTGATCGTAGCGCTCGCGGAACTTCTGCCGCGCCCGAAAGAGCCTGACTTTCGCCGCCCCCACCGAGCAGCCGAGGACTTCCGCGATCTCCTCGATGTCCATGTCCTGCAGATATCGCAGCACCAGCATATCCCGGTGCTTCGGGTCCATGCCGGCCAGGACCCGCCGGACCTCATCCTCAGCCGAACGCGCCTCGACATCCTGCGCGGGATCGCCGTCAGGATCCGCCTTGTTGTCGAGCGTCTCGCCAAACGAAACCCATCTGCGACGCCGATGCGACCTGGCCGCATCGAGCGCCCGGTTGAGCGCGATGCGATACAGCCATGTCGTGAAGCGGGATCCCCGGCGGAACCTATGGAGCGAGCGGTAGACCTGGAGGAATACCTCCTGCGTCACGTCGTTCGCGTCGTCCTCGGAATCCAGAACGCCACGAACGATGTTGTACACGTAGGGGCCGTAGCGCTCGAACAGCAGCTCGAACGCCTCCCGGTCGCCGCCCAGGAACCGCGCAATGGTCGCTTCGTCGGGATCCGACGGGAGCGCCGCAGCATGACGGCTCACCGCCTGCCCCCATACGAGCGGATATGTACCTTCCCTAGCGTCAGACATTGCGTGATGATTGCCGTCCCACCTTTCGGCATTCATTGGACGCTCGAGGGCGGACGCCGGTTACCGGACGACATGTATGGGACAGATGGGCCCCACGTCTCCCATTCGTCCCATGTGCCCCATCCCTCCCGTCACAGCCACTTCGTGCGCGCCGTGTAGGTCACCGTCGC
>JBBIQU010000082.1:0-5606 GCA_037442185.1 Chthonomonadales bacterium | reverse complement strand
CCAGAGTGTACAGGTGGTACTCGAACAGCGACTCCTCCTGAAACGCAGGGGCGGCCATGGCATCCATAGCCGCAGGTTGCGGCTGTGCTCGACCTCCGAAGGCGGCGCCCGGCTGTATCCGCCTTACGTCCCCTGCGATCAACTGCAAGTTGGCATTCTCATAAGTGGCACCGCTCTTGTTGTCCAGCGTTACCCAACCCGTGACGTCCACCAGCTTGTCGTCGGCGGAAAGCACTACAACATAGTCCGCACGCCAGGTCAGGCCCTGCGTCATGTACGAAACCTCGGCCTCGTGCTTGCCGGCTTCCTCGCTGTCCACCAGCCACACCAGCCTCGGAATGGGAACCAGACCCTCGGGCATCTCGTGCAAGTGAGCCTCCCCCACCGGATTCAGCACGATCCGACCGTCGTCGGCCTTGATCACAAGCCCGTTGTAGGAGGTCCCGCCGCCGCCGTCGCCGGTCTGGGCAACCTGAGCCGTAACCGGAGCAAGAATCGTGCCGGTGATCTCCTTCTGCTGGCCGTTGCCAAGGTTCTGTCGAATCGTCACCCGCTTGCCGACCGATTTGTTCAACATCGTCAACGGGTTGATCAGGTCGTACTGGTAGTTCTGCTCACGAACGATCACTGCATTCGGAGCGGTGAGGGACTTGAAATGCACCGTCGTGGGGTCAATCAGCTGAGCCACATCCTCCACGATGAGCGACGTGCGTCCCTTGCCAAGCTCAACCGTGCGCCGATCCTTCACCACTCCGAAGTTCTGGTTGTATATCGTCAACGAAACGCCTGTCGGCTTGCCCACCTTGCCGTCTTGTTGACCAACAGCGGCGGAAGCCGCAAGGGTCAGGACAGTTGCGGCAGCAACGTATCGGACCACTGGACACCTCCTGAACAGTCTGACGGGTATCCCGCCATGCAAAGCGTTAGACGACGCAACCCGCACAAATCACTCACAGTTTCGCTTCGCGTCGGAAGCCTCCATGTCGGTCAAGCCGAATCCGCCGTCGCAAGCCCGGAAGGACCGCCGGCAACCCAGAGCGAAAGGTAGACAGCCGACCAAAGCAACCTGGGTCTCATGGGGGTATCCGATTTGGGCCTGTACATTGACGGACTGATCATCGTCGTCTATTTCGTATCCATCACTGCCATCGGCCTGTACATGGGCCGACGCGAGAAGAGCCTGCACGACTTCGCGCTCGGCGGTCGCCGGGTCCCGTGGTGGGCGGTGATGGCGTCCCTGATCGCCGCCGAGACCAGCGCCGCGACGTTCCTTGGCGCTCCCGGTGAAGGCTATGACAAACGCAGTCTTGCCTATGTGCAGCTTGTGTTCGGCCTGATAATCGGACGCTACATCGTGGGCTATGCGTTCCTGAAGCCCTATTACGACTACAAGGTCTATACGGTCTACGACTACCTGGGCGTCCGCTTTGGCCCGCTCACAAAGAACTACGTCTCAGCATTGTTCCTCATAATGCGCACCCTCGCCTCCGGAACGCGCCTCTTTGTGCCGTCCCTCGTCATGGTCCTCGCGTGGCGCATGTTCACCGGCGGGGAAGTGGCCTTCAGCCAGTCCGCAGTCTCGACGGTTCCTCCCTACATAGTCGCGATCGTCCTCTTGACAATCATCACATGCTCGTACACCGCAATGGGCGGCATCAAGGCCGTCATCTGGACAGATGTAATCCAGGCCACGCTCATGTTTACGAGCGCGCTTGTCGCAATCGGCACTCTGCTCTATCACATCGGCGGATTCGGTGAGCTCGCGCGCGTCGTACCGCAAATGACGCGGCTCGAGGGCTACTTCCTTACGGGTTTCGAGCCGCACAGGGTCGCCGAATGGATGAAGGCAGAGGGCATCGCGGGCATGAACCCGTGGCAGTATGTCAAGCTCATCCTGGCCAGCGATTACACCGTATTCTCGGCGCTCATCGCCACGGTTGTGGCCAATATGGCTGCATTCGGCACCGATCAAGACATGGTCCAGCGCCTTCTGACCGCCGAGACCCACCACAAGGCGCGACGCAGCCTCATTACAGCGGCATTCATGGACCTTCCCATTGCCGCCGCGTTCACGTTCATCGGGATACTCCTGTATGTCTACTACACGAAAGACCCCACATGGAAGCCCGCTGCCAATCCCGACGTGTTTGGCGCCTATATTCTCCATGTCATGCCGGTCGGCATCCGAGGGCTAGTCTTGGCGGGCGTGTTCGCCACCGCCATGGGCAGCCTCTCCGCGGCCCTGAACGCGCTCGCGACGAGCGCAACCAACGACTGGTGGATCCCGTACTTCGCGCGACAGAGCAATGAAGCCTCTCACGTGCGGGCAGCCCGCGTGTTCACGGTTGTCTTCGCGGTGCTCATGGTGGTTATTGCGGGCTTCTTCGCCTATGCCAAAGTGACCGATCCGAACGTGCGGATCATTCCGGTTGTGCTGGGCATAGCCGGCTTCATCCTCGGTCCCATGCTGGGCGTCTTCTTGATCGGCATGTTCACCAAACAACGTGGCTCCGACCGCGGCAACATCCTCGCGGTGACATGCGGCCTCATCGCGACCATCGTGCTTGGCGAACTGCATCTCTCCGCTGCCAACATGGTCCTGCCATGGTTCGGTATCCACACTGTCTGGGTGCGTCCCGACTGGCTTCCACGGGTCTCCTTCACGTGGTTCGCTATGGTCGGCGCGACCGCAGTGTTCATTGTTGGAGCGCTGTTCAGGACGCCGCCCGCCGTCCTTGCCGCCACCAAACGACATGCAGCCAATGCAGACGCCGGCGATGCCAAACCCCTTTCGCTGAGGACATAGAGTAGACAGGAGATGGATGCGCCGATGACCTACCGTCCAGAGGTGCCGGAGGACTCCGGAAGCGACCTGATGGCTGCTGCCGTAACGGTGTTCGAAGCCGACCGGTCGGGCATCGAGCGGCTGTTCGATGCGCCGTGGTCCATCGAGCGCCGACGCCGCATTGGGCTGCTCCTGGAGGCATGGAGGCAGTGGCTGGCGGAGTTGGATCCGCAGCGTCTGCAGGCATCGGAAGCGGTAGACGCAACCCTCCTGGCCAACCTTGTGGCCGGACAGGAGACTCAACTCAAACAGCAGGCAACGAGGTTCGACGAGATGCTGGCCGTCTTTCCGTCGGTCGGCCCGCTCATCGAGATGCTCGACGCGCGGCGTCGGCTGGAGCACGAGGAACCCCGCGCGACGGCATCCCGGCTGTTTTCCATCGCGCGGGACATGAACCAGACGCAACGTCGCCTTGACGAGGGATGCAGCGAGCACAACGCGCCCGCGCCCAACCCCGCCGTTGCCGTCCGCCTCGCGTCTCTGCTGACCGATGTCAAGAAAGCCTGCGCCGAATGGCATGAGTTTCGGGCGGGATATGATCCGATGTTCACGTGGTGGACTTCGGGCCCGCAAGCCGAGCTGCTCAAGGCCCTGGACAGCCTCTCCGACACCCTGCGCAAGCGTTGCGCCCATGCCGATCAGGCGGACGCCATCATCGGTGACCCCGTTGGCCGCGAAGCGCTGATCGCCGATCTCGAAGCCGCCCTCATTCCTTACTCTCCCGAAGAGCTCATCGCCATCGGTCAGCGCGAGATGGACTGGTGCATGGCGGAGATGCTGAAGGCATCCGGCGACCTTGGATGCGGCGACGACCGGCACGCCGCGCTCGAGCGCGTCAAGGAGGATCACGTCCCGCCGGGCTATCAGGTGAACCTGATCCGCGACCTGGCCCGGGAGGCCGTCAAGTTCATCGAAGACCGCGATCTGATGACCATACCGCCTCTTGCCCGTGACGGATGGCGCATGGAGATGATGTCCGCCGAGCGCCAGAAGGTCAACCCATTCTTCCTCGGCGGCGAGAGCATCATCGTCTCATATCCGACCGACGCCATGGATCACGAGTGCAAGCTGATGAGCATGCGAGGGAACAACCGACACTTCGCGCGCGCCACCGTTCAGCACGAGCTGATACCGGGGCACTTCATGCAGCACTTCTGCCAGCAGCGCTTCCGGCCCTATCGGCGAGCGTTCCACACGCCGTTCTGGATTGAGGGATGGACACTCTACTGGGAGCTTCGGCTCTGGGAGCTTGGCTTCCCGCGAACCCCCGAAGAACGGATCGGCATGCTGTTCTGGCGAATGCATCGCTGCGCGCGCATTGTGTTCTCGCTTCGTTTCCATATGGGGGAGATGAGCCCGCAGGAGTGCGTGGATATGCTCGTCAACGACGTCGGCCACGAACGGGCCACCGCCGAAGGCGAGGTCCGCCGCTCCTTCGGCGGCGACTACCCGCCACTGTATCAATGCGCATACATGATCGGCGGACTTCAGATGCTGGCGCTCCATCGGGAGAT
The DNA here is from genome assembly GCA_037442185.1 of Chthonomonadales bacterium. Lineage (GTDB taxonomy): Bacteria > Armatimonadota > Chthonomonadetes > Chthonomonadales > CAJBBX01 > JAAYVH01. The sequence continues at coordinate 1,247 of JBBIQU010000082.1, read as the reverse complement.
GGTGGTTGGCGGCCGCATGACCGAGCGTGCCTTCCACGACGCGATCATGCGCGAGAACTGCATGCCCGTCGCCGTGCTTCGCGCGGTCCTGCGTGGCGATCGAGTTGAACCGGGCGAACCGCCTGTCTGGCGCTTCGCCGACTGAGTCCGCCCGGCTCTGACGCGTCAGTCCGCCGGCTCGCCCGCTTTGGAACTGCGGACGAGCCCAGCGGTGAACGACTACTTGCGCGCCTCAGCCTGCAGTTTTGCGGCCTGGGTCGGGTCGCCGATGTGCAGGGTGTCATATGCCTGCTGCGATGAGGTGAACGCCCCAGTGCCTTCGTGGCCGTGCCAGTCGCCCTGATGGTGCATCGGATTCGGCAGGCCCGTCTCGGCTTCGCGCTTCGCAATCCACGCTTCCATCTGCGCCGTCAGCGCATCCACCACATCCGGCAGACGATCGGCCAGATTCGTGTTTTCGTCTGGGTCTTCGATGAGGTTGTACAGCTCAACCGGCGGCTTGAAGTGGAAGTCCGGCTCGAGAGCTCGGATCAGTTTCCACTCCGGCGTCCTCCACCCGTGCTTGCGCATCCAAGTACACTCGGTGATATAGAAGCTGCTCTCATGTGAGGCGACTTCGCCATGGACCATGGGCGCCAGACTCCGCCCGTCGAAGTCTATCGCGGATTCGATGTCCGCCAGTTCCAGCAGTGTTGGCACCAGGTCCTTGTGCTGGTTGTAGCCCGTTACGCGGACGCTCTGCGGAAGCCGGGCCGGGTAACGGACGATCAGCGGCACGTGCAACGTTGTATCGTAGATGCCGTGGTGATCGAACCAGCACTCATGGTCGTAGAGGGTCTCGCCATGGTCGGCATTGATCACCACGATCGTGTCGTCCATCACCCCAAGCGATTCCATGGCGGTGAACAGCGTCGCGATTGCGCTGTCCATGTATGCCACCGCGCCGTCGTACTGGGCGATCACATAGTCCTTGTCGGTGATGCCCGGGGGCATCCAGCTTGCGAAGAAGTCGCGGAACGGCTTGAACGACATGACCGGCTCCATGCTCTTGTTTGCCGGGTCACACTCGTTGCCGTGATAGAACATCCGCTCGAACGGCGCGGGCGGCAGGTACGGAGCATGCGGATCCATATGCCGCAGGAAGAGATAGAACGGCTTGTCGCCGCGGGCCAGGCGATCGAGCTCCGGTATGGCAACTTCGTTAAGGTTCTGAGCCTTCGGGCTTCGGCCTTCGTTCCAGCTGCCCC
>JBBIQU010000081.1:11083-18663 GCA_037442185.1 Chthonomonadales bacterium | reverse complement strand
GGTTCGACGCCGTGGTCATACACGCCGCGCCGTCGTCAGCGATGCGAGGGCGTACTGGCCGGTCGAAGCGCGATGCCCGTTGATCGGCAGGTGGTCGGTCCGGCCAATACGCCCCTACAACAACGCACGCGCCCGTCGCCGTAGGGGCGAGTCAACCGCACGACCCACGCAACGACGAGCAGGCAATCGTACCGCCGCGGTTGGCTCGCCCTCATCACAAACAACGAACAGAAACGCACGCGGCCGCGCTCCACAGCAGGATTCCGGCCATGGGCGACCGAACGGCTGTAGTATGATCGCGGCGTTCATCTACGCGACGGCTATCTGGTACGCCCCGAAACCGCCACTGACGCTCGCTCCGGTCACGCGGAGCGCCGAGCGCAACAACCGGATCGAGTTCGCCATCGGCGGAGTGCCGAAGCGTCCCAATCCCTACGACCCGGACGATGCCGACGTGCGGGTCCTGGTGCATACGCCGAAGGGTCGGAGTTTGATCATGCCGGCGTTCTACATGGAGCCATTCGATGTGACGCCGCGCCGCCGAGGCGAGGCGATGGTGGACAGGTTCTATCCGTCCGGGACGCCCGGATGGCGGGTCCGTTTCAGGCCGACTGAGGCCGGCGCGCACAGCTTCACCGCACTGGCGACCATCGGGACGCAGACGCTGCGTTCCGGACCGATCCGGCTGACGGTTAAGCCCTCCAAACGCACAGGCTTCGTGCGCGTCTCGCGCCGCGATCCTCGCTTCCTTGAACTTGATGACGGCACGCCGTTCTTCGCCGTGGGTCAGAACGTTGCGTTCATCAAGGATGTGCATGAGACCCGTGGCGTCTTCCGCAAGCTCGCGGCCAACGGCGTCAACTACGTGCGTGTGTGGACCTGCTGCGAGGATTGGGGTATGGCCATCGAGGCGCGCAAGAGCGCGTGGGCCCGATCATGGGACTGGAACCCGCCGTACATGATCGGAGAGGATGGCCGCCGCTGGGTGACGCTCAAGGGCGCGCCCGTGGTGTGCAGCCCCACACAGCGCATGGGCTTGATGCCCGACACGCGCTACAAGCTGTCCGCTACCGTCCGGAGCGCCGCTCCGACGAGCGTGCTCTCGATCGAGATTGCGGGACAACGGATCGAGTGGCGGCCCCCGGCCAGGCCCGGCGCGTTCTCAGCGGAGTTCACGACCGGTCCCGACACCTGGTGGCTCGAGACGATCCGGCTGTCCTCTGTGGGCGGCAGCGAGATCGCCGTGCGCGACCTGTCTCTACGAGAGGCGGGGTCGCATCGTGAGCTGCTCTGGGATGCCGATCCGGACCGTGCCGTACTGGGCAACTACAACCAGGCCGATTGCGCAATGCTCGATGCCGTCGGGGACGAAGCCGAGCGGGTCGGCATCAGGCTCCAGCTATGCGTCTTGACGCGCGACCTCTACATGGACAGGCTGAAGGACCCCGCTTCGGCGGAGTATGCGCAGGCCATCAGGGATGCCAAACGCCTGCTCCGCTATGCCGTCGCGCGGTGGGGGCATTCTACATCTGTGGCCGCGTGGGAGTATTGGAACGAGATGGATCCGGGCCGACCGACGAGCCGGTTCTACGACGAAGTCGGCGCGTACCTCGAGCAGACCGATCCCTATCGGCGACCACGCACGACAAGCGCCTGGGCCGATGCGCCGAACGACTGGCGGCACGCGCGGATTGACGTGGCCAACATGCACTGGTACCTGCGGCCGGCCGAGGGCGAGCTGTATCGGGACGAGGTCGCCGCCGTGCTGCGGAAGGCACGTGAGCTTCGCGAAGCGGCCCCATCGAAGCCTGCGCTGTTCGCCGAGTTCGGCCTTGCGCAGGATAACTGGCAGCCGAGCCCCGACATGCGCGCCGATGCCGCCTATGTGCACCTTCACAACGCGCTATGGGCTTCGGCGCTGTCGGGGCTGTCGGGCACGGTGATGGCGTGGTGGTGGGAGGACATTGACGCCCGCGACGCGTATGGCCGCTACCGGGCCGTTTCCGGGTTCGCGCGGCGCGTGCCGTGGCTCGGCGGACTCAAGGCGGCGCAGGTACAGACCGGGGGCAGCAGGTGGCGGGCGGTAGGGCTCGCGACAGACAGCGCAGCCTACGTGTGGATCCAGGACGCCCATACGGTGCGTGTCGCTCGAACGCCGAGAGGTGAAGTGCAAGACGTGAGCGTCGGCGTCAGTGTCACGGTTGCAGGCTTGAAGCCGGGCAGGCATCGCGTCGAATGGGTGAATACCGTAACCGGCGAGGCAATCGGCGACGACACGGCGGCGACGGCGAATGGTCTTCTGCGTGTGACCGCGCCGGCGTTCAAGGGCGACATCGCCTGTGCCATCGAAAGGGCGTCTGGCCCGCCCCGACCCATCAGTCCGATCCGTCGCATCCGTCCCAACAGGAGAACACCATGACCACTCGATCTCTGCCCGATCCCTTCGCGCTTCGAGCGCTTTACAGGCACCTCCGCGTCGTTGATGTGTGCGATGCCATGGACGGCCTGGGCTACTTCGGCACGGGCCTCATGGACCCGGCAGTCCGGCCGCTCTGGACGGGCATGCGCTTCTGGGGGCGGGCGCTGACCGTGCGGTGCGTTCCGGCCAATCGCCCGATGTGGAAGCTCGAGACCACCGAAGATATCGTCAACGCCCACGGCATCTGGTTCCGCGAAGTCGGCAACGTCGGCTTCGACGATCTAATACGTCCCGGCCATGTGATCGTCACCGACACGGGCGGCAGCGGCGAGGTCGGCTTCTGGGGCTCGTGCAACTGCCTTGGCGTGGTGGCACGCGGCGCTGTGGGCATCGTCACGGACGGCTATTGCCGCGACACGGCCGAGCTGGCTCTCCAGAAGACTCCCATGTGCAGCCGAGCCCGTGGCCGGACGATAATCCCCGGCCGCATCGAGGTCGCCGATGTCCAGACGCGCATCGGGTGCGGCGGCGTTCAGGTGCGGCCCGGCGACATTGTGGGGTGCGATGATGACGGCGTCATCGTCGTGCCCATCGAAATCGCCGCGGAGGTGGCCAAGCATGCCGTAGCGATCCTGTTGACGGACATGCGGGCCAGACGAGCGCTCTATGAACAACTGGGCATGAAGCCCGATGAAACGGTAGACTACGAAGCGGTGGAAGCGTACTACAAGGAGGTGGACCATGGAAGCCTATGAGGCGATCGTGACACGTCGCAGCATTCGCCAGTTCGAAGAGAAGCCGGTGCCGCCCGAGACGGTGGAGAAGCTGCTCAGGGCCGCCATGATGGCGCCCTCGGCGGGAAACCAGCAGCCGTGGGAGTTCATCGTGCTGACGGAACGCGCGATCCTCGACGAGATGCCCAACCTGCACCCCTACTGCCAGATGATCCGGCAGACACCGGTGGCCGTGCTTGTCTGCGGCAACGCGCAGCGCGAAAAGTACCCCGGATACTGGCCGCAGGACTGTTCGGCGGCGATCATGAACCTGCTGCTGGCAGCCCACGCTCTTGGCCTCGGCGCCGTCTGGACGGGAATCTTCCCCCGTGACGAGCGCATCGAGCCGTTCAAGAAGCGCTTCAACTTGCCCGAGCACGTCATCCCGCTCGCGCTCATCCCCATCGGCTGGCCGGCGGAGAAGCCCCCACAGCCCGAGCGCTGGGCGCCCGAGCGCGTACACTGGAACGGGTGGTAGGAGCGCTCCTCATGGGAGCGGGCCCGAGATGAAACGCCTTGCCCTCACCAATGTAGGCCCCATTACGGCCGCCGACGTGACGTTTGGCGACCTAACCGTGCTGGTTGGACCGCAGGCGTCCGGCAAGAGCATCTTCCTGCAGTGGCTCAAGCTGCTGGAGGACACGCAGCATATCCGTGCCCGGCTGCGGCAGTACGGTGTCGAGTGGAACGGCTCGCTGGAGCGCTTGATTCAGACCTGCTTCGGTGAGGGCATGGACGTCATGTGGCATTCGGGCTCGGACGGCAGCGCCGTCAGCATTGACGGCGAACCGGTGGCTAGCCTGGATACACGTCTGTCCAGAGGCGGGCCCAGGCGAGACGACCCGAGCGTGTTCTACATTCCTGCCCAACGGGCCGTGACCATGCGGGATGGATGGCCGCGCCCCTTCTCCGACTTCGGGCCCGGCGATCCGTTTGCCGTCCGCGACTTCAGCGACCGCCTGCGCATTCTTCTCGGGCAGATGTCGAGCGATTCGCCGAACCTGTTCCCGAAGACGAACAAGCTGAAAGCGAGCCTGCGCGACACGCTGGATGAGGCCGTATTCCGAGGGTTCGGACTGAGAGTTGATCGGTCTCAGCCGCAGCGGCGGCTGGTGCTCGGGCGGTCGGATGCCAAGGGAGGCCTGCCCTTCATGGCCTGGTCGGCAGGACAGCGCGAGTTCGTTCCGCTGCTGCTCGGTTTGTACTGGCTCTTGCCGTCCGCGAAGATCTCGAAGAGGCGCGGCGTGGATTGGGTCGTGATCGAAGAACCGGAGATGGGTCTCCACCCGCGAGCGGTTGGCGCTGCCATGCTGCTGGTCCTGGAGCTCATCTGGCGCGGCTATCGGGTGTGCATCTCCACCCACTCGCCCCATGTCCTGGACGTCATGTGGGGCTTACGGGCAATCGAACGTTTCGGCGGAGACTGGCGAGACGTCGCGGACCTGTTTGGCGCGAGCCGCTCTCAATCGCTCAAGCCCATCGCCGAAAAGGCGATCGCCGTGTCTCGCGTGGTGCATTACTTCGATACTGAAGGCGTCTCGCGTGACATTTCGGACCTGGATCCCGCCTCGCCAGACGATGCAGTGCGAGGCTGGGGTGGGCTGACGGGGTTCAGCGAACGGATCGGCGACGTGGTCGCCAGGCTTAGCGCGTAGGATGGTGCTTGGCGGAGCCACGCAGGGCACTCCTCTGGAGCCGTATGTGAGGAGCGGTAAGGGCGCGATCAAAGGCGAGCATCGCGATCGGATCACCGTGTCCAACGGTTGCACATTGACCGATACGGCGAATCTGGAGGCGGCGCTCGGGCCGCTTGCGCCAAGCGATCCCCGGTGGGATTATGCGATCGGCTGGAAGGCGCTCACGTCGGAGAGCTGCTGCCTCGTCGAGGTCCATCCCGCCAACACGCGGCACGTTGATGATGTGGTGCGGAAGAAAGCGGCGGCTTCAACGCTCCTGAAGAAGATCGCGCCGGGGATGCTCGTTCTCGCTGATCGCACACGCCGACGCACCGAGAAGCCTGTCTGGCACTGGATCACAACCGACGCGCACGTGGGCATCCATCCCGGCACGCCGGCGTGGCGCAGACTACGTGAGGCGGGCATATCCATGCCGGCGCGACACCTGGAGCTTCGGTGAGCGGGCCGGGGTCCCCCCTCCTCTCCGTTCGCGGGCTGAAGCGGCATTTCCGCGTGTCGCGGCAGATGGGCCTGAGGCGGGTCCACGAGGTCGTCCGGGCGGTGGACGGGATTGACCTGGATGTGTCGGCAGGGGCGACGGTCGGACTTGTGGGCGAGAGCGGCTGCGGCAAGTCCACCGCAGGTCGGACGATTCTGAGGCTGATCGAACCGACGGCGGGCACCGTCCGCTTCGACGGCACCGACCTGGCCAAGCTCGCGCCGCGCGATCTGAGGTCGCTTCGCAGGCGCATGGGCATTGTGTTCCAGGATCCCATGTCGGCCCTGAACCCGCGCATGTCGGTCGGCGACATTGTCGCGGAGCCTTTGCGCGCGCACGGGATCGTGGCCGGACGACGCGAGCAGGCCGATCGGGCGAGGGAGCTGCTGGAGGTGGTCGGTCTCCGGGCCGACCATTCGAGTCGCTTCCCGCACGAGTTCTCCGGCGGGCAGAGGCAGCGCATCGGGATCGCCCGCGCCATCGCCACCGAACCGAGCCTCATCATTCTCGACGAGCCCATCTCCGCCCTTGACCTCTCGATCCGCGCGCAGATCCTGAACCTCTTGGCCGACCTTCAGGATCGCCTTGGTCTGGCGTACCTGTTCATTGCCCACGATCTGTCCGTGGTCAGGCATGCATGTTCGCGCGTCGCGGTGATGTACCTCGGCGTCATCGTCGAAGAGGGAGCCACCGAGTCCATATTCGAATCACCGGCCCATCCCTACACTCGCGCCTTGATGGCGTCGGTTCCGGTTCCCGACCCGTCCCAACGATCCATCCGCGTGCCCATTGAGGGCGACGTTCCGGCTCCGACTCAGGTGCCGACGGGGTGCCGATTCCGCGCACGGTGTCCGCTGGCGCAGGAGCGATGCGCGGTTGAAGAGCCCCAACCGGTCGCGCTCGGCCCGGACCGGAGTGTGGCGTGCCACTTTCCATTAGTGTCGGACGACCTCAGAAGCAGTCGTTGACATGGGACATCCGCCGTGTTATTATGATGTAGAGCCGATAGGCAAACGGCAATCGCGCCGAATGGGATGACCTCGGCGGTCCGGTCGTGAGCCCATCGCCATTCAGTGCGGAAGGAGATCCTTGTATGCGTCGTCCCCCGAAGCAGGGCTTTACCCTTATCGAGCTGCTGGTCGTGATCGCCATCATCGCGATCCTGGCCGCCATCCTGTTCCCTGTGTTCGCGCGAGCGCGGGAACAGGCTCGCAAGACCGTCTGTCTGTCCAACCTGAAGCAGATCGGACTGGCCGCGCTCATGTACATCCAGGACTACGACGAGCAGTTCCCGTGGCTCATGCAGGACGACCGAACCAACAACAACGCGACAGGCTACAGCACTGGACTGCCCACGGGACCGCCGCTGTATTCCGTGGACCTGAACAACAAGCGCGGCCTCTTCATGGAGTATGCGTTCCGACCGTACATCAAGAATGACGGGCTGTTCGGGTGTCCCACGTTGCGCCCGGATCCTGTCGTGATCGGGGCTGACGGTCAACCCCTGAACGCGTTCGGTTCCTATGGCTACGCCTTCGGAGGCGTCGGTCCGGTGCCGTCGCCGCGGTACGATCGGATTCCGCTCGAGTTGTTCGTTCGTCTGATAGCGCTGAACACGCCGCCGTTCGGTCCGCAGTTCGGGCCCGAGTACAAGACAAACAATCCGCAGGACTTCTACATTGCCGGTCAGCCGCAGGCAGTGTGCAACACGCCCGCCGAGTCCATCATCGCGTTCTGCAACTCCTATGGCGCGCATGCCGGCGTGACCGACAATATGGTCGTGCCGCCGCCGTTCGGAGGAGGCAACGAGACAGGCGCGACACTCGCAGTGATGGTGGACGGCCACGCCAAGTACAAGTCAGGGAAGTTCGTGGACCTGGTCAAGATGGTGATGCACCCGATGAAGCGCTAGTTGGCGCTTGAGCGGCGTCGAAGCGAAGATCGCCTCGCTTCGACGCCGTTCGGAGGGAGATGATGAACAGGGAAATCAGCCCCATCGCCGTCTTCGTTGTCATCGGCCTTGCGGTGTTGGCGGCCGGCTACTGGCTGTACAGCCGCGCGCAGGGCACGACGTTCACCAAGCAATCCGTCCGGGGCATTCAGTTTGACGCTTCGAAAGTGAAGGGGCTCCCGCCGCCACGGTAGGGGACCGGCGCCGCCCGAGTGGTGCCGGACGAGCCCTTTCGGTGTCGCCGCTCGCCGTTCACTTCCCC
>JBBIQU010000081.1:10505-11069 GCA_037442185.1 Chthonomonadales bacterium | reverse complement strand
ATGTAGTTCTCGTGAAGCGGCTTCGATGCGGCCGGCGTCGCGGGAGCCGACTCAAACACGAGGGCCCGGCGCCCTTCCCGACGCGTGACCACTCCGTAGTGAGATCGGTCAACGGTCGTGGACTTTCCGGTCATGGCTCCTTCAAGGAACGCCTTGGCAGCAGTCGCGGTCGTAGACAGTTTGGCAGCCGCATCGGCGCGCGATGCCTCTGCCGCATCTGCCGCGTAACTCTTCAGAAGCTTGGGCCACAGCTTTCGAAACAGGGCCGGTTCGCCGAACACGTCGGCGGCCACTGGCTTGCCGTTGATCGCAGCGACCACACCGGTCAGCCGAGCGTCGTCGGGGATCGCGCGGGACAGAGCCTGAATGTACGGCGATGTGCTCTTGCCGGAGACGCCGCCTGTTCCCTGCAGCACATCGCGGTACGTGCCCGTGCTCGGCGCGGCTCCGAATCTGCGGTTCTTCTCGGCAACATGGTCCCAGACCTTCGACTGGCTGTCGCTGAGACGCGATGCGCGTTCGCCCGCAGTACGAGCCGCCACCACGGATCCGTCCTGCGCGCTG
>JBBIQU010000081.1:0-10474 GCA_037442185.1 Chthonomonadales bacterium | reverse complement strand
CGCAACTGTTCCGGCGCTGCCGGCGAACTCGGCCCTTCCGGACCACCTGCCGTGTTCGACGCAGTACACGGTGATCGGTATCGGACGCTTGTCCGGCGGAATCACGGTGTCCTTGCCGATGCATCGGTCCTGCTGACCACCCAGAACCACCTCTCCTGCCATCAGATAAAGCGGCTTTGGGCCTGCGTTGGTGACGAACAGCCTGTTCACGTCGCCGCCCGACGGAGCTTCCGTCACGCGTACCGCCCTAGCTTTGAGACCCTCGTCAAGCGTCATGTACGTGTCGCTGCGCGGGGCGCCCGCGTCGTAGACCGGAACGAGCGACAGGTTTCGATACGTGACCGGGGCGCCAGGACTTCTCTTAGCATCCACCGTAACCCGTTCGGAGGCGGCCTTCCCGCATCCGAACGTCGCTGAAGCGCACGTGGCGATTGCCGCCAGCTTTCGCATACGAGTTACCCAAGTCATAGTCATGCCCCCCGAGTCGGATCGCCGCAGTCCGGATGCCGTTCCGAGCCTCCGATACGCGGCGTCGCCATGATTCAAGACGAAACGCCATCGCAGAATCACTCAGGTATTCGGCGCATCGGGCCCGCCGACCTGGTTGGGAGCATGGTGCGACTCACGACAGGCAGTGCGATGTGTCCACAGGAAGTCCCATGGCGGCGAGGTGCCGTCGAACCGCCTGCTCGCGCTCTTCCGGGTAGCGGATGCCTCGCTCGGCGCAGAACCGCTGCGCATCCCGCGCAAACAGGCCAATGGACCGGGCAAGGGCTCTCGCTGCTCGGCTCACGGATGGACCGGAGAAGTAGCATCTCAGTTCGGCTTGGGTCGCCTCAGGCAGCCTCACGATGTCGCCGGCCCACCAGGCGCCTTCCTCACCCATATGACGCGCGTGGAGCAGCCGGATGTGAAGCTGGAGCAGCGTCTGCTGAACGTAGAGCATCTTGTAGACATCGTCCCGACGCATGTACTTGCCGTCGAGGTAAGCGTAGACCCAGTAAGTGTCTATCAGCCGCAGGAGCCTCTCGTCCGTGTACGTCGGTGCGGAGGCGGCGGCTTGGGAGACTCGCGCCAGGATGCCGTGCCGATCCCACAGGATACGATCGGGCGGCCTATTCCATTCCACGAACAGCGACCGGGCGACGATGTCGAAGTCCGTCAAGAGGAGCTCGTCGCCGTGTTCGAACAGGAACGCGAAGTTGCAGTAACGAGGCTGTTCGCCCTCCGGCAGCCAGATGACGATGGGCCCGAACAGGTCCTCACAGATGGAGCGCATCTCGCCCCTGACGGCTTCATAGTGGTCGTCCTCGATGACGGCGCACACATCTATGTCGGAGTAGGCATCCGTCTCGCCCCTGCCGATGGAGCCGTGCAGGTACATGCCGACACAGCGAGGATCATCCCGGAACCGCGCCTCGGCAGCGTGCAGGCACTCAATCAGGTGAGGGTGCAGCAATGGTTCCGCTCAGCGAGACTCGGCCGCCATGCCGGCGCTGCTGCATAGTGTGCGAGGTCCGGTTGGTCGAGGTGCGCAAGGGTCATTCCTCGTCGTCTGCTCTCTCGCGAGCAACCCAGGACTCGACAGCATCGGTGTAGCTAACGATGTCGGGAAGGTGTCCCACTCTGAAGCGATAGACTAGCCTCGGATCCAGATCCTCGTAATCGTGTACGAGCCTGTTCCGATATCGGGCGACCTGCTGCATTCGTCGCGCAAGCGTCGTTGTCAGCAGTCCCTCGTCTGCCAACGCCCGAAACACATCCGCATAGTCGGAGGTGGGTCTGGCGTGACTGTAGCGCAGGATGGCTCGGCCAATGTCAATGGCTGACTCAGCGCATAGTTGCAGACGACGTTCGATTGCATCCTGTATCGTCCCGGCCTCCAGGTAGGCGTCCAGGCTGATATCCGAGTATTCGCTTGCCTCAGCGATGTACTGGCGCAGTCGGACGATCCTTCTCGCGATGTCTTCGATCTCTCGACTGCTCATGACCATTCTCCTCGGGCGCGACGCATCCAGATCTGCCGTTCGTCCACCCACATCTTGAAGCTGATGCAGTCGGCAAGCATGGCATCGCCGCGAGCGCGCTCGTACAGCGGGATGCCCTTGTCGGTGGCGTTGAAACGGAGCAGAGCGTTGGCGGAGTTCAGCACGACAAGGTCGATGTCGTCGCGGCCTATGTCCTCGCTAACCGAGTATATGAGATCGTCCTCCAACTCGATCATGTAGTCCGGCTCAGGATATGCCGAGAACCAGATGGCCAGGTCAATGTCACTGTCCGGTCGCGCCTCACCTGTGGCCTGCGAACCGAACACGAATGCCGCACGGATTGTTGGATGCCGCTCGCACACACGCCGAACCGCTTCACGCAGCCTGTCCATGTCCACCGGGCCGCGTCCGAGCTTGGCAGGCAGGGGATCAGTAGTCGTGCTCATGGTCTCAGTATACACATGCCGAGAGACGGCGCTATGGAGTGTGCGTTTCCAACATGCGGATGAGGCTGAGCCGGTATTCGGTCCACCTGGCGTAATCCGGCTCGAATGGCTCCGTCTGGCGGCCGATGTCGCTTGCCCGTTCCTGATTCTGTGTGACGAATGTTACGGCCTCGTCGAGAAGCCGTTCCGCTGTAGCCTTCCACTCATTGTCGGCGTGGCGGGCTGCGTCCCTGAGCATCGAGAGCAACTCGAAGTCCTCGATGCCGTCGCGGGTGGCCTCCCATCGTCTGGTCGCAATCGGAATGCCGTCGGTGAGGTATACCGACCCGTATTCCGATGCCCTTCCCGCTTCGGCAAACCAGTACGGATCGTAGCTATGGACCCAGTATCCGGCGCCCTGCATGCCGTGACGGAACGCTACCCAGGCCTGCATCCTGTAGAAGCCGAGTGGGCTGAGGTTGCGTTGGTCTCCGGGCGCCTCGTAGTGCCACCACTCCTTGCCCGAGCGGAAGATCGGTTCGAGCGTCGAAGGATTCGCCCGAAAGAGATGCATATCCGGGCACCAGATATCCACAAGGTCCTTCAGCGTCTCCAGCATGTCGGCAGTTGCGCCGCCCGCAGGATTGGCGTAGATCGGCATGTCGGGATCGGCGGCTTTGACCCTCCGCACCTGCGTCACGAATGCCTCGAACTCATGGTTCGGACCCGTCAGTCCGGGCTCGTCCTGCAGGTACAGCGCATAGTCGCGCGATGTCCATCCGAGGTCGCGCATGTGCTGACCGTAGGCGCGGACTGCTGCAGCGAATCCGGCCTCCCGGGCCGCGATGTCGTCCGGTGGGGCGGGTTGCCATGAAAGCGCCGGCGCGCCCGATATCAAGAAGAAAGCACGTCCCTGTAATCGTCGCGCAATGCTGTCGTGGACCGCGCCGTCAACCGAGACAACGGCCCCCTCGGCATTGAGACGCACCGTCGGCGGCGGGATCACGAACACGCTCGTGCCGTGCTCGAGCGCATCCTTCAGCACGCGCTCCCGCACGGCCTCATCGCTCAACGATGCCGGATAGAGCCAGTTGCAGTGCCTGTAGCGCAGCCGATCGGGCAGCCGAACCGACGACACACGGATCGCCACCCGCACATCGGCGCGAGGCGTTGCTGAAGCCGTGTTGCCGATGCGCAGGATGCCTGTGTGCTCACCGGCGGCCAGCCCCACGCTTGAAATGGTTAACCAGAGCATCCGGATCTCACCCGGTCCAAGCCGGAACGTCGAGGCATCGCCCAACTCAGGCAGCGGGTCGTCAACCGGCTCGCCTGTGCTGGTCGGCGTAACGGTGATCGGCTCATGCAGTCGGACCACTGCATGGCCGGGAACGGGCGGGTCTGTGCCGTCGCCGTGGGTGAACGGTCCGCGCTCGATGCGAAGCGTAACCGGTTGGAGCGTGAGATTGCCGACCGCGATTGCGCACGACTCCCGCTCGTTGCCGAGCATATCAACGTGGACCTCGTTGATCGGCGCGCGCGAACGGGCGGCTTCGGCCGCATCGAGCGGCTTCCACGGGTTCGCAACCTGAACGCATGCGATCTCGGCTTCGGCGGGCGCGCGTCTGGCGAGATGGGCGAAGGCAAGGCATCGCTCTCGCTCGGCGCGAAGCGCATCGAATGCAGTGCCCGTTGCGCTTTTCCTGGCGCGTTCGTACTCGTCGCGGCACGATCGGAGGATGGATTCGAGCAGAATCCGGCGCTCGGAAGCCATGGGCAGCACGTTGCCGAACGTACGCTCAAACTCTACCTGCTGCCAGCCGTCGGCGGACAGATCGCGGTTAACGATCAGCAACCGACGTCGTTCTCCGATCTGATGATTCGGTTCGTGCCCGAACCAAGCAACCGACACGTCGTTTTCCCCCATACTCCCACGTGTTTTCAAGGCAATGCGCTTGGTCGCGGGCATGGGCGCTCCGGTAATCGGGTCGGCAAGGCGGAGCAAGGTGGTCTCAATGAGATCTTTCGATGCCGTTCGTACGGCCGCATAGGCACACCCGGCGGGCGCGTTCATCGCCATAATGTTCGTGCCGAGGACTGCTGAGCAAGGCGTCGGAGGTCCAACCAGAGTCGCGGAATGCGCGGACGCACGAGCCGACCATATCCGCGTTTCGGGCGGACCGGCCCAGATCACCTTCGCGGCATTCCACGGAGCGGGGAGATCGCGGCGTTCGAGGGTGCCGTTTGCCGACAACGTCACCAGGCTGAGATGTTTGTCGCCGGCGAACCTGCACACGACCGGAGACGAACCTCCGCCTCCGGGCAGGGAGATGCCATCCGGGATCCGTCCGGCGCCGTCCAGCGCGTACAGGCATCGTCCGTCCGGCCCTGCACCGCGAACGGGCTGAAGGATTAGCGTTCCTTCACCGGACGCCAGCACGGCGGGCGCGTTGAATATCCCCCGGCCGGGAAGCCTCGTGTTCCATATGCGCTTGCCGTCGTCGTCGAGGGCGTACAGGACCGAGTTCTTATCGCCGAAAAGGACAGCGGGCATGCCGGGGTCATCGGAGCCGGTCACGACGGCGGACTGGTAGGACTGCACCTCGGAGGGCGCGCGGCCAATGAGAGCGCCGGTGGCGGCGTCGAGCATGACCAGACCGGGCTCGGAGCTTACGAACGAGGTCGGCATCAGGACGGCAGGACCGGATGGCATCTGCACAATGGTGGGCAGCGAACGCCCGAAGCGCCCGCCGGGACGGCACGCCCACACCAGCCGCCCGTCCGACGTGATCCGATAGACATCGCCGGCGTCGTTGCCGAAGATGAGATGCCGCGTCCCGTCGCCCTGGATGCACACCGCAGGCGCAGAGACACGGTAGTTTCCGGCTGTGATCTCGAACAACGGCTTGCCAAACGCGCTATGACAGGCCAGCTTCCCGCGGCTGTCGGTTACGATCACCTCGCGCACGCCATCGCCATCGAGATCGGCGATGACGGGTGTCCTGAACCCGCCGGATCGGCTCTTGCGGCTTACCTTCCGCAGACGCCACCCCTGGTGGCTGATATGGTACACCGAGCCCTCAACGTCGGTCGCCACGACAACCGGCGGCCTGTTGGGCCGCAGAACGCCGCACGCAGCTCCCGAATCGGCGGGAAGGTCGAGACGCGCGCTCCAGACGGTCTTTCCTTTGCCGTCCACGAGTACGACGGCGCCGTCGGCTTGCGTGACCACAATGCCGACCACGCCTTTGTCTCCTCGCAGAGGCATGGGGTGACCGACGGCCCCGGGATATGAGCGGGACCAGCGGACAGGATAGCGCTCCTCGGCGGTCATGCCCGGTGCACCGGCCGCCTCGTGATGGCCCAAGCAGAGGCACGCCACGGCGAACGCGAACGGTGCGCTGACGCCGCAAGACTTTCGGCGGGCGGTGGCAGGCGGGACGCCTGCGCTGCGAGCACGGCATCGAACCCGATCCATGCGATCTCCTTCCCACTCAGGATCACTCGAGCCCGCCCTCCGAGAAAGCCGCTACAGCGACCGACGCAGGAAGTCGGTCATCAGACGGTACAGGTGCAGATGCCGCCCCTCGATGCCGTGGTGCTTTCCTGGGTAGACCATCGTCTCGAACTGCTTGCCCTTATCCTGCAGCGCCGATGCGAGCCGCGCGGCATTCTGGAAATGGACGTTGTCGTCCATCGTGCCATGAAGCAACAGGAACCGGCCCTTGAGCTGATTGGCGAAGTGGACCGGCGACCCCTCACGGTAGCCTTCCTCGTTGTCGCACGGGCGGCGCATGTAGCGCTCGGTGTAGATCGTGTCGTAAAGCCGCCAATCGGTAACCGGCGCGACGGCGATGGCCGCCCGGAACACGTCGGCGCCTTTCAGGATCAGATTGGAGGCCATATAGCCGCCGTAACTCCAGCCCCAGATGGCGATGCGCTGTGCGTCCACGAACGGCAGACTGCCGAGGAAGTGCGCTCCGGCGATCTGATCGCGCACCTCCCACTCACCCAGCCTCAGGTAAGTCACCTTCCTGAATGCGCTTCCTCGCGAGCCCGTACCCCGATTGTCGCACAGGAATATGACGTAACCCCGCTCGGCGAGATAGTGGTACCAGAGCGCTCCCTTTCCGCCCCAGGAATCGGTCACCACCTGTGACCCGGGACCGCCGTAAGTGTGCATGAGCGCCGGATAACGTCGCGAAGGATCGAAGGGCTTGGGGAGCAGGATGCGGCCATGCAGCGTCTCACCGTCGTCCGTCAGGAATGTGAGAAGCTGCCAGCCGTCGCCTCCGGCAGTCGGCCTGTCGGCATCGAATGTGGGCGTCGCCCCGCGCGACACGCCGAACTTCGCGAGGTTGGGCGACCCGTCGGCGATGAGCACATCGAGCAGTTCACCGGTGGCGCTCCGGAGTACGACGGACTGCGGCATGTTGAGCGACGAGTGCGTGTGCAGGTACAGCGAAGCATCCTCGGAGAACAGGGCTCCGTGCCGTCCGGGCGTGTCACTAATCCGCTCGCACGCGCCGCCGACCAGAGTGCAGCGAAGGATGTGCCGCTCGACCGGTGACGGCGTTGCAGCAACGACGTAGACGCAGTCGCCCTTGGCGTCAACGGCGGCGACGCTCTCGATGTCACATTCGGCAGGCGTCACGGGACCATGACACGTTCCATCGAGCCCGTAGAGATAGAGCCGACGCCATCCGTCGCGCTCAGAGGGCCACAGGAAACGTTCGGTACGTTCGACAAAGTGGAGCTTGCCCGGATGGTCCACCCACCGCTCATCCGTCTCCTCGATGACAGTGGCGGCACATCCTGTAGACGGGTTGACCTGCAGGAGCAGCAGGCGGTTCTGCAGCCGCGGGATGTACTGGATGAGCAGTCCCGATCCGTCAGGCGTCCACTGCTGGTGCGCAATGTAGTGCTCCTCCGCCGGGACGCAGTCGCTGAGGTCGGCCCAGATAGGCTTAGGCCTCCCTTCGCCAAGGCGAACGAAGCCCAGTCGCACCGTCGGATTGGGGTCGCCCGCCTTGGGATACCGAGTCCGCCGAGGGTCGGCATGCGGCTGATCGAAGTGCGACAGGAACACCTCCGGGACTGCCGATTCGTCCTGTCGGAGAAACGCGATGGTCCGGCCGTCGGGCGACCATTCCCACGATCGGGCCAGACCCAGCTCTTCCTCATAGACCCATCCGCAGCGACCGTTGTAGACCGTGTCCGAGCCGTCTCCGGTCAGACGCCGCGCCTTCCCCGTCTCGATCTCGACGACCCAAAGGTTGTTATCCCTGACGAAGCCCACCATGGTCCCGTCGGGCGAGAACGCGGGATGGTACTGTGCGCTGTCCGAACGGGTGAGGCGACGCAATGACGCTGCCTCGACATCGTAGACGAAGATGTCGCCGCACGGCTTGAACCGGGCGGGCGCCTCGGTCGTCAAGAGCAAGCGCCGTTCGTCCTTCGAAAGCCCAATGCCGTGGTTCGCCAGGCGCTTGACCTTGCGGTCCTTCCGATAGACAAGCGTACGCGGATCGAACAACGGCGCTCGCTCCCGTGTCTCGGCATCGTATGTCCAGATCGCGGCCACCTTCGTGCCCGGGTAATCGTCGAGGTAAGCGAGGCGACGATTGTCCGCCATCCAGCGGGGGGCGCGCAGGCTCTTGTCATCGAGGGTCTTCGTACGAAAGATGGCGTCAAGGGACAGACGGCGAGGTGTGTCGGACGGCATAATGGCGGCTCCTGATGGGCGGTGGTTGTTCAAGCCCGAAAGCGGTCGTAGAATAGGGTGTCGTACAGGATCTTGCCGACACCGGCGACGGTCAGGACCGTCAATGCGGCCTGTTTCGCGCGCACGGGACCGAGTTGGCCGCCGTCGGGGACGAAAGCAACGGCCAGAAGCACGACCGCCAGCGTCGCCAGCCTCCGGGCAAGTCTCACGATCACGCCGTCATTCAGCAGCGCGCCCATGGCATCCATTCTATCAGGACTGGTCGTCATCGGCAAGCGCGATTCGATAGCGGTTCCGGCGGCGCTTTCCTGCGGCCATGTACCACCCCTGCAGTTGGAAGCCCATGGATGCGTGAAACGCATTCACATAGTCATTGTCGTCGGCGTCGGTGTTCAGATAGATCCCCCGAGCGCCAAGTGATCGCGCCGCCTCGACGATGGCGCGCGTCAGGGCCTTGCCGGCGCCCATGCCCTGAGCTTCGGGAGCGACACCCATCGAGCAAAACTCAAACTCATCGGGTGAGTCCACCTCCGGCCACGCCAATGTCCCGGACTCATCCGTGCCTGCCGTCGCCTGAAGTCTGCCCTGCAGCACCCCCAGAGAGGTCTGCCAGACGATGCCGAAAACGCGGGGGTGAGTCAGAACGCCTACAATGATGTGCGGAGCAAGGGATAGTATCCGGCGCTTGAGGCTGCGCGAGAACTCCTGCGGGTTGAGGAAGCCTGCCGCAAAGCCGATTGGCTTGCCGCCAACCTCCGCGACCAGCAGGACGCCTCCGGGGAACTCCATGACAGCCCCGTAATAGCGCCGGAGGAAGCCCTGGCCTAGCTGAGTCAGGACGAATCCTGGGAAGGCGTGCGCATGGATGCGGGCGACAGCCGGTAGTTCGGACCGACTTGCCCGGCGAACGGTCACCGCGGGTCTGTCCGTCGGTTTGGTGTCGGATCCGGTCATGGAACTAATCTCCACTTCCTCCCCTCACAGAGGCCAATGCCTCAGACCCCCGTCACGCTCTTGAGCACGTCTTCCACGAGCGTCACGCAGGCTTCGCGCGACAGGTGCGACTCGGCGTACGCGCGACCGGACCGCCCCATGTCCGCCAGCCGGTCGCGATCGCGTTTCAGGGCGACTACGGCATCGGCGAGCGCACTGGCGTCCGCAGGAGGAACCACAACCCCGGCACCCGCTTCCTCGATGACCCGCCTCGCATCGCCGGCGGCCGGTATGGACGCGATCAGCGGGCGGCCCGCAGCCATGATGGTGGCAATCTTCGACGGCACTGTCGGCGTCGCCACCTCCGGTCGAAGCGTCACAAGGCATACATCGGCATCGGCGAGTACCGAGGGGTACTTCTCCTTGGGCTGCATGGGCAGAAAACGGACATTCGTCAGCCCTTCCGCAGCCGCGGCCAGGCGATCGCGCTCGGCTCCTCCGCCGACCATTAACCAGAGGAGCCCATCTTCGCCCTCGGTCAGGCGCGCCGCCTCGATGACAACTTCAAGGCCCTGAGAGAATCCCATCGTTCCGGCGAACACCACCAGGAAGCCGTCGCCAAGGCCGTATTCTTGCCGGAACGAGCCGCGCGGAGCGTCCGTGTCGAACGAGGCGGTATCCACCCAGTTGGGCACCACATGCACGCGGTCGGGATCGCCGCCGCGCCCGATGACGAACTCGCGATTCCCCGGCGACATGACCGTGATGGCCGTCGCCGTGCGATACAGCGTCCGCTCCATGCGCTCGAACATGCGAATCATGCGCTGCCCGCGCAGGATGCCCAGGTCAATCATGCACTGCGGGAAGAGGTCCTGCACGTTCGCCACCCAGGGCACGCGATGGACCTGAGCGACGCGCCGGGCGGCCAGCCCGATCACGATCGGAGGGGTGATGGTGTAGATCACGTCGTGGCGCCCCGCAAGCGCGGCTCGGAGGCCCAACACGGGAGGAGCCAGCATCTGCACCAGGCCCCGACTGACGACCGAGCTGCCGTAGAAGTTCGGGGCGTTGATGCGCAGTATCTGGACGCCGGACTTGCATTCGCGCCTCAGGAGGCGCATCCGGTAGTCCGGAGGCATTACAGGCACGTTGTAGCGCGGGAAGCCGGTAACGACGGTGACCCTGTGCCCTCTCTTGACGAGGGATTCGGCCAGCTCGAACGGGTAATGCGGCCCTGAGCCGATCTCGGGCGGGAAGTAGTGGGTGAGGAGCAAGACGCGCATGGGTCCGAGCGTCACCCCCTCCCTTGCCCTCCCCCATCAAGGGGGAGGGGATAACGCAGCGCTCCACTTTCGCGTGGGAGGAGATATCGTGGACGTCCCCCCTCCCCCTTGCCCCCGCCCACC
>JBBIQU010000080.1:0-18810 GCA_037442185.1 Chthonomonadales bacterium | reverse complement strand
CCTGATGGAGCAGCAAGCTGATGTGGCTGTGGCCGGCATCAACGATGGCGCGAACCTCGGGTGGGACATCACCTACAGCGGGACCGTCATGGCCGCGCTTGAGGCAGCCATTCTCGGCATTCCGGCGCTGGCGGTATCCGTGGCCACCGATGGCGCGCCGGTGCTGACCTTCGAACCGGCCGGCGTGCTGGCACGTTCTCTGGCAGAGAGACTTGCGGCCCACGGGCCGGTTGAGGCCTCGCTCATCAACGTGAATGTGCCCAATCTGCCCACGGGCGCCATCAAGGGAACCCGCGTAACCCAACAAGGTAGACGCGAGTACACCGACCGCACCGTGACCAGGACGGACCCTCGGGACAAACCGTATTATTGGATATCCGGGATGCTCAAAGACGACCCGCGCGAGAACGGCTCGGATATCAGCGCCGTCCGCTCGGGGTACATAAGCGTGACACCGATCGAGATAGACATGACCGCGCACGCAATGATGCCGACCGTTGAGTCATGGTTCCCGACAAGCGCCGACGGTCGGCGCGACACTTAGAGAAGGGAGACCCCCGAGTGTACAGAAACAGAGCCTCTCTACTTGTGTTCATTGCAGCGTGCGCGGTCGCGGCGTCGGCCCTGTCCGTCCCGCGCGAACGCATCGCCATCAGCGCAGAGGTTATCGGTTCGCATCTCAGGTTCCTGGCAAGCGACGAGACTGCCGGCCGCAGAACCGGAGAGAAGGGCAACGAGATCGCAGCCCGGTACATCGCCGAGCAGTTCGAGCGGTGCGGCCTGGAGCCTTCAGGTACCTCCAGGCAGCGAGATGTGCATGCCAAGCTCAACGGCAGCGGTTACTTCCAGCCATGGACCTTTACTGCAGGCAGCGTGCGCGGCAAGAACAATGCCCTCGAAGCCGCTCTGGCCGGCAAGCGAGTGCGTTACCGGGTTGGAACCGAGTTCGAGCCGTCCACGGCGACATCCGACGGCTCGGCGAGTGGGGAGCTGGTTTTCGTTGGACTCGGCCTGCGGAGCGCCACGCGCGATGACTACGCGGGCATTGACGCCAAGGGCAAGGTGGTCCTGGCGCTGACCGGCGGTTCCTCGGAGCAGGGTCGCCGTTTCGCCGGCTTCGAAACCCAGCGAAAGGTCCAGGCGGCCCGCGACCAGGGGGCTGTAGGCGTGATCATCGCCCTCGCGGGAGACAACGAGAAGCCGGCTGTCAACCCGAACGCGCGCCCGGGCGACTCCGGGTTGCCGGTCCTGAGCGTTCGTAAGAGCGTCGCCGCGGCTTGGCTGAAAGCAGCCGGAAAGGACATTGCGGAGATTGAGAAGGCCCTAGGCGATGCGCCCCAGTCGTTCGCGACCGGCATCCAGGTGTCGTTGAGCGCCGACATTGACAGGCTCGAGAAACCGACCGCCAACATCATTGGGCTTCTGCCCGGGTCGGACCCGGAGCTATCGAAGCAATACGTGGTCATCGGAGCACACATGGATCACCTGGGAATGGGCGGCTCAGGATCCCTGAACTCGAACCGTGAACCGGCAATCCACTACGGCGCCGATGACAACGCGTCGGGCACGGCAGGCGTTCTCGCCCTTGCAGAGCATTTCGCCATGAGCCCGAACAAGCCCAAGCGCAGTCTCGTGTTCATGGCATTCTCAGGCGAGGAGATCGGACTGCTTGGCTCCGCCCATTACGTCAAGAACCCCATCTACCCGATCGAGAACACCGTGGCCATGCTGAATATGGACATGATCGGGCGAATGAGCGAGAACCGTCTCAGCGTCATCGGAGTGGGCACATCGCCAATCTGGCCTGACCTGCTGGATGACCTGAACGCGAAGGCGTCATTCAACCTGTCGAAGACGAACTCCGGCTTCGGCGGCAGCGACCATCAGTCGTTCGCAAGCGCCGGGATTCCTGTCCTCTTCTTCTTCACGGGCATGCACCCCGACTATCATCGGCCTTCCGATACGTTTGACAAGATTGCGCTCTGGGATGAGACGCGCATCGTGCAGTTCGTCGCCGACATCGCAGACCGCGTCGCCAACGCTGCGGAACGTCCGCCGTTCACGCCAATCCAGGGCGGCGGCGGGCCGGCGGGACCGAGGCGGTCGAATATCCAGGCCTCGCTCGGCATTATGCCGGAGTATGCGGACAACGTAGCCGGCGTGCCTGTCGGTGGATTGCGCACGGGCGGACCTGCGGAAAAGGCCGGCATCAAGGTCGGCGACGTGGTGACCAAGATCGGCGACAAGAGCGTGCGTAACATCGAGGAGTACATGGCCGCTCTGGCTTCGCTCAAGGTCGGCGAGAAGGTCTCAGTCACGGTCAAGCGGAACGGTCAGGAAGTGACGGTTTCGCTCACCCTGGCCGAAAGCCGCCGGTGAGATCGGCGCACGTGCGGTTGAGGTCTCGCTCAATGCTGTTCCGAAGAGTCGGAAGTCTTGTCGGCGCCTTAGCCCTGGTCACGATCTCGTATGGGATGCTGGGCCAGGGCGATGGCGCTGGTCCCCTTCAGGCGGTCCACGATCCGCGCGAGACGCATCTCTCCAATGTGAGGCAAGTTACGACACTTGGAGGATATGCCGAAGCGTACTGGAGCTTCGACGGGCGGCGACTTATCTGCCAGGCGCGACGCGGGGACATGCCTGCCGACCAGATGTTCGTCCTCGATGCCGACGGCACCAACGAGCGTCGCGTGTCCACCGGCACGGGCCGCTGCACGTGTGGCTTCTTCCTGAAGGGCGACACAGAAATCCTGTTCGCGTCAACGCACGGTCACGGGTCGGTGCCGCCCGAACCGCCGGACCGATCCAAGGGTTACGTCTGGCCCGTCTGGAACCGCTATGCCATATACCGGGCCAGAGCCGATGGGTCCAACCTCCGCCCCATTCTGCCAAAGCAGATCCAGCCGGGACAGGAGACGGCATACTACGCGGAGGCGACCGTCTCTGCGGACGGCAAGCGCGTCCTCTTCACTTCAACGGTTGATGGAGACCTCGACATATACTCCATGAAGCCGGACGGCACCGACATCCGCCGGCTCACTTCCCGCCTTGGTTACGATGGCGGGCCGGTGTTCTCGCCCGACGGCTCCATGATCGCGTGGCGGGCGTGGTACCCGCAGACGACCGCAGAGCGGAATGAGTACCGCGCGCTTCTCGCTCAGGAGCTGGTCCGACCGAGTCGCATGGAGATCTGGGTGGCCCGTTCCGATGGAACAAACCCACGACAGGTGACCAAGCTGGGCGGCGCTGCGTTTGCACCGTACTTTACGCCTGACGGCAAGTCGGTGATCTTCTCGAGCAACCATCACGATCCCGACAAGCGTAAGTTCGAGTTGTTCACCATAAGGCTTGACGGCACTGGTCTCGAGCGGATCACCTACGGCAACGAGTTCGACTGCTTCCCGATGTTCAGCAGGGACGGCCGCAAACTGGTCTGGTGTTCAAACCGGAACGGGCCGAGCCGTCACACCGACATATTCACGGCAGATTGGACTCCTTAGCTTCGCCTCTACCCATTACCGATCTGCGCACGGCCGACCCCAGCCGACGCAAAGCGAGCGACGACACATCCCGGTACCGCAGCTCGCCGCATAGCAGGCGAGCCGCGGTCCGCGATGCCGAGGGCCGCATCACGCCCAAGCGGAAACACACTTCCGGCACCGAGTAGAACAACCGCGCCACACGCTCTGCCGCATCGAGATCCCGTCCGATTTCGGCGTAGATATCTTCGGTGTAGCTTAACGTTCGCCCGTTGATGACGGCCTGAGCCGCCAGGACGCCAGACCTCACGGCATTCAGAATCCCGTCGCCGAACAGGGGATTGACAAGCGAGGCAGCATCGCCTGCCAGCAGTACGCGGCCGGTCCGATGCTGCAGTCTGCATCGCCCCGCCCACACGGGGACCGGGTGATAGTGCAAGCACGAGCGGTCCGGAGCGGTCTGAATGCCCAGCGCTCGAGCCATCTCAAGGGCAGCCGTCTCAAGCTCGGCGCTCAGATGAGTTCCGCTCGGTTCGTGCGAGCCGCGGAACAGGCCGGCCCCAATGTTGAAGTGGTCTGCCTTGGGAAAGGCCCACACATACCCATTGCGCACCGTTCCGTATACGAGATGGATCGCGTCAGGTTCGGCGCCGCCGGCATAGCGAGACCAGTCGTAGGGCAACTCGTATTCCATCGCGATCGCCGCCGTACGTCGCGGCGACAAGCCGGCGCTCTTGCCGACAGACCCGGTCGCCCCGTCGGCACCGATCACGAACTCAGCAGAAGCCTTCCATAATGCCCCGTCGCCGCCCAGGTTGCCGCGCACGTCAACTGCGGCATCACCTACGTCCACGTCACGCACAGTAACCCCATCCAGCACGTCGGCGCCGCAGCGTGCGGCATGGGCGGCGAGGCCTGCGTCGAGTTTGTCTCTGCGGACACAGTAGAGGCGAACGGGCTCTTCGTCGCTGCCCAAATCCGCCGCAAAGCCGGTCGTGTACCGCCATGTGTGCCGCATCTTCCGGATCGGCACATCCGCCAGGCCCGCCAGATCCAGGCCATCGAAGTAGCGCTGAACCGTTGCGGGCACCCCGCCCCCGCACGTCTTGTGGCGCGGAATGCGCCGTCGTTCCACAAGGGCCACGCGCAGTCCGCCAAGCGCGGCGCAGGCAGCGGCAGCGCACCCGGCCGGACCTGCGCCAATCACGAGAAGATCGTATGTCATATGTCTATGGCCGCAACAGAACTTTGATGGAGTTGCCGCCCTCGTGAACGAGTTCGAAAGCGCGTTGGAACTCAGCCAACGGCAGCTGGTGTGTCACGATGCCCGCAGTCGAAAGCAACCCCGCACCGAGATAGTGGATGACCTTCTCATAGCATCGAGGACCGAGGTGCGCGCCGTAGATGGTCAGCTCCTTCGAATCGCCGATGATCGTCCAGTCGGTTGAGGTCTCTCGAGCCATCACCGAGAACTCGACGAAGACGCCCCCCTTCCGCAGCAGCCTTAGTCCGGCGTTCACTGCGTCCGGATGGCCCGTGGCCTCAATGTACACGTCGCATCCGTAGCCGTCGGTGAGCAGGCCAATGACGGTCATGGGATCAGTTGAGGCCACATTCAGCGCAATGTCGGCGCCCAGACCCCGCGCAACCGCCAGCCGATGATCGAACCGGTCAAGTACCACGAGGCACGCCGGATTGCGCAGACGTCCTGCGGCAACCATGCCAAGTCCCAGGGTGCCTGCTCCGGCGATCACAACGACGTCACCGAGGGCCGCGCCTGATCGTTCGACGGCGTGCATGGAGCATGCCAGCGGTTCGATGAGCGCCGCTTCCTCAATGGAAGAGCATCGGGAACCGTGTGCACCAGAGCATTTGCGGGAAAAAGCATGTACTCGGCCATGGCCCCTTGCACCGCCTGCCGGAACCCGTAGATGAGGTTCTCCCGGCAAAGGTGGTACTCACCGCGCATACAGTAGCGGCAAGTCCGACACGGCACGATCTGCTCGGATATGACCCGATCGCCCTCCGACACTCCCCACTTGGTGCCGGCCCCGTCCCCAAGCGCCACAACACGCCCGATGAACTCGTGGCCCGGTATGACCGGCGGCTCGACATACGCGGCCCGGGATGAATCGCCCCAGAAGAGCGGGGCTCCAACGTAGCACTTCACATCCGACGCACATACGCCGCACGCTTCCACTCGAATAAGCGCCTCTCCGGGACCCGGCCGTGGTACCGCGACCTCCTCGAGGCGATAGTCGCCCGGTCCATGGCAACGGATGGCCTGCATCGTTGTCGGGATATCCATCTCCTTCGGCATGCCAATCTCCTTCGCAAACACGCTGCGGGCCTTCGGTGCAGGGGAGCCACCGCAGCACGAAACCGGTGATCAGCGGACCGAAGTTCACGCCACGCCGGGCCTTCGGCTGTCATCGGCCCTTGATACGATTCTACGCTGCCGCACTCGCTGGGTTCTTCCTGTTCCTTGAGCGCCCAACCATCTGGCCTGGTCCCTCATCCTTCAGCCTTCAACCTTCGAATCGGAAATCCTGCACGAATAAGGAGGAATCGCCTACCCGTTTACCGTAGATACATGTCGTTACTCGACGCGCGCGAGATTCATACTCTTGCGCACATCGTGGGCGTCCTCATCGAGGCCCGATATGCGGCCTACTGCGGCGCTCGTCCAGCTTGTCGCAGGCATGGAATACTGCTGACCCGATGGGGTCAAGAACAGTGGCGCGGGGTCCATCCGCGCACTAGCTACCGAAAGGGGGCACAAATGCTTACCAGCAGCTCGTCGCGTGCCAGATCGCGGGGCCACTCGACACGCGCACTGGTCCCACTCCTGGCTCTCGCTCTGTCCGTTCTAGCGTCGAACGCGGCTTTGGCCGCGACGACACTCCGGTTGGTCAACCCGTTCGACGGAGCGATCATCAACACCAACGTCTCGCCGCAGGTGTACCTGATCAACGGCACTTGCCATCAGGCAGACGCCGTCGGCGTGTCCATCAACGATGGGCCGGAATCCTGGGCCACGGTGAAGGGCGCGACATGGGAGTGGCTCTGGGACCTCTCGTCGGTCGCTCCAAGCGACAGCGTCAAGGTTGTGGCCACTCCGTACCTCGCCGGCGTGGCGGGAACGCCGGTGCAGGCGCTCGTCAAAGTCCGCACGGCTTTGCCGGGAGGCTCCATTGATGTCCTACCCAGTTCGGTGATATCCGGGCTCTTCGCAGGCAAGGGCGCGACGCTCGGCGATCCATCTCAGCCATTGGTGCTTGCCGTCCTCGTCCGAGGCGACGCCGGCGCCGGCAAGGTGATTGGTGAGATCACGCTGTCATCGCCGACCAGTGTCAACCAGGTCTACACGCCGACCACGTTGGAGAAGTTCAACGTACACACGCTTGGGGGAACCGCAATACCGGCCCTGTTCGTCCTCGGCAATGACCCTGTTGGCCCAGGGCTTCGCGAACGCATGGAAGCCATTGGCGTGACCTACCGGTCGGCCCCGGGCGGCCTGAAATCGAATATCTTCCAGCGCCGCATCATCATTGACCCGACGGCTCCGGTCCGCAAGCAAGCTGTCTCTGCCACGTTCCCACGCAAGAACGTGGTCGCCTTGACCGGCAAGTTCTCCGATGCCGCCTCGGGCATTGACAGCGTCTCCGTAGAGATAACGCCTCCGGGCGGCGGCTCGACCGTAGTCGTGCCGGCAACCTTGACCTACGGCGCCGATTACTATAACGACGTGACCTGGTACGCCGAATATGAGACAGCCGTGGAAGGGTCCATGAATGTCGCCGTAACGGCACGCGACAATGCGGGCAACGAGCGACGCGACCCGGAAGTCGGCTGGTTCACCGTTGCCACTGACCGCACCGCGCCCGCTGTCGCATTCACCTCACCGGCGCCGTCGGCATTTGTGACGGGTTCGAGCGTATCCATCGCCGGTACCGTCACCGACACGGCACCCGACACGTGGAAGCTCTACGACAACGGCACGTTCGTAACGCAGGGCGTCGGTTCGGCATTCGCTCATACGTGGGACACGACGCTGGCCGCTGACGGACTGCACACCCTCAAGGTTGTGGCGACCGACGCGCAACGTAACGAGGGTGAAGGCACCGTAACCGTCACGGTGGACAATACGCTCCCGACGGTCGCATTCACGAAGCCAGCCAATGGCGACTTCGTCACGGGCATTGTTCAGATCACCGGCGCTGTGGCCGAGTGCAACCTTGACAGCTGGAAGATTCAGGTGGATACCGGCGGAGGCTTTGTGGACATTCCGGGCGCTACGGGCACCACAACCGAGGTGTCGGCGCTCTGGGACACCAACCCGATCCCGGCCTCGACCGTCTGTACTCTGAAGATACTCGCCACAGACAAGGCGGGTCTCACCAATGCGGCGACGGCCGACACGATCACTGTGACAGTCGTGAAAACAGGTTCGGTGACGATCACCGATCCACCAGACGGAGCTTACGTCAAGGGCACCCACAAGATTAAGTTCACGGTAGCGGTGGATGCACTCGACAAATGGGAGCTGCATGATCTGGACTCAACGCCGTCCAAACTGACCGAAGGCGGCACGAACGGGTCCTTCGACTTCGACTGGGACACGACCGGCAAAGATGGTCGCCATACCCTCAAGCTGACTGCCAAGAACACCCTCGGACAATCTGTTGATGCATCCGTCATCGTTACGGTGGACAACACTGTCCCGACCGTTGAGGTGACCTCGCCGGCACTGGGCTCATTCGTCCGAGGACTGACGCCTATCAATGCGACGATCACGGATGTGAATCCCGACAAGTACCAGATCAACCTTGACGGCTCGCTTCTCACGCCCCCCGGCATTCGGTCGGGAAGCACCGTTGCCTTCAGTTGGGACACAACCGGCGTCGCCGACGGCATCCATGTCATTAAGGTGCTTGCTACCGACAAGGCTCTGAACAACAACGTGGCTGCGGCTGATGCCGTCAGCGTGACGGTTGACAACACTGCGCCGGTCCCCGCGATCACGTCGCCTGCCGCCGGAGCGGTTGTCAAGGCGCCGACAACCGTGAGTGGTACGTTCACGGAGATCAACCTGCTCAAGTGGGAGTGGTTCGACAACGGCGTACTGTTCGCGTCGGGCTCGTCTCCGTCTCCCGTATCCGTTGGTTGGAGCCCCGTCGGCGACGGCGCCCACGTGCTGAAGCTTGTTGTCACCGATCAGTCGGGCAATACCGGCGAAGCTACCGTCGCCGTTACGGTTGACAACACCCCGCCTGTGGTGACCATTGATGCCCTGCCGAAGGTCCAGGACGGCGCCGACTTCTTCGTGGAAGGCGTCATCCGTCTCGTCGGCAGCATCATCGAGTCGAACCTGCTCAACTGGCAGTTGACCGATGATAACGATCCAGGACTGAACGTGACCGACACACAGCCGGGAGGCATCTCCGAGTCGTACACGACCACCGGCGAAGGGCCACACACATTCCGGCTCAAGGCCACAGACAAGGTCGGACTGACTGCAGAGAAGACGGTGTCGGTTCTCGCCGACAACGTCCGCCCGACTGCCTCGCTCGACAACCCGACGCCCAGCATCACCGTCGGTTCCCGAGTGTACGTCAAGGGGGCAGTTACTGTTACCGGAACGGTGGCCGACACCTTCTTCAAAGATTGGAAGCTGTTGGCGCAGAGCGTGCAGCTGGCGACGGGCACGACAGCCGGCGCGATTTCGGTTCCGTGGGACACAACCACAGTCGTCGGGGCCGTTGACCTGCAGCTCACCGCTCGCGATCGAATCCTCCATGCCACGACGGCTGTGAAGACCGTCATCGCGGACAACACCGGCCCGCAGATCAAGATCACATCGCCCATTCCGGGCACGACTCTGCCGCCGTCCGTTGCGATGGGTTCCATCCTCACGCTCATCTTCCGAGTGGACCACGCGCCCATCGAGCCTTCTGGCGCCCGCGCGCCGCTGAAGAAGCTGCCCAGCTCTGGCGGTGACCTCAACGCACCGGCGGTAACCGTTACGGTCCAGGGTCCATCCGGCAGCTTCCCGCTTTCGCTGGCCGATGCGCTCACCAAACCCAATCTCGTTGACCAGCTCCACGGCTCAGCGACCGTATCGGGTAGCGCCGATGACGGCTATATGGTGATCTGGCAGTTGCCCATCCTCAGGACCGGCTACTCGTACGGCAAGGAGTACACGATCCAGTTGACCGGAGCCGGCGACGTCATTGGAAACGCCGGGACCAACGACCAGATCAAGTTCCGGGTTTCGCTCACCCGGTAATGCAACGGGGGCCGCGCGTGCCTCGGCCCCCAACATGCAGCGGCAAGAAACAAGGAGACACCATCAATGAACAACCGATCCTTAGGGCTGATCCGACGCATATGGGTTGGCGTGGCAGCCGTGCTGGTGGTGAGCGCGCCCGTAGCGGGTTTCGGCGATACGACCGAGGAGTTCGGCACCGTCGGTCCAGACCTGCTTCAGACGCTGGGAGTGGGCTCGCGGTCGGTGGCCATGGGCAACGCCTACTCAGCCATCGCTGACGACCCCAGCGCGACGTTCTGGAATCCCGGGCGTCTCGGCGTACTCGGGCGTCGCCAGATGATGCTTCATTTCCGGCCCGGCCTCGAAACCACCAGTCACGTGAACTACTTCAGGCCTACGCTCACCGGAGCAGAGTCCTTCTCGCAAGCGCTCGACCGGAAGGCCGGAGGCCTGCAGCCGACTTTCGCCAGTTTCGTCTATCCGCTTTCCGACCAACGGTCGGGAAGCGCAGGCACCATCGGGGTCAGCTATACGCTCGGCGGTTACTTCAACCTTGACGCAACGCGCATCCGCACCGTCGGATCACTGTCTGACCTCACCACGTTCTCGCAGACTACGGACCATGACTTCCAGCTCATGCGCAACTCCTATCTCACCGTAGCCTACGGGCACCAGTGGACGCCGCTCCGCAACCGGGTCGGCACTCTCGGCGCAGGCGTCGCTTATTACCGCGTCACAGCCGACTTCCAGAGCGAGCATCAGACCAACACGACCGCATGGGACCAAACGCTGAATCAGCAGGTCACCTCGATCACGGACACCCAGCGCGTTGACAGAGGCAACGGTGACGGCTTCGTGGCCGGCGTGTACTACCAGACCGGCGTTCCCTCCCAGCCAGGACTTGCCGATGCTCCTCCAGGTCCCGACGGCAAGCCGTTGTCGGTGAGTTCGACAACGTGGTCGTTCGCCGCGTGCTACCGTTCGGGCGCCAACCTCGGCGGAATGGGCTTCGGCGCAAGCACCGTTTCCGAGATTCCCGACCGCATGTCGCTGGGCGTTGCCTACAACAGCTTCCTCCCGCAGGGAGCGGAATCCGGCGGCGAGCGCGGCCGCGTGGTGATCGCCGGTGAGGTCCAGCGCTTCGGCAGCGCCAACAGCGAAGAACAGACCGACTTCCGCAAGGCAGTCACCAATGTCCATCTGGGCATCGAATGGATACCCGCGAAGCCGTTGTTCTCGATCCCGAAAGAACGGCGCTACGAGACCCCCATTCGGCTGGGCTTCCGGACTAACGAGTCGGCAGTCCGCTACGCATTCAGCGAGAACGTGCTGTCGGGCGGCATTGCGTTCATTCGCAAGGGCGAGAATGACGCCAAAGTGCTGACCATCGAACCGACCGTCGAGTACTTCACCAAGTCCAAAGTCTGGTTCGCCAACATCACGTTCCAGATGGCGCTGGACGCTGTCGTGCGCACGGCAGGTGGCGATGATCGGCCCGCATCCGGCGGCCGCGCATCGGAAACCAACCCGTAATACGTATAGTCGTATAGACCGGGCACACTCCATCGCCGGCCCACAAGCCGGCGATGGCGTTTGCCTTTCGCCGTACGGAGTTCTCTGCAATGTGTCAACGTCTGGGATCGGGCATTCGACCGGCCGCCGCAAGTGGCGCTGTGTCTCCTTCCTTCAGTCGTCTGGGATGCACACTCGCCCTCGCAGCGCTTCTCAGTGCGATCGGACTGCAGGCTGCCGGCCAGCAGCAAGGCCGTCCGACGCCTGGACAGGTCAGGGAAGCCTGGCAAGCGCTTCGACAGGCCATGGTGGCGACCCGCAACAGCGACAACCGGGCCCAGATCACCGAAGAGGAAGCCGAACGGCGCTTCGCTGCGCATGCCGAGACCGCGCGCCTCCTCATCCAGAGCTACGATGAACCTGCCAGCGGCAAGGTACTGCCGCCGGGCGGTACGATCACCGGCGATGCTCTCATAGGCGGGTATTTCCCCAATCTGGCACGGGCATACTGCTCCTGGATGGCGGCGCAACGGGCGAAAGATCCCAACCGCAAGTACGCATACTACACGGCCGTCCATGAGTCCCTCTGGCACGGCGCATCCGAGGAAGATGGGGCAGGCCCGACCAAGCGCAAGTCCCGTCAGCTGAGTGCCGTCTACGACACGCCCTTCTTTCGCCGCATGGCGATTGCGGCGGCGCTGGCGCGCAGACGGCTTGCTTTGGAGCTGGCGAGAGCCGCGGGCGAGGCCGATGCCGCCGGCCTCAGTGTCGCAGCCGAAATGCTCGACCTCCAGCGGCTTCGCAAGCTGCCGCCTGCAGCGCTCGAGCGCGTTGACCAGCAGGCTGACGTTGAAGATATCGTCGGCAAGTCCGGGTATCTCGAAGTGCTCGGCAAGAGCGCGCAGGCAGTGCTCGACGCGGAGCTGACGCGATCGAAGCCGTCCTTCAGGCTCGTCACCGAGCGGGCAGACTGGCAATCCGAAGGCCGGACGAAAGTAATCGCAGGTGCAGTTGAGGCGCTCTCTCCTGTAACGGTCAGGGTTGTTGACGCAGCTTCCGGCCAGCATATACAGAACGCCGTCCAGAACCAGGTGTCGGGTCCCTTCGACATTCGAGTAGACCTTGAGGAGAAACCCGAGCCGTCAACATTGAAGCTCGTTCTGGACGATCCGCTGACCAAGGAAAGCGTCACGTACGCCGGCCAGATTGTGCTATGGAACATCCCGCAGCCGACGATCGCCGTCGCAGGCCGCACCAGGACAGTCACCGACGTATTCGTTACCGACCTATCGTTCACGGCGCAGCGCGTGCGCCCCGGAGACAGCATCAAGGTTGAGGCGGTAGACGGCGCAGGGACCAGAAGGCTCCACGAGGAGACGGTGGCGGCTGCAGGCGACCGCAACGTTTCGGTCCCCCGGTTTCGGGTTCAGCCGAACGCAGAAACGCGTGTACGGATTACGATCACGCGCGGCAAGTCGCCTCTGCCGCCGGAGGAAATCCGCGTCGTGTCGCAGACGACGCCGGTGGTCTCCGGACGCTTCCTCAAGGTCAACGACCTGGTCTCGCTCGTGGAAATAGAGGCACGCGACTACGCTGACAGGGTCACCCGGCTGTCGCTCAACGGCGTACCATATCCCCGTTCGGTGGTCCCTGTGGAAACCGAACCGGCGGGTCCGGAGAAACCGGCAAGGTTCGTCTTCCTGGTGCCCTGGACAGGCATCGGTGAAGGGGTCACCGTCGGAGCCGCAACGGTCCGAGATGCTCAGGACATCCGAATACCATGGGCAGCGGACGCGCCAACCATTGCCAAGGACGATCCGAGACTCGCCAAGATCACCGACTATCAGCGCGAGCTTGCCAGGGGGGACCTCGAGGCAGGACAGCGCGCGTATCTTGGGGCGCTTACGGATCCGGAGCGCACCCGCGAGGCGGCGGCCATCCTGAGCGACATCTATGACTACAGGCTCAGACGAGCTCCCGAAGGCGCAAGCAACGAGGCGATTGAGTACCTCAATAACCTGCGCATCCTCGCCAAGGCCGTTCAGCGCGATGACGACCTCAACGCCAGGATTGGTCAGATCCAGGCGCAGATCGAAGCCGAACAGGAACGCCAGCGAAAGGCCCAGGCCGAGCGCGAAGCACGAGAGGCTGCCCAGCGAGCCAAGGAGCAGAAGGAACGTGAGGAGGCCGAACGTAAGGCCCGCGAAGCTCAGAAGGCCCGAGAGGCTGCCGAGGAAATGGAGCGCCTTCAGAAAACGCCGGTTGCACTCAAGGTCCTCGCCTCCGCTTACAATGCCGAGGAAGGCATCCTCTGGATGCGCGTCGAGGCGACGGGCCTTGTCCTCGGTCGCACGATTCACAGCATCAGGCTCGATGACATCGAGATAGGCGCGCCGCTCGATGCGTTCGTCACGCCGGGCGCCGATGCGGCCAAAGGCACGGCGACCATTGAGTGCGTCACGGTTCCATCGGCGCCGTCGGGTTCGGTGCGTCTGACCGCGATGATATCCTATCCAGGCGCCGGCCAGACACCGGTTCAACTCGCTGTGCCTCTGACGCCGGGCTCCCTCGATCAAGTGTCGGACGCTCTCAAGGGCCACGCGGCCTTCCTGCGCTCCGCCAAGGTTGAACCACCTCTGTCTCCTCCTGCATGGCTGATGGCTATGGCAGGAAGACGCGCCCAGCAGCTTGCCTCGTTCGCGAAGTCCGCGGTTGAGGCCGTCAAGAAAGACAAGCGCGCAGCCGATGCGCTCGCCACCGCCGGCGCGGCAGCGAAGCGGGCTGCCGCCTATGTCGAGGCGCTCAAGGCCTCGGGCGGACCCGACACTCCGGACGCAGCGGCTGCACAATCCGCCCTCGCCTCTGCAACGGCGCCGAAGCTCGCAGTTGAAGGCGTCGCATTGGTGAAGAAACCGCAGGGCTTCGTCATGTCCGAGTCGGCCGCAGTTCGGGTCCAGAGTTGGGCTGAAGCAGTAACCGTTAAGGCCGGCGATCGGACGCTCACCGGTTCGCGAAGCGGCGGCGAATGGCGTTTCTCCCTGGCCGGCCTTCCCGGCAAACAGGGCGCGCTCAAGATCGTCGCCGAAGCAACGGGCGCTGACGGTAAGATCGCGCGCGATGAGCAAGAAGTCCAGCTTGACCTGCCCGCATCCGCGGTGGCGTTCAACTTCCGTAAGCCAGACTACGTCTACTGCGATGATGGCACCGGCAAGCGTTCTCTGGTCTTCAGCGCCAATGCGGCGGGCCGGAACGACGATATCCTGATCGAATACGACAGCCCACAGGCCAAGCTGATGGCGTGGTCCGTTCTCGACTCGCGCGGGAACAAGGTGGACGGCACCGAACGCACGCCCCTCGCGCCGCCGCTGGATGGGATCGCCATCCCTGCCGGCAAGCTCAAGATGGGCAGATACACGATAAGAGTCCAGCTGTGGGACAGCACCGACTCGGCCCAGACACCTGCTGTCCAGGATGTACCCGTTCGCATCGCGCCGCGCGCCGCAGCGTTCATTGTCGGGATCAATTACTATCCCAAGACGTCCGGTCAGCCCCCGCTCGAGCATGCGGCCGATGATGCCATGTCGCTCCGCGCCAAACTTATCGAGAAAGGCTACGCGCCGGAGAACATCATCTACGTTACGGGGCGCAATGACACCGGCACGCCTGAGGTGAAGACCAACGGTCTCCAGAACCCGAAAAGCGAAACACCGAACGATTTGTCCGAGGTGCGCCGCACAGGCCAGCTCAACGGCTTGGTGAGCAAGAAGTATGTTGACAGGGCATTCGAGAGCTTCCTCAACGTAGTGCGCGCCCGCAAGGCAATCCACGCACTGGTCTTCTTTGCAGGTCACGGCACCAACGTGCCGGCATCACTGGAAGGCACGAGCGGCGCGCTCAACGTGGACCACCTGATCATGGCAGACGACGAAGCCCGTGCGCCCGCCAAACTGTACGTGTACGAATGGCCGACCCGCATCAAGGCTTCGGTGACCTGGGGATCGAAGGAGACCCCTGCCACCGTTATGTGCATCTACGATGCCTGCCGCACCGGTACCAAGGCCGTGTTCGACGCCTTGCCGCCGCAACTAAGGAGCGATGACGGAGCCGTTGTGGCCTCTGCTCTATTCTCGTGCCAGAAGGGCGAGCAGGCCAACGAGAACGTGACCACGGATCCGAAGCTGGCTGTTGCCTATCAGAACGAGGTGTTCCAGAACGGCTTCTTCACGTATTCCCTGCTCAAGGGGATTGATGAGTTGCCGGAAGGAGGCGCTCGCCTACCCGATGTCATCGAGAAGGCAGGATCGGTTCTGGCGGCACTGGTTCAGCAGACGAGCGAAAAGAACAAGGTGGCTTCCGGACTGCAGAAGCCTTACTCGGAGCGACAGAGCCTCAGGCCTCGGGACGACCTCAAGCGCTGGGAGGATGCCCTGTATGTCATCTATCCGGTTCAGCGGGCCGATATTGGCCGACTCCGGCTGCCTTGGACGGCTTGGCCGGGACAAACGGACAGCCAGAGGTGACACCTTCCCGCGCCGCCAGGGCTCTCGCCGATCTTGGCCCCAAGCCGGTGGACGATGCAGCCTAACATACGCGGTCAACGACACTTGGCCCGGGCGCCTCACGGCGCGCAACGACAGAAGGCCGTAACTGAACCCGAGACCGTCAGGTCGGCGGTAGCGGGTCGAATCGGCAATCTGCTGGATGCGGCGGACGATAGTGCGATCGTGACCGGCCTGCTGCTGACAGGAGAACAACTCGCGCTGCCGTTCCGCGAGGCCGACAGGCTGCGCTCCCGCGCCCCCCATGCCGTCAGCTCTCGCGACGAAGTCGCTACCGACGATTTCGGCTGGTTGGTGGACATCGCACGCCATGCTGCGATGCGGCTTGCCGAAAGGCCGGACCGCCCATTGGCCGTGTCCAGTTTCTCCGATGCGCTGGGCGACGGCGAAGCGCTCGCATTGCTCTTCGGACGATTTCTGCCCGGACGCAAGCCGCCTGTATGCCTCGATCCCCAGGGCAAGCCCATCCTGACACCGCGTCAAGTGGAGATGCTGCGCGAGGCCAGCCAGGATCTGCCGCAGTCGGACATTGCCGAACGCCTTGGCATATCGCAACGCACCGTAAGCACTCACATGGAACGGATATACCGCCGTCTGGGCGTCAACAAACCGATGCAGGCGGTTGCCAAAGCCGTCGCACTCGGGTACCTCGATCTGGATGCGGTCGGGTTTGTGCGAGCGGCGGCAAACCGCGACCTTCGCGACTTCAGCACCTTCCACCGCTTCCTGGCGCAGGTGCCCAGTGTGGAAGCGATTCCAGGCGGACGCTCGCTACGACAACTGGCGCAGTTCGGCCTCTTACTCATGCTGGCTGCAGCCTCGGCTGGCGCCGCCATAGGAAGCGATGCATCGCCCGATGCACCCATGGTGGGAGTGGTCTGCAGGCTCGACCCGAGCGGACGCCTGATGGCCGCCTTCGGGGGTGATCGGTTGCGCGAAGCTCGTGGTCTCACGATCGCTTCGCCGCAGTCCGCGGCGCATGGCTTCCGACCCGGCGCCGTCTACGTCATCAATGAATCGCTGTCGCAGCACGAGCTGAACACCGCCGAAATCGTTGAGTATGTTGCCGAAGGGACAGCCGCACCTGCGACCGAGCGCACTTTCACCGGAGCCATCTCAGTCGAGACACGCCTTACGGATGCTCGTTCGCTCGCATTCGACGGCAGAGGACGTCTGCTGGTCACATCGGGAACGCTCACCGAAGCGATCCTGGCGTTCGACGAAGGCGGCGCTAGAGTGTCACCGTTCGCCTCTGTGCGCGCCGAGCAGCTAGCGGTCTCCGGAACCGGCGAGGTCTACGCAGCCGCCGGCGGTCATCGCGGCTCACACGTCGTTCGGATTGGCGCTGACGGCTCGCAGGACACTGTGATTGCCTCGGTTGGACCTGACGCGCGCTATGCAGGGCTGGCCGTGACCTCGGACGGAACCATCCTGGTCAACAGGGTCCAGCGTGGCCGAGGCGCGATCGAAGCATTTGCGCAAGACGGTCAGCCACTGCGCATGTATGCCGGTCCGGGGATTGGCGCCGCCCAGCTTGCCACCGACTCCTCAGGCCGCATCTATGTCCCATGCCGAGCTTCCTGCGATATCAAAGTCCTCAGCCCGGACTGCCGTATGGAGCGGCGGATTCCGCTGGAGAGCATCGTGAGCCCTTATGCGGTGGCCGTGGGACCCGATGGGTCCATCTGGGTGAGCGGGCAAGCCGAGTGACGCATCGAGATCAGCGCGAATGAACCGGTTGACAACTCCTCAAATGCGTAGTACTACGTATTGGCACCATCGTTCGGTCGAGATACCCTTGCGATCGAACGGTCAAAGGGGAACCGATCGGCCACGGCTGACCGTCTAGTCTGATGTACGACAGGCGGCACGCGCCAAAGTGCGGCGTGCCGGAACAATGCAATACAGCAAGAACGCGGCAGCGCCCAGGTGAAGTTGCCGCTGGGGGGAGGAGTACTCCATGTCAAGGTTTGTCTTGGGAATCGGCTTGGCGGCAGCCCTCGTCGGGTTTGCTTCGGCTGGACGCGCCGATCAGCCTCAGTTTCGCGCCTATGAGATAGCGACGCCTGGCGGCAAGCGCTTCGGCGTAGTTGACATGACCGTTGCGGGCCGACGGTCGCGCATCGTTGAGGTCGTCAGCGCCATGCCCGGCTGGCCCGTGGGCAAACGCGCTCAGGCGGTCGCAGATCGTCTTCAGAAGGTTCACTCGGCCGACCCGAATTGGTGGCAGCGGCTCAGAGTTGGCAAGGCCAACAAGGCTATCGTTGTTACCGTTTCTGGCCTCAAGGCCGGCGACATCCCGAAGGCCACGGACGGCTCTCCTTACGTAATCACTGCTGACCCCAAGTTCGCCCGCGAGTGGGGTTTGAGTCCTGCCGGTCTCGCCAAACAGCTCGTGAGCGGCATCAAGCAGACGTTCCAGCCGAGGCAAGTGAGCTTGGGACGACGTGGCGCAGCCGACGGTTCCGGCGCCCCAACCGCCATGACCGCGGACGAAAAGCGCTCAGCAGCCATTAAGATGAAGCAGGAAGGCGACGACGCTTACAGCCAGCAGGACTTCGAGAATGCCGAGGCCAACTACCGCGACGCCATCAAGATGTCGCCTGACTACGCGGTTCCCTATCTGCGGCTTGTGGAGCTCTACTGCTCCCAGGGCAAGATGGACGAAGCCAGAGAGGTGCTCAAGTCCGTTCGAGCGCTCAAATCGCTGACACCGGAAGATAAAGCCGAAGCCAACCGACTGGCAGCGAAGGTACGGTAGGCTGAGGGCTGAGGGCTGAGCGCTGAGCGCTGAAGGCTGAAGGTTGAAGGGCGAAGGCTGAAGCTCGAAAGCTGAAGGCTGAAGGGCGAAAGACCGGGCGGGTCTTGTGCCGCACCGATCCCATCTCCTCGCTTGCGGGGAGATCGTGAGCCTCTCGAGCGGACGCGGCACAGGCATTGTCCCCTCTCCCCGCTCGCGGGGAGAGGGCCAGGGTGAGGGGCGATCCCA
>JBBIQU010000079.1:0-18868 GCA_037442185.1 Chthonomonadales bacterium | reverse complement strand
AGCTCCCTTAGCTCCACATATTCGCCGAGGACTCTCAAGACAAACGCGGTCAGGACATTATGCTCGTCAGTTACAGGCGACATCAGCACTGCCTCTCCGTTCACATACTCATAGTGGCCCTCGAGCTTGAGGAACTCCTCGAAGGACATCTGCCTGCTTGTGATGACATTGTCGGCGGTCACTGTCATGGCTCCACACCTCTCCCAAGCGCATTATACACGGACCCATGAATGCAGCGGCCCGCACCAAACGGCGCGGGCCGCATTGCATCGGCGAAGTCGGGGCCGGCGTCAGACGTCGTAGTACAGGTAGAACTCGTGCGGATGCGGGCGCAGCGCCACGGCATCCACCTCGTTCTTGCGCTTGTAGGCAAGGTACTCGCTGATCAGATCGGGAGTGAAGACCCCGCCCTTTAGCAGGAAGTCGTGATCTTCCTCGAGCGCGTCAAGAGACTCCGCCAGGCTGCCGGGGGTCATTTTGATTCCGTGCCGCTCCTCAGGCTCCATCTCGTAGAGGTCCTTGTCAATCGGGTCGGGAGGAAGGATCTTGTTCTCGATGCCGTCGAGGCCTGCCATGAGCATCGCCGGGAAGGCCAGGTACGGATTGGCCGATGGGTCGGGCGCCCGGAACTCGATGCGCTTCGCCTTCGGCGACTTGGAGTACATGGGGATGCGGATACACGCCGAGCGATTGCGCTGCGAGTAGATGAGGTTGATAGGCGCCTCGTAGCCGGGCACCAGCCGACGATAGGAGTTGGTTGACGGCGCGGCGAAGGCGAGTATCGCCGGCGCATGCTTCAGCAGGCCGCCGATGTAGTAGATGGCGTTCTCTGACAGCCCGGCATAGCCCTTCTCATCGTAGAAGACGTTGCGGCCGTCTAGCCAGAGCGACTGATGGCAGTGCATACCGGAACCGTTGTCCTGGAAGAGGGGCTTGGGCATGAAGGTGACTGTGTAGCCGTTCTGGTACGCCACGTTCTTGATCACGTACTTGAACTTCATCAGCGCGTCGGCCGTCTGGAGGAGCGGGCCGTACTTGATGTCTATCTCGCTCTGTCCGGCTGTGCCGACCTCGTGGTGCTGGATTTCACTCTCGACCCCGGTCTCGATTAGGGTCAGCATCATCTCGGTTCGCAGGTCCTGCAGCGAGTCCGACGGCGGAACGGGGAAGTAGCCTCCCTTATAGCGGATCTTGTAGCCGAGATTGGGCTTCTCGTCACGGCCCGAGTTCCAGATGCCTTCCTCGCTGTCTATGAAGTAGTAGCCCGAGTTCGGCGTCGTGTCGTAGCGGATATCGCTGAAGATGTAGAACTCGGCCTCCGGCCCAAAGTAGGCCGTGTCGGCGAGGCCGGACGCCTTCAGGTACGCCTCGGCCTTCCTGGCCACCTGGCGCGGGTCGCGGCTGTAGCGCTCGCGGGTGATGGGATCCTCGATGTCGCAGATGATGTTCATCTGCGCCACCTCGGCAAACGGGTCCATGAAGGCAGTGTCGGGATCGGGCATCAGGAGCATGTCGGATTCGTTGATCTTCTGGAAACCCCTGATGGAAGACCCGTCGAAGCCAATCCCATCCTCAAACGTCTCCTCCGTGAAGGCGGAGATGGGCATCGAGAAGTGCTGCCAGATACCGGGAAGGTCAATGAACCGCACGTCTACGATCTTGGCCTCACGTTCGATGGCCAGGTCAATGACATCCTTCGGCGTCATCGATGGTGCGTCTCCTTTGCGCTTTCGGCGATGTTGGGGCAGACTGATCGGGAGAGTCCGTTGCCCCTGTCGGGCTCTCCAGCGAAAAGCGCTCCAGCGACTCCCTGCACAGAGAGTCGCTTGGAGCGCTGAACTCATGCCGCCACGCCGGCGTGACAGCTTGATGTTGTCCACACAGTGCGGGGCAACCTGCATACCCCGCCACGCCATCAATATACCTCGCCCCGGCTTGCGAGTGTCAATAGCCTGTACGCCTCGGCGCCTCGATTGGCGTCAGGCATGCGCGACCTTGGGCGGCTTACGAACCGGTGCCCTGTCGGGCGTTGCGGCGTCGGCGGCGATCAGCCCTCCGAGCGCTCCGGCGCCCTTGGGTATGAGCATGATCTCACGCTCACCTTTGAGCAGGTTCTCGGTCTCCAGAAGCTCAAACAGCACTTCTGCGACTTCCGGATCCTGGGTGATCTCGGTGAGTGCGGCGCCGACTATGGTCGGGCGCATCGCAGCGGCTCGCGCGAACTCCACCGCAGCCTCGCGCTCGGCAGTGCTGGTGATCACGCTGACCTGGTTGGCGCCGTCCTGCCGGATTGCCGAGGTTACCTGCCTGAGCCGATTGACCACCTTCTCTTCGATCTGGCGGATCATCCCGGCATCACGGAAGTGAACCTTACGGATATAGACGGATCCGAGCAGATATCCCCATTCGGCCGACTTCGGCGACACCTCAGCGCGGACCGTTCGGCTCATCTTGTGGCGCGTCTCGAGCATGTCGCCCAGCGGCATGTTGCTGAGGCATCGCACCGTCGAGTTGCTGACGTTGGCTCGTAGCGAGCCGCGCGGATCGGCATTCTTGAACAGGTAGGAGATGGGATCGCTGATGTACATCTCATACCAGACGCCGATGCCCATCGGAGCGCCCTCCTCCGAGTTGACCGGAGCGCTGCGTAGGTACTCCTGGTCCATGCGCATGTCGAGCACATGCCGCTGGCCCATCCAGTTGACGAGCAACGCCCTCCAGCCGATCTCCAGCCACAGGAGATGCAGGCCGGGCTCATCCAGTATGCCCACGACATTGCCGAACAGGACGTAGACGTGACGCGTGCCCTCATGGACGATCGCGTAGACGCCGAAGACCCGAATGAGGGCCGCAATGATGGGAACAACGACGAAAAGCGCGATGAACGTGAACAATGCGACGCTGATAGTGTTCATTGCTCGGCCTCCAGTATCACCTTCTGTGCCCGCGAGAAGAGCTGGAGCCGCACGTTGCGCAGATACGTCTGCAGGGCCGTGGGACCCGACTTCTTCAGTTCGGTGAGCTGCGCGGCGAGAGCCCTCAGCGGTTCCACTTCGGCTCCGGCATCGAGTGTCTCGATCTCGACCGCGCGCTTCGACTGCACGATGCGCTGATCGGCAGCCGCGCGAGCCAGGCTGATTTCCGAAGAGACCTGGTTGTGCGCAGTGTTGATCGCCGCAAGCGCGCTCTCGACCTCCTCGGGCGGATCAATGCCGGTGATCAGAGAAGCGTCGAAGGCGATCCCATATCTCGCTTCGGCCGTCCTGCACTCGTTCTCCATGTGCTCGTTGATGTCGCGCAGGTTCTTGCGCAGGTCGTTGATCGAAACGCCGGTATCGCTGGCGTCGAGAAGCGTGCCGCCGTCATCGGTGCGCGGAGCTTCGTAGTTTGCGATGCGCTCGCGGAGCACGGCGACGAAGTAGCCCATCACGTGGACTATGGGCCTCTTCACGCCGAACAGATAGGCATACAGGTTGCGCTCGGAGACTCTGAACCGAATCTGACCCGTAAGCCCGACGTTCAGCTGGTCCTTCGTGACCGCTTCGAGCATGGTCCCGTTGTGATTGGCTGTCGGGTCCTCGAGGTCCTGAGCCATGTTCATGGTCTGGACGGCGACGGAGACCTTGTGGACGCGCTCCCACGGCCACTTCCAGTACGGGCCCCCCGGCGGGATCACGCGCACCTGAGGGTATGCGTAACGCGGCTTCTCCTCGTCCGTCAGCAGTTCGGCAATCGGATCGTCGAGTGTGCTTGTGTTGGGTATGCGGTCGGCCCGGCCACAGCGTGTCTTCACCGCGCGCTCGTTCTGGTCAACAGTGTACAGCCCGGCCAGTCCGTAGCGCACAAGGAACCACGCAATGAAGCCTATTACGAACCCGGACATTACGTCCATGGGCGTCCTCCTTGGCTTGGTGGATTATCTGCCCTCGGTATCAGTCTAGCATGCATGTTGGATTACCGGCATATAGACGGAGGCGCAGGCGGTCGCGCTTCGTTAACTGGGGGCACGTCGCGAGCGAACGGGGTAGGATGCCGAAGCAGTCGTCGCCGCCAACCGGGCGGAACAACGGTCGCGAGGAGGGATCACAATGTCATTGGCAGTCGAGTTCACCGCTCGAGGCGTTGCGGAACTGGTATCCATCGGGGATCCGCCGAGGCCTGTCGGCTCACAGGTCCTTATCCGAACGGAGTTCACCGGCGTCACCAACGGCACCGAGCGACATGCGCTGCTTGCCGAACACGGGTACGGTGGGGGCGTCTTCCCAAGCCGCCATGGCTATCAGCATGTCGGCAAGATAGAAGCAGTGGGCGACGCCGTGACCGGTCTTGCGGTCGGTGACCGCGTCTTTTGCGGCGACTATGTGGGCCATCGTGCGTGGCACATCACCGATGAGAACGGCCTCCTTGTCAAGCTGACGGATGAGATGGCTCCCCGCGACTGCGCGCTCATGGGCGTCGCGGGCGTTGCGCTTCGGGCGGTCCGGCGCATGCGTGTTGGGGCCGGCGACAATGTGTGGGTTGCCGGCCAGGGCCCCATCGGGCACTTCATTGCCCAGGCCGCGCGGGCCGTGGGCGCGCAAGTCACGGTGACCGACCTCAGTGCAAAGCGGCTGCGCGCGGCAACCGTAGCCGGAGTGCATCACGCACTTGATGCTTCGGCGTCCGACACTCCCGCCAGGCTGAAGGCGATCGGCCCCTTCAGCTTCATCTTCGATGGCTGCAGCGCTCCGCGGCTGCTTTTCGACATCTTCGAGGCGGGACTGCTGGCGCATAGCGGCTGCATCGGCATGATGGCAGTTCGGAGCGAGGTGACCTATCCGTGGAGCATCCTGCACGGCACTGAAGCCCGCATCGAAACCTCATGCCACTTTAGCCGCGACGATCTGCGAGCGCTTCGCTTCCTCGTGGCCTCCGGCGCAATGGACCTTCGGCCCATCGTGAGCGACGTCCTGCCCATCACGGACGCGCCAGAGCCGTACAGACGCCTCGCCGACGGTGATCCGGAGCTCATGGGGGTCGTTTTCGACTGGTCCTGAAACACGCCGGACTGCGACCAACTCGTTGCAGGTACGCCCCGGACCGTTGCCGAAGATCAGCTTGAGACGGTCGGATCATATGGCCGCTTGGCGTCCGGCCGGCCGTTGCGCGCCTGTCGTTCGTCGGCAGCATTCGAAAAGGAGCAACATGATGTCATCAGCGCCCTCGCCTCGTTCGGAAGAGCCTATAAGAGTCGGCATACTGGGGTTCGCCCACGGCCACGTCAACGCCTACTGCAATGTGTGGCGCGACCGGCCCGAACTGGGGGTCAAGGTCGCGGCCGCATGGGATCACGATCCGGAGCGGCTCAAGGCCAACGCCGGCAACTACGGGCTTGCCGCATTCGACACCGTTGACGAGCTCCTGAGGTCGCCCGTCAGGGCCGTTGTCATTGCGTCGGAGACCTCCATGCATGCCGACCTGGTCGAGGCCGCGGCGGCGGCGAGCAAGGCCATCATCGTCCAGAAGCCTATCGCGCTCGCTATGGGAGAAGCCGACAGGATCGTCGAAGCGGTTAGCCGAGCGGGCGTCCCCTTCACGATGGCCTGGCAGATGCGCGTTGACCCGCAGAACGTTCAAATCAAGGAACTGCTCGCCGGCGGCGAGTTCGGCAAGGTGCTCCAGGTTCGGCGCAGGCATGCGCTGGCCACCCACCTCTGGCCGACGTTCGTTGACCTCTGGCACAACAAGCCGGAGTACAACCGCGACATCTGGGCCGACGACGCAGCGCATCCGATTGACTTCATCCACTGGCTCCTCGGCGTGCCTGAGACGGTGACGGCCGAGATTGAGACCCTGCTGGATCCCAGAGTGGTCAGCGACAACGGAATCGCCATCTACAAGTACCCGGGCGGCCCGCTGGCGGAGGTCGTCTGTTCGTTCACGTGTGGCGCCCACGAGAACACGACCGAGGTCGTCTGCGAGAAGGGAACGATCATCCAGAACTACGGCGACGGACCCAGCAACGAGTGGCCGCATACGCATGGCGCTGAGGGGCTCAAGTGGTGGAAGTCCGACACGCGCCAGTGGACACTTTCCGGTATTCCGTCGCCGCCCGGTCACGGCACTCGGATCGCGGCGCTTGCCGAACCGCTCGCCCAATGGCTGCGCGGCGAACGTCCCGCGATCGCATCGGCCGAAGAGGGACGCATGTCGCTCCGCATGACCCTCGCCTGCTACGTGAGCGCGCGCGAAGGCCGACGCGTTCGCATTGACG
This sequence comes from Chthonomonadales bacterium, assembly GCA_037442185.1. Classification (GTDB taxonomy): domain Bacteria; phylum Armatimonadota; class Chthonomonadetes; order Chthonomonadales; family CAJBBX01; genus JAAYVH01. The sequence goes on along the minus strand of JBBIQU010000079.1, from coordinate 12,615 downwards.
ATCCGGCCGTCGCGGACGTATGAGGCGGACTAGCGCAATGCGTGCCATCGGGGTCGTGGTGGCGCTGATTGCCGCGACATCGGCGTCGGGCGGCGTGATCTCGGGTCGCATAGCGATCACCGGAACGCGACCGAAGAACGTCAAGGTCGGGTACCTCGGGCTTCCCTCATCGGGGCGGGCCATCACCAACATGGCCGGGATGACCATCGGGGACTTCTCGGGGAGCGTTACATGCTCGACCTATAAGCCACGAGAGGCACGCTTGCGCTGGAATCCGAAGCTCGGTCTCAGGTTCGAACACACCGAGCTTCCTCCCGGCCGGTACATCGTCTGGACGCGGTGCGACGAGACCTACCTGGACTGGCGCGTTGTCAACCTTGCCCCCGGGCAACGGTCGCTCTCCGTGGAGCTCAGGTGCGCTGCGGCAGACCAGGGCGATCTCGTCCTCGTCGTTGGCGGCAAAGGCGAGTACAACGTGCGCCTGAGTCCCCTTGCGCCGACCGGCAAGACGCCGATGACGGGAGCCGACGTCGCGCGCGATGTCGGATGGGATGCCGATGTGAAAGGCGGCTCGTTGACGATGCGCGGAATGAAGGCCGGCACGTATCGCGTTGACCTGCGCAGCCTGGTGAAGCTTGGATCAGCCGCCGGGGGCCAATCCTCCATCCTGAAGGATGCCGGTACGTGGTCGGTACAGGTAGTCGCCAGCAAGCACCGCGAGTACAAGCTGACCCCTGCCGCCTCGCGCTGATACCGGTTACCGGTCACTCGATGATTGACGATGGGCAGGCGTGCGCGACAGGGCATTGTCCGCATCGAGGTTTGCGGGCCTCGCAGACGGCGCGGCCATGCAGTATGAGGGTATGCCCCAATACGGTCCACAGCTCACGGGGGAACAGGGCCATCAGGTCCCGTTCCACCTTCACCGGGTCCTTCTCGCGGGTCCAGCCGAGCCTCCGCGCAAGCCGGCCGATGTGGGTGTCAACGACGACACCCTCGTTCTTTCCGAATGCCGTGCCGAGAACGACGTTCGCCGTCTTTCTGGCAACGCCCCGCAACGTGATGAGTTCGTCCATCGTCTCGGGCACCTTGCCGCCAAAGCGCCCGACTATGTCCTGACTGACGGCGATCAGGCTCCGGGCCTTCTCGCGATAGAAGCCCGTGCTGCGGACGATGGCTTCCACATCCGCCTGATCGGCCTCGGCGAGCGCAACGGGATCGGGATAGCGCTTGAACAGCTCCGGCGTGACCATGTTCACGCGCTTGTCGGTGCATTGCGCGCTGAGGATCGTCGCGCACAGGAGCTCCCACGGGTTGCGGTGTATGAGGGCGCAATCAGCCCCGGGATATGCCCTCATCAACACGGCCAGCGTCTCTCGCGCTGCCTTGGCGCTGCCTGGATTGGAAGGCCGAACCCGTCCAGCCGCGCTGTCAGTCCGCCGCTTCGTCGCCATCTGGCTCTCTCACAACACGGATGGGCTGACTCCACGCGCACCGTCCGCCTCTGCCCGGACATTCAATGCGCACATATGACCCTTCGCGGCCGCCGACCCGGTATCCGGCCTCACAGTCGTCGGCTTCGTGCAGAAGTCGCCCGTGCACTCCGATGAACCTGATGCGCTGAGCCTTTGGAGCCTGAACGCTGATCGAGTCGGGGCCGATGACGATTCGGCGAATGTCCACGCCCGTAGACGCATAGAAACGTCCCTTGATCAGGGCATCCATGACGCCTTCACGGCTCCGCTCGGTCACCTGCGCGACGATCCACCCGCGCCCCAGCAGCCGCTCATGGTGCAGGTCGTCATGGGCGAAGCCCCAGACAGTCCGGCCAATGGAGAGCAGCCTATCCCACCGGTCGGTTGCCAGCGCGCTGCCCTCAAGCACATCCACCACGCCGTTGTAGATTTCGATGCCTGCGTATCCGGTCAGACGTTCCATCATCTCTTGCGGGAAGTGGTTGAAGTCGAAGCCCCAGTTCGGGTGGTTCAGCACCGCCATCCCGCCCGACCCAACGATGGCGTCAATCGCGGCTTGTCGGTCATCGGCCGGCTCGGGCAGCCGCTCGACGTTGACCGCGAGGAGGTGCGGGCCGTACCCGACCTCGACACCGGGAAGCAACACGAACGGCTGCGGTGCCGAGACCGGCCACGTCAGCGTGTCGTGGTCGGAGATGCATAGGAAATCGTAACCGGCGGCCACGTACGCCTGCACGGTCTCGTCGGGGCTCTTCGAGCCGTCGCTATTGGTGGTGTGAGTGTGGAGGTTGCCGCGAAGCCACTCGTAGCCGGACGCGAGATAGGGATTGATGAGCTTGGCGGGCATGTGTACCTCCATTGGGGGGTGCGACAGGACCACAGCGCACGGGTGGAGCGACCATTCTCGTGCGCTGTGGCTACTGTTTCGATTATAGCCGCTTCTGGACCAACCGCTCGCCTAACGCCTCTTCAGTCGTGGTCCTTCGGCGTATGTCATAATCCCCGTGACCGGCGGGACCCCAAGCGTCCAGTTTCCGCCGTCAGGAGTTCGTCATGTTGCCCCAGGTCCGATCGTCCGGCTCGCCTCGCGGAACCATGTCCGTGCTGTTCGCATTGCTTGCGACCTGCGCCGTCTCAATCGTACACGCGGACGTGCGCGTGCGCTGTCATACCGCCTTCGACACCGACTACTTCTACCTGGCAGCGGACGTCGAAAAGCCCGTCTTGCGCGGCTCCGTGAGCGTACCGTTTGGCGATCCCCTTGCTGACGATGCGATCCTGGTCGGCCTTGGAGCGCTGGACGATCCCAACAGGCGGGTCGAGATGGCCGTCAGCGTTGCGCAGGGCGCGCAGCTGTATCGGGGTGCGGCTCGAACGCCCCTCGGCGGTATCCAGGATTTCCTGACAAGTCCCGACGGAACGCGCATGGTTTTCAAGTACCGGCTGAGGCCCAAGGGCAAGTTGAACGCCGAACCGGATTTCGCCAACGGGTTTACCGTTGAGATGGCCATCCCGTGGATCGAGCTTGGGGGACCTCCGCAACAGGGCGAGCGGCGATGGTTCAGCGTGGCGGTCACCAGTACTGTCCAGGGCGACGCTCCTGTTGTTGCGCTGTCTCCCAAGACCGACACGCTCGAACATGCGCGCGACATGGCGACATGGGGCGAGATCGTGTTCGTTGATGCTCCGACATCATCGGTCACGGGCGCGCCCGGCGCGATCGTGTGCGCCCGAATCTACAACGTGAAGCCTGTCATTGACGGCGCTCCCGCCGACGGAGAGTGGTCGCGCATTACGGCGTTTGCCTTCGGATCGGGCATGGAGGCAACCGGCGCGATCCCGGGAGCTGTCGGGCTGGCGCGATCACGCGGTCCATTGGACCTCAAGCCGGCTCCTCCCGCGCCCGACGGCGGTCGTTGGAACATGGCTCAGCCGGTGGGCGCACCTCGAAAGCCGCTTGCGGCCCAGGAGTGGCCAAGGCTGGTCTTCGCGCGGTATCTGGCGCATTGGCAGGCCGACGCCCGTAAACCGATCCCAACAGAGCCGACAACTGACTCCACAGGGCGCTCGCTTTTCACCACCCATCCCATGGACGGCACAGGACCATGGATGTCCTACGACCGCATAGACTGGCATCGCATTCAGCTGACCCGCATGCGGGAGGCGGGCGTGGATGTCGCCGCCATGACGTACCGTCCGGGACGAACCGGACGACTGGCCGTTACGGCGCTCGCATCCGCGTTGGCGGCCCTCGAAGCTTCCGATGCCGACCGACCGAGCGTCTGCCTCTGGCTCGACGCCGCCTCCATCGAGATGCCGGATCGGTACGCGTCGTCGGCGCTATACGCGGCTATCCGGGAGTTTCATCAGTGCCTGCCTGAGAGGTTTGCGGCAACCGTTCCCCTATCGGAGGCCAATGGCGGAGGCGTTGCCGTCCCGATCATCATCGGGGGGCTGAGTTCCGCGTATCTGGACGCTGCAGCCGTCGCAAAGCTGCGCGACGAACTGCGCGCGCGCTTTCTAGCTGAGTTCGGACGCGATGCGATCATCTTGGGCGTGGGCGCCGGCGAAGGCTGGGACGGGACCGTCGCGTTCGGGCCTGCAGAAGTCGCAGCATCCGTGCCCGAAGGGGCGGTCTACGCGTTCAATGCTGCCGGAGCCGTTCGGGTGGCGGCAATCTACGCAGGGAGTCGCCCCACGCAGCCGGAAGCCCATCCGCTCTTCGGACGTTCGCGCGACGCCTATCGGTCGGCATGGCGTTCTGCGATCACCGACCGGGCCGACTGGGTCTTCGTCGAGAGCTGGAACGACTACGTGGCGGCATCGGAGATTGGCCCGACAATCGAATACGGCCTCGAATACGTGGACATGACGCAGGCTTTCGGCCGTCTCTGGCGGCGCACCAACGACTTGGGCGGTTATGTGGTCGGCTCCACTGTGGTCTCAAGCGCTCCCTGGGCAGGTCCTCGGACCGTGCGCCTCGATCTGCGCAACACAGGAAGCCAGACTTGGCTGCCGGGCGTGCATGGCGTCCGCGTCGGCTGGGCGAACGGGCGTGGCAGCGGCGTGGCAGCGATGCCGAAGGCTGTCGAAACCGGAGGCCTTTGCAGAGTGCGCGTCCGCGTTCCTGCGCCGGCTGGCGAAGGCACGCAGGTTCTGCGCGTGTCGCTGGTGCCGCTCGATAAGAACGGAGCGCCGATCACTTCCGCCAAGGCGTCCGCCGCTGTCCTAGCCGAGTTCGCTGTCCAGACACGAGCCAAGGCTCCGGCAACGGCGGGCATCAGTGCGTCGCTGGTAAGCGAGCAGCCCATGAGGATCGCCGAGGGCGGCTCGCAGCACACGCTGAGCGTCACGGTCCGGAACGACGGTCCAACAACCTGGAAGCCCGGCACTGCGACGGTGAGGATGCGGCTGTTCGAACAATCGGCAACCGACCCGGAGCCCAAGCTGCTCGACATGGCGGATGCCTCAGCGACCATAGCCGCCGATACGCCTGCGGGCGACGAGGCCGTCGTTGAGGTGCCGGTTGCCTTCGTCAGGGCAGACGGCACCACGTTCCGGCTCTCCGAGAACACGGAGGCCCGGTATCTTCTCCGAACCGAGCTGACCGTTCTTGAGGATGCCGCCTCTACCCTGACCCTCGGCTGTCAGGAAATCCAGTTGGTCGAGGCCGATTACGGCCCGCAGTTCTTCAACGATTTCACTCCGGCGGAGCTTCCGGGCGACAGGCGGGTGTCCGTTGTGATCGGCGTCCGCAATCGTGGCCCTCAGACGTGGCTCAAGGGCAAGGTCGCCGTTGGCTACCACTGGTACTACGCCGACGGCACAGAGGCTGTGTGGCAAGACGAAGTGTTCCCGATCAACGTTGACATGGCCCCGGGCAGTCAGATCGCCGACGTTGGCGCTTGGATCACCGCCCCCCCGCATGATGGCGTTTACTGGCTCGTCTGGGATGTCAGGGTCGGTGATGCCTGGGCCTCGACGGCGCTGTCATCACGGGCTTACGAAACGCGGGTCCAGTTGGTGCGGGTGGTTCGCGGACGTCTTCAGTTTGTGGACTTGAGCGGCGCAGCAAATGCGACGGTCACCGCTGCGCTCGGAGACCCTCCGCAGAAGGGCCTTGACGGGACAGGGACCGTCCTGCCGGCCGAGATTACGCCGCCGTTCGCCACCGGTATGACAACCGGCGCTACCCAGTGGCTCCCGATTACACGAACGGGTCCGGACATCAACCGGAGGATCAGCTTCCGATGGCTCCCACGCGGCAAGCCGAACGGCGTCCGCTGTCAGGGGCAGTCCGTCACCGTGGCACCGGCCCGTCAGGCGACGCCGGCGCGCACTGTGCACGTTCTGGCTGCAGCCGCGCGCAAGGGACAGACACTTGGAGTGACGCTCAGGTTCTCCGACGGATCGGAGCAGTTCATCTCGTTCCCCGTGAGCGTCTGGAGCGAGCCGCCCGCCAATCAAGAGGAAGTCGCGCACTCCTTCGCGTTCACCCGGACCTCCGATCCCGCGACCCCGGGACCGCCGGCCAACGTGTTCCGGTACGCCATACCCGTCAAGGAGCGCACGCCTCTGGTTGGACTGGAGTTGTCGAACTCGCCCGATGTCGTCGTATTCGCAATCAGCGTGGAGAGGTGATCGTCTTCAGGGGCGCATCCTGGCGGTGAGGCGGACGTTCTCGCCGACGATGTCATCGGCGTCGGGCGGGAACATGCCAACGCAGACGCCGTCGCATGGCCTGATCCGGCCTGCCAAGTCACGGTACGCCTGCTGCGGCTGCAGTCGTCCGGCTCCGTAGATCTTGTAGAGGATCGCGGGGGGCTCGAGCTCCATAAGCAACCCGAGCGCTGCGGGACGATCGCCATGGTCGAACGTCTCCTCGGGCGCCGGCCCTGACTGCCCCCGATACCCTGTGATATTGTAGAGGCTGATCATGTGGAAGTCCAGCGGCAATCCCGCTCGGGCGGCGCGCCGATGGCTCTCAGGGACGTGGCCTGCCATGCCCGTCGGCAGGCCTGTCTCTTTCATCGTGCCGATGAGCCTGCGCACCGTCTCGATCTCTCCGGACATAATGAGGCGATCGGCCTCGCCGCCATGCAGGTATATAGCCGCCGCGCCTGCCCGATGCGCAGACCTGATGTTCTGAACGGCATCCCGGTGTTCCGGAGCGGTCTGCGCGATCCAGCGAATCTTGCCTCCCTCACCCCAGTACTCCTGAAGGAACCGCATAATGAACGGGTCGGCTCGGGCAACCAGGCCGGTGACGCCGGCATGCTCACAGGTCCTGAGGAGGGACTTGATGCACTCGACGGTGAAGAAGGCCGTCATGCGAGCCGACCGATCGCCGGGCTGATGGGAGAAGCCGGAAATCGGGTTGCCGCCGACCAGCAGCCGCGACACGCTCAGCGTGCCGAGCGCGATCACCGGGAGGCGCGGGAGATTAGCCTGCTCCGACACGGGCCGGCACCGGAACGCCAAGCATGTCTCGCGCTGCGGCTGCGAAGTCCCCTGCCGTCAGATGGCAGATGCTCCTCAGCGTTGCCTGCGAGCCGTGTTCAATGAAGCGGTCGGGCACACCGAACAGCCGGACTTCGGCATCCCGAACATCGTGCGCGGCCAGCGCCTCGAGTACAGCCGAGCCGAGCCCGCCGACAACCGAGTTCTCCTCGCACACAATGATGCGCCCGACGCGCCTGGCGAGCGACACAATAAGCTCCTCGTCGAGGGGCTTGACGAAACGGACGTTGACAACTCCGGCTGAGATGCCTTCATCCGCAAGCGATCGGGCCGCAGCCATGGCAGGTTCGACCATCGAGCCGCACGCGATCAGCGCGATGTCGTCACCCTCCGATAGCGTCTCGGCTTGCCCCAGATGGATGGGCCGTTGGTCGGCGACCGCGGCCTCCGACACCGATCCGCGAGGATACCGGATGGCTACCGGCGATGGATTGCGCCCCGAGACGTGGGCGTGGGCAAAGCGCAGCATGGCCGAAAGCTCCGCGCCGTCCTTGGGCGCCATAACCACCATGCCGGGGACCGAGCGCAGGTAGGTCAGATCGAAGACCCCGTGATGGGTGCCGCCGTCCTCGCCGACGAGGCCGGCGCGATCCAGAGCGAAGATGACCGGCAGCCGCTGGAGCGCAACGTCATGGATGATCATATCATAGGCGCGCTGAAGGAATGTCGAGTATATGGCCACCACGGGCTTCATGCCCGCAGCCGCGAGGCCTGCCGCAAAGCACACGGCGTGTTCCTCCGCGATGCCGGCATCGAACGTCCGGTCCGGATGCTTCTCCTGCAGCTTGGCGATGCCGGTGCCGTCCGGCATGGCGGCGGTGATGCCGACAACCTTCGGGTCCTCATCGGCGAGCGCGACGAGCGTCTCTGCGAAGACCGACATGTATGAGCGGCCTGCCGACGGCGCATGGGCCTCGCCCGTCTCCGGCTCGAAAGGCGTGACGGCATGGTACTTGCGCGCATTGCTCTCGGCGTGTTCGTACCCCTTGCCTTTTACGGTGCAGAGATGTACGAGGACCGGTCCGCGCATCTGGCGCACATGCTTGAACACGTCCACAAGGAGCGGAATGTCATGGCCGTCAAGAGGACCGATGTACTCGAAGCCCATCTGCTCGAAGACAACGCCGGTCTTCTCGGGAGCTACTATGTTGGTGACGCTGTGCTTGAGGATGCCGCCCGCCGCCCGAGCCGCCACATCTCCGGCCGGTAGCTTCTTGAGCACATCCGCCGTCCTTCGCTCCAGGTCCTGATACCAACCCGATGTGCGCAGCTTCGCGAGATAACGCGAAAGCGCGCCGACGTTGGGGGCAATGGACATGGCGTTGTCGTTGAGCACGACGGTGAATGTTCTGCCGCTGTGGCCTGCGTTGTTGAGCCCTTCGAAAGCCAGCCCACCGGTCAGTCCGGCGTCGCCGATCACTGCCACCGCGGCCTCGTTGCCGCCCGCAAGGTCTCGGGCAACGGCGAATCCGTATGCCGCCGAGATGCTCGTGCTCGCATGGCCCGCGCCGAAGCAATCGTATTCGCTCTCTTCGATGCGCAAGAATCCGCTGATGCCGCCGTACTGCCGGAGCGTCGGAAAGTCGCAGAGACGACCCGTCAGCATCTTGTGGGCATAGCACTGATGGCCCACGTCGAACACCAGCTTGTCGCGCGGGGCGTCATACACGGCATGCAACGCCACGATGAGGTCCACGGCGCCGAGATTGGAGGCAAAATGGCCGCCGGTCTGTGCGAGGTTGCTTACGATCGCCTGCCGCAGCTCCCCTGCGACCTGCTTCAGTTCATCCGGCGTCATCGCTTTGAGGTCGGCCGGACCGGTTATCTTGTGGAGCAATGTGCCCATCCAGTGTTCCTGACAATCCGGGGAGGCATGAACACGCGCGGCACAGCCGCGCCGCTTTCCCGGGGGTTAGCGCAGTTTACCATGTCGCCAAGGGCTCCGCGCTATGCGCGCGACCGCCGATCGTGCGTCTCTGAGGGGCGCATCAGGCGATCCCCGGTCCCCGGTAGTCGCGACCGAACGGCAGCCCGAACGGTTCCTCGAACGGGCGGAACGGCACCATGGCAGCGATGGCGGCGAGCGCCTCCAGGACCTCCGAAGGCAAGGCGCCACGTTCCACAAATGCCACATTCTCCTCCACCTCGGCCGCGGATCGCGCTCCCATCAGCGTGCAGGACACAGCAGGGTTGGACAGCACGAAACGGAGTCCCGCCTCAGGCAGAGACATGCCGATCTCATCCAAGTACGCATAGAGGCGGCGATATTGCACCCGACGCGGTTTGCTCAGCCACGGCGCGCCGTTGTGCGCCTCGTCGTCGTACCGTCGCGCCAGAGCTCCCTGCTGCAGCGGCGACCCCACGATGATCCCCATGCCCTGTTCGATCGCGGCAGGCAGAACCTCGATCTCGGCCTCGCGCCACAGGAGGCTGTAGTTGAACGCCGTGAGGACCACGTCGAAGGCCCCCGTCCGGATGAGGCGCGCCATCTCGTACGCAGTGGTTCCGCCCAACCCGGTATAGCGAATCAGCCCCCGGTTCTTGAGGTCGTCGAGCACGTCGAGAACCGGCCCCGCGGGCCTGTCCCAGTCGGTCCACCAGTCGTATTGGCCCGGCCGGTCGGGCTCGTGGACCATCAGGATGTCAATGCGATCGCGCCTGAGCAGCTTGAGGCTCTCGTCGAACGATCGGTACAGATGGTCGCGGTTGCGAGGATCGAACGGCTGCGGACGACCGCCGAACTTGGTGGACACCACCAGCGGCAAGGTAACATCCTCGAGGATGCGTCCCAGGACTTCCTCGCTGTCGAGATACGTGGGCGCTGTGTCCACGTAGTTCACGCCGAGCTCAAAGGCCCGCAGAGCCGCCTCGCGAGCTTGCTCGAAAGGCCCGCCGACCTTGGATACGAATAGACCGCCCAGGCCAAGTTCGCTGACTTCGATGTCGGTGCGGCCGAGTTTTCGTTTGTTCATGGTGTGGTCCTTGGGTGAGATGGGACGAATGGGACGGACGGGACAGGATGGGCACTAAGGATCGGTGAGGTTGCCCGAGATGGTCTTGCGCGCCTTGTCGCCGCTGCCGTCGCGAATGGGTTCTTTTGATCCGAGTATGTTGTTGGTGATCGTGAACAAGTCCGCGCCCGGCTCGATCACGATGGCAGGCTGGTCAACCGCGGCCTGGAAGTGGTTATCGTGGATGTTGGCCCTGATGACTCCCGGTCCGAGGCGAAGCGCCGGAGCGCCAAGGTCCACCTGACAGTCGGCGACGCTCAGCCGCGTGCGCGGATGGGCGTTCTTGACGTTGAACTCGATGCCCCGAATGGGATCACCGAACGGCCTTACCTGCGTGCCCGTTATCACCGCGTTGTAGAACAGGTAATCGGCGTCAACGCGCACACCAACGCCGCCCTTGCGCACCAGGATGTTTGTGCTGCTGATGACGAACCCGGACGTGCCCTCGAAGATGAAGCCGTGGTCCACGTCCTCGATCCAGCACTGATCCACATGGATGCCCAACGAGTGAGCCGGCTGCTTGGATCCGTCGGTAGTGTCCTTGTTGGGGAGCTGATGGAGGAATGTCCTGGCGCCGATGATGAAGCACTTGCTCATGATGAATCCGTCAACGTCGCCAAGCTCAAATCCGACCCTGTTGGTCCGATAGTACGCCGTTTCGTCCAGCGGGCTTCCCCCGACGAACCAGTGCACGTTCTCGACGCGCACGATGTCGCGAATGCCCGAAAGGTGCATGCCGACATTGTGGATGTGGCCGGTCAGGTTTCGGAACAGGGCCTGACCGGTATGAATGCCCGGCACACTCGAAACGCCATCCCAGGCGCAGTCAAACGCAATGTCCTCGACCGATGGGTTGATGCCCCCGAGTAGGATTGCAGGCGGGTACTTGGTAGGCTTGGTGTTGTTGCGGTTGTTGGGATACGAGATGCAGAGGCCCTTGACGGCCGAGCCGTGATGCAATCGAACCGCCGAGTGCCCCGGTTCGGTTACGATGATCTGGCTGGCGCTGTTCTCCCAGCGAACGCCTTCGCCGATCAGCGTAGATCCATCGCGCACCAGCAGAGTCGCCGATATGCGGTACTTTCCGGCAGGCAAGTGCACGACGCCCGGCGCGCCCTGAACGGCATCGAGCGCGGTCTGTATTGCTTGCGTGTCATCGGCTGTGCCGTCGCCCTTGGCGCCATAGTCGCGAACGTTGACCGACTTCGGCACGGGGGTTTGGGCCACATCGGCGGCGAATGAAGCCGTGATGATGAATGCGGCCAGCGGAAGCATGGCGGTCTCCTCGTGAGCGAGTTGTCAAGCAGAGTCTTCTCCGCGCGGTCGGCAGGGACCTGCTCGCTTGTGGCCTGCCCTGTTTGAAACGCGCCGGTCCCGCGGAGCGTCATGAGAACTACCGCCAAGGCAATGTGACGGGAGGTATCGGGCTATGCGAAAGATGGACACGGCGAAATCGTTCTGGCGCATTATGAAGAGCGTCTCGCTTGGCGAGATCGTCCAGGAGTCGCGCCGGGCCTTCGCCCTGGCTGTAGTGGGCGCGCCGGATAAGCGCATCGTGGTGTTGCGGCATTTGTACCCGGGCCAGCCCGACGAGGCGGTGCATCCGCTGCTTCGCACGTTCGACTCAATCGCGCCGGAGGCGGGCTTCCCACAAACTCCGGGATCGTTCGACATCGTGCTCGATGCGGGAGGCGGCTGGGCCCCCAATGCGGCTCGGGCTCGCCTGTATTCGGTCGTGGAGCTTGGGGGTTGGGACGCAGTAGTCGAACGGGTGCTCGATGAACATCCGAACCTGATGCTCAGCCTGGCGCGACGGTTTCCGGGCCTCCGAGAGCCGGTGTCGCAGCGCATCGTTCGCGAAACGGCCGCCGCCAACGCCCAGTTCGCCATGCTCAACGCACTGCCGGGCATCGTGCCCTTGCTCGGCATCCTGATCCCGACCGCGATCCTTGGCGACCTCGTGTTCCTCTCGAAAAACCAGGCGCTCATGCTCTACAGGCTGGCCGCCGCCCACGATTTGCCGCTCGATGTTCGGACCCGCGCTCAGGACCTGGCGCCGCTGGCCGGTTCCGCGTTCGGCTGGCGCGCGCTCGCGCGTGAGATGGTGGGACTTGTTCCCGGCGGCGTCGGGCTTGTGGCGCGCGGAGCCATCGCCTATGCGGGTACATTTGCCCTCGGCGAGGCCATGCGCAGGTTCTATGCCATGGGCGAGAGCCCGACACGAGCGCAGCTGCGCGATCTGTACCGGGCGAGCCTTGGCCAGGCACGAACGACGGCTTCGGAGATCGCGCGACGGATCGGTTCGATGCGGCCGCCGCGCGGATTGCTTCGCGGGAGAGATCGGCACCATGATGAATGACGTCAGCAGGATGGTCGGCGTACTGGCGTGCGTGGCGGCGCTGGCACCAGCGGGAATGGCGCGAGGCGTCCGCGAATCCCCCCTCCCCCTAACCCCCGCCCACCCAGGGGGCGGGGGGACCGTTGCTCGTCACCCCTCACCCCCCGGCCACCCAGGGGGCGGGGGGACCGTTGCTCGTCACCCCTCACCCCCCGGCCACCCAGGGGGCGGGGGGACCGTTGCTCGTCACCCCTCACCCCCCGGCCACCCA
>JBBIQU010000078.1:12532-18869 GCA_037442185.1 Chthonomonadales bacterium | reverse complement strand
CCCCTCCCCCTTGCCCCCGCCCACCCAGGGGGCGGGGGAATCGGAGCGCGCGACGTTTGAGATGTGGCTATGGGCGGTCGAGAACGATGAGCCAGTCCTGTTCGGGTCGGGCAGGGTCCGGAGGGAACGGCCTCGCCATTGTCTTGGTGCCCGAAGGACCGGCGGCGAGTTCGCCAAGGTTGATCACCGCTCCGCTCGCGTGGTCGTAGGCAGTCGCATGCCAGGGCCGATCGCCAAGCTCGCAGAGGACCAGGTCGAAGCCCTGCGGCGCATAGATGAACCGCACGGTGTCGGCGATGCCGGCGGCGCTCGGGTGATGCCACGCGTCCCTGGGGTTCGCGCCGTCGGCGTAGTGCGCCCACTCCGGATGCGGCTCGAACCGGTACCACTCGTACCGCTCCAGCAGCCGTTTGGCCTCTCCGAGCTGGCCCGAACCCGGCAGCGCCATCGCCTCTTCCCACGGCGTCGGGCCATATGTGCCGCCGTGAGGCGAGTTGCCGTAGGGTCTGTCACGCTCGTTCATCTGCCAGATGCCGTTCGCGCCATACGTGTGGCCGCACGCGCCGTTCAGCATGCACGACCAGAAGAAGAGCCGCTGAACGTCATCGTGGCACCGTCCCAGGATCCCCTCGTAGTTGACTTCCGAGTTGAGCACGGGCATGCGCGGCTCGGCTCCGTATGACCAGCGCACGGTGTCAATGGTCGGTCCCAGGCTGTCGCGATCCCCGTGGCCTGTCTGGAGCATGTCGAAGTCAAGCAGTCCCTGATCGTCTATGGAGCCGCGCGCGCTCAGCCGCCCGAGGCCCGTGGGGTGGATGGAGATCGGACGCCGAAACGGGTCAAGCGCGCGCACGTAGGCGGCGATCTCGGTCCAGCCGGTGACGGCCTCACGATCGTCATAGGGGAAGTTGGGCACGAGGTACCAGGGCAGATTGGCCTCGCCGGCAATGCACCAAGCGACCGGGTAGGCCCCCCATCGCGCAACCAGATACCGCCAGTGGCGCTTCATCCGCTCCGGGCCGAGCCAGGGCAGGTAGTAGCCCCACGCCCCGACGATGCACGGGACGATGCCGGCTTCAACAAGGTGAACGATGCGCGCGTCGGCCTGGTCGAAGTATTCGGGGCGGATCGAGGCCCACTCGGGTTCCCACGGGAATCCGGCCTCATTGGCGCCGCGCTCATCGTACGCGCCCATGTCGGGATACAGGCCGGCCACGATCTGCACGACGTTGAAGCCCTTCCGGACCCGGTCAGCCGTGAGCTTGCCGAACTCGTCCGGATAGGAGATGCGCTTGCACAGCCCCATCCACCAGGTGTCGCCGAGCCACAGAAAGGGCGTTCCGTCGGCATGCTGCAGATGCCGCCCGGATGCCGACACCGTCAGCGGGCCTCTGGCATAGAGCGCATTGTCGCCTTCGTAGGGACGTATCTCGACTTCACCCGATGCGCCATGCAGGCCGGTGTCGGCCTTTGCCGAACACACCGTCACGAAGCTGTGGCGGCCCGACTCGGCGGAAGCGTACCGAACCTTCCACAGATTGCCGCCCGCCCAGTAGGCGGGGACACGGCATTCGCGCCCGGAAGGCGTTTCGAAGAGCACGTCGAGCCGCACGGCGTTGAACGGATCGCCGTGATCCATCGCAGCCCGGAACGGGATCTCGACAACGTTGTTGGCCGGTACCGATACCATTCTCTGTTTCCTTGTCTGTTGATGCTCGCGCCGGGGGTTAGCGCACCTGAAAGGAGTATGCGCCGGACCCGGCTTCGAATACGGCGCAACCCCCCGACATGCCCACAAGTCGGAGCCCGCGAACGCGTGAGGCCGGCTTGCCTCCTTCGAAAACGGCGGATGCCGACTTGGCGGGAACGTGGATCATGGCGGTAGCATTGGCGGGGATGGTGACGTCAAGCGTCAAGCTGCCCCCCGTCGCTCGCCACGCGGAGGATATGTCGCCCCGAACCGAGCGGTACCTGGCGCGGACCCACGACAGCCCGCCTCCAACCGACGGCTTGATGACGATGCGTTTGAAAGCGGGCCCATCGGTTGCTATGCCCGCCGCGTCGGAGAACATCCACTTGCCGCACGCACCGAACGCATAGTGGTTGAACGAGTTCATGCCGGGGTTCTGGAAGCCCCGATCATGCCGCCATCCGTCCCACCGCTCCCAGATCGTGGTGGCGCCTTGGGTGACCGAATACAGCCACGACGGGTAATCCTTGTTCGTCAGCAGATGCCAGGCAAGATCGGCCCGTCCGAACCGGCTCAGCGTGGGAAGCAGGTGATCCACTCCGACGAACCCGACCGTCAGATGCCTGCCTCGGGACTCGATGTTCTGCACAAGTCGCCCGAACACCTGACGGCGTAGCCGCTCGGGCAGGAGATCGAACTGAAGCGCCAGAAGGTAGGCGGTCTGCGAATCGCCCTTGATCTTCCCATCTGTAGCCGGGTTTGAGCTGTCGGTCACATACGCCTTCGTGAATGCCGCACCGATGTCCTCGAAGAGCTTGCGGTACCGCGCCTGATCGTCCTTCTTGCCGAGGACGCCCGCAATGCGGCTCAGCAGATCGGCCGAGTGCCCGAAGAACGCCGTCGCGATGACGTCTTTGGGGGTGTCGTCCTGCACATTGAGCCAGTCGCCGTAGCCCTCTGCGGGTCGCAGCAGGTCCGCGCTGCGCTCGCGGAGGTACTCGACCCACCGCTTCATGCCTGCATAGTGGTCGCTCAGCGCCTTCGTGTCGCCGTACCTCATGTAGAGCGTCCAGGGCGCGATGAGTCCGACGTCGCCCCATGCAGGCGAGACGCCGTGGCCGGTGGGCGCGACGTTCGGATAGCCACCATCGGGATACTGCGCGTCGTTGTAGGTCCGCATCCATGCCGTGAAGAACGGCGCGATGTCCATACAGTAGGCGCCCGTGCCGATGAACACCTGGGCATCGCCGCTCCATCCGAGCCGCTCATCGCGCTGCGGGCAGTCCGTGGGCACTTCGAGGTAGTTTGACCGCATGCCCCATACGATGTTCTCATACAGGCGGTTCAGGAGGCGATGGGAACTGCTCCATTCGCCGGTGATGCCGCAATCGGAGTTCAGCACGATGCCCGTAACGGCGTCCAGGCCCGGCTTGCCGGGATAGCCCGTGACCTCGACGTACTGGAAGCCGTGGAACGTGAATCGGGGCTCCCATACTTCGACACCGCCTCCGCGCAGCGTATAGCGGTCGGTGCATTTCGCGCCGCGCAGGTTAGCAGTGTAGATGGTGCCGTCGGGATTGAGCATCTCGGCGAACCGCATGGTCACGGTCGTGCCGCGCGGCCCTTTCACCTTGAGCCGAGCCCAGCCCGAGAAGTTCTGGCCGAGGTTGAACACGTATACGCCCGGCTTGGGCTCCTTCACGGAAACCGGCTTCACGATGCCCGTCACGCGCACGGGCGACCCGGGATGGGCCTCGATGATGGCCTTGCTCACGTCGGCCGACGACGAATCTGCTCCGTACTCGGCCTTGAGGATGGTGAGCGTCCCGCGACCGGCGTCAAGCGACAGAGTCTGGCCCTCGGTCACGCGCCGCTCCTGAAGGCGCGCGCCCGTGCGGAACGAGACACGCAGGGTCTTCACGAGGCCGTAGATCGGGTCGCCGAAGAGCTCATTGCCGACCACGAGGCTAAGTTTGCTGTCTTTGACCTGCGCTCGAACCGTATCGGTGACATCCTTCCATGACGAGCCCATCTGCCCCGCGAAGTCCAGCACCGGCGCTTTCCATGCCCGATCGTCGAAGCCCGGCTCCGCCCAGCCGACGACGGCCTTCGTCGCATCGTATGTCTCGCCGTTGTAGATATCCGACATGCGCAGAGGGCTCCGGTCGGTCACCTTCCACTTGCCGTCGGTGGCGATAATCTCCGAGCGGCCGGACGCGTGTTCTATGTGGAGTTGCGCCTTCAACGCAAGGCGCCCGCGGCCGCGATGATGCAGGCCGTACCAGCCGTCACCGAGCATGGCTCCGATGACGTTCTCTTTGCCCGGCCGCAGCATGGTGGTGACGTCGTAGGCCTGGTAGTACAGGCGCTTCTGGTACTCGGTCCAGCCCGGCGTGAAGTGGTCTCGCCCAACGCGCTTGCCGTTGATATAGAGCTCATATAACCCCGCCGCCGTCGCATAGACCACGGCGCGCTTGACCGGAGAGCCGGCCATGAAGGCCCGACGCAGCACGGGTCCCGGCAGGTAGGTCGGGTCATCGGCCACGCGGCGATCCACGGCGCATCCGATCCAGCGAGCCTTCCAGTCGGACCGATTGAGCAGGCCGACGCCCCAGAACGCAGGGGCGCTCCATGCCGATGGCTTCCCCTGGCCGTCCCAGACCCGCACCTTCCACCAGCACTGCATGCGCGAGCGCAGCGGCTTGCCTGCGTAGCGGATGTTCAGGGTCTCGGCAGAAGCCACCTTGCCGCTATCCCAGAGGTCGCCGCGGTCCTTGGCCAGCAGGTCCTTCGAGCCGGCGACGATCACGCGGTATGCGGTCTGGCGTGCGCCGCGCTCCGACGATGTGACGATCCATGACAGGCGGGGTCGCGCGGCATCCACCGCCATCGGCGACTCAAGGTACTCGCAGCGAAGGCGCGAAGGGGACAACCCTGTCGAGGCCGACGCAAGTGAGGGGGCGGTCATGGCGACGAGGGCCGCCACGGAGGTTAGAAGGCGCATCCGTTTGTTCTCCAGGCAGACGCAACCCTCCGACAGGTATGGCTGGAGGGCGCGCCATGCGGTTTCGATGCAGGGTTCGCCGGAGAGGTCCCATTCTCCTTCACGCGCAGAGGCGCTCATGCGTCCATCAGAAGTCGCGCCAGGTTTCTGCCGATCGGATGTACTGGCGGGCAAGCTGAAGCTGCGTATCCGTCGGTTCGCCGAAGAGCAATCGGGCAACCGGTTCGGGCCTGAGCGGCAATCCCGGGGCATCCATGCGGATTCCGCGCAGGTAGGTGACGTTCATCCGGTCGAGCGCTTCGTCGGCATCGCATGAGGCCGCGACCTTGGTCTCCCAGATGTCCTCCACGAACGTTGCGAGACCGTCGCGCGAGAAGCATCGGCTGAGGTTCAGGGTATAGGTAATCTTGTAGATGGCCTGTTTGGCGACATAGAGCCCGAGTCGCGCGGCGATGTTGGCCATACATTCGGACATTTCGGCGATGGTCAGCCCATCGGGCGCCTCGCGCAGTTCCTTCCAGAGCCCCTCAACGAGGCGCTTCCTGTCGTTCCAGGGCAGAAGCGGAACGCGCTTGCCTTCGAGGACGGCGCGGTACGAATCGCGCAGTTGGTCGGATTCGGCGGCCCGACGCTCGTCATCGGGCTCCTCTTCCTGCTCGTCGCGACCGCTGCCCGCAGGCTGGATGAGCACCTCCATGCCCTGCGGCGTTACCGTGACGAATCCCCTCCGGGCGGCCTCCTCAACGAACGCGGTGAACTTCGAGTATCCGAGCTCCCGGACCTTGAACGCCGGATCGAGCTGCTGCATCACGTGCTTCACGTTGCCGCCCGTCGTCTGCAGTCCCTCGCACTCCACTGTCCTGAGCGCGCGCATGAGGACGCTGATGGCATGCTCGACCGGTCCCTGCGAGGATGCGGGCGCGGCAATGGCCTCGGTGACAGTTTCCGCTCGGCATTGGAGATCCTCGTAGTACCAGTACACGTCGCAGATGCGCTCCAGGGTGGCGCTGATGCTCCCCTTCAGCCCGACCCCAATGATGAACGTCCCGTACCTCTTGATCTTCTGGACCAACGGCACGAAGTCACGGTCGCCCGACCCTATCACGACGGTTGTGGGCGCGGCGGGAAGCAGGCACATTTCAAGGGCGTCGAGGGCGAGCTGCACATCGGCGGTGTTCTTGCCCTTGACATCCGTGGGAAGGAGACTTAGCTCGAAAACGCTGCTTTGCAGGTCGGCCTTGACGGCGCTCATATATGGTTTGCTGAAGTCGCCGTATGCACGGGCGAACACGATTCTGCCCTCGCGCCCGGCCCGCTCAACGATTGGGGCGACCCTGAAGTCAATGCCCTGCTGTTGGGCATGGATCGCGAGGTTCTCGACATCGAGGAATACGGCAATGCCTGTTTGCTTGCTTTCGGGTTCCATGGGTTCGCGCTCCTTTGATAGCAGGCTATCGCATTTAGGAGATTGAAAACCGCATGGCAGCGCTCGTTCCGGAAACGGAGAGCTGGTTTCTGCCGCGCCATTCCCGCACCCGCACATGATCGTGGCGATGAGGCGTCCGGTGTTCCTCACGGCCGCAGGCGATGCCTCGCGGCGTCCGATAGTCTTTACGGCCGCAGGCCGTGTAGCCGCGGGTTCT
>JBBIQU010000078.1:0-12432 GCA_037442185.1 Chthonomonadales bacterium | reverse complement strand
CCCCGCGCATGCGTGCCGCTCGTGGTCAACGGATTGCGTCGCGAGAAGCGACGGCTACACGCTGCGCGTCCAATCACCGATACGTTAGTGGAGATACCTTGCGGCGTCCGGTGGTCTTTGCGGCCGGAGGGAATGCGTCCCGGCGTCCGGTGGTCTTTGCGGCCGCAGGCGATGCGTCCCGGCGTCCGGTGGTCTTTACGGCCGCAGGCCGTGTAGCCGCGGGTTCTCCCCGCGCATGCGTGCCGCTCGTGGTCAACGGATTGCGTCGCGAGAAGCGACGGCGACAAACGCGCCACGGGCAGGATTGGCTGCGTACTATGCCCAAATAAGGTGCGGAGGTGACGACTATGACTGTCTTCGGCGTTGTCTCGTTCCTCGCGGGGATCGCCGCGCTCTGTGCCGCAACGATGCCGGTTGAGGCGGCGGATGTGTTTGCGCCACCGGCGGCGGAGGTTGACCGGGTCGCCCGCATGCTGACGCCCGACCTCATGCCGGACGACGCCGCATGGCGTCGCATTGCGTCGCGCCGCGAGATGCGCAACTCCGTCAGTCGCGCGGAGGCGCTGCTCGAAGCTACCCTGCCCGAGCTGACCGACGACCTGTATCTTGACTACTCCAAGACCGGCAATCGCCGCAGATGTGAGGCGGTCCTCTTTGAGCGTCGCGGCCGTCTGCCGGTCTTCGCCATCGCCGAGTGCGTCGAGCGCAAAGGACGCTTCGTGCCCAAACTCGAGGAGCTGATCCGGTCCATCTGCGCCGAAAAGTCGTGGGTGCTGCCGGCTCATGACGGCAATCTGCAGACCTTCCGCAATGAGCTGATGACCATTGACCTGGCCTCTTCGCTGCTGTCGTGGAACCTGGCGGCTGCGTACCGGATGCTTGGCGAGCGCCTGTCGCCGGATACGCGCAAGCTGATCCTCTCGGAGCTGGAGCGCCGCACATTCGAGCCTTACCGCCGCATGTGCGCGGCCAAGCAGGCGCAAGCATGGCTGCTCTCGCGGATGAACTGGAACTCGGTGTGCCTCGCAGGCGTAACCGGCGCCGCATTGCTTGCGCTGGACGATCCGAAGGAACGCGCGTGGTTCGCCCTTGCCGCCGAGCATTACTCGCGGTACGCGCTTGAGGGCTTCACCCCGGACGGCTACTGCGACGAGGGCGTCAGTTACTGGAACTACGGATTCGGCCATTATGCGTCTCTGGCCGAGATGGTCCGGCGCGCCACCGGCGGCAGAATGGACCTGATGGACCGCCGCGAAGCCGTCATGCCCTCGGCCTACGGGTTCCAGATCGAGATTGTGCCGGGGATCTGTCCGGCGTTCGCCGATTGTCCGGTCAACGCCTCGCCCGCGCGCGGCCTGCTCGACTATCTCAGTCGGCGCTTCACCGGCAAGGGCATCTCGCGCGCGCCGGCGACGATGTCCGGCGCATTGTTCGACCAGATCATGGCGTTCTTTCCTGCCAGGGCTCCCGTGCTCAAGCCGGAGATCGCGTGGCCGAACCCCGATTCGCTGCGGACCTGGTTTCCCGATCATTCGGTGCTCATCGCAAGGCCCGGGCCCGATAGCCGCTCGCGCTTGAGCATCGCGTTGCAGGGCGGACACAACGCCCAGAACCACAACCACAACGACGTCGGGGTCTTCATGGTGGTGGTCGGCAAGGTGGCCGTGCTGCCCGATGTCGGCGCCGAGGTCTACACGCGACGCACATTCAGCGCGCAGCGGTACGTGAGCAAGGCGCTCAACTCATGGGGGCATTCCGTGCCGGTCATCGCCGGCGAGCTTCAGCGGTCGGGCAGAAATGCCGAGGCCAAGGTACTGCTCAAAGAGTTCGGCTCGGATCGCGACCGTCTGACGCTCGACATTAAGTCGGCTTACGCCGTTCCCGAACTGGAACGGCTCGAACGCGCCTACGTGTATGATCGGACCGGATCGGGCTCGTTTGAGGTGACCGACACGTTCGCGTTCAGCGAGCCGCGGACCTATGAGACTGCCCTGATGACGTTCGGCAAGTGGGAGCGACAGGGACCGACCACGCTCCGCGTCTCGGACGGCGACGAAGCCGTTCTCGTCCACCTGAAGCTGCCCGACGGGGCCGCTGTTGAGATCGTCGGCGAGACGCTCGACGAGGACCTCACTGCGCGCCGCACGGCGACCCGAATAGGCATCAAGCTGGTCGGCCCGCGTCGCGAGGGGACCGTTGCCATGACGATCGTTCCCGAGGAGCGGAAATGACCGGGCCAAGGGCTGCGTCGGACGGGTCGGACAGGTCACACGGGTCGGACGGGTCGCGGCCAGGGTTCACGGCCCACCGCGGCGAGTCTTACGATGCGCCCGAGAATACCCTCGCTGCGTTTCGGCTCGCTTGGGAGCGGGGGATCAAGACCGTCGAACTGGATGTGCGGCTTAGCGCCGACGGGCAGCTCGTCATCTGTCACGATGCCGACACATTTCGCACCACGGGCGTCAGGCTCGCCGTCGCAGAGACACGTTGCGCCGATCTCAGGCTGCTGGACGCCGGCAGCCGTAAGGGACCCGAGTGGGCGGGTGAGCGCATCCCGACGCTCGAGGAGGCCCTGCGCGAGCTGCCCATAGACTGCGCGTACTGGATCGAGATCAAGTCGGGTCCGCCGACCGCCGGTCCCCTCGCCGACGCGCTACGGCGGATGGGCGTTGGACCCGATCGGGCAGAGATCATCAGCTTCGATGACGATGCCCTGCGAGCCTTCACCAAGATGTCGCCTGCCCACCGGACCCAGTTAATCTCCGGCTTTCGGCGAGCCGACGACTCAGGGACCTGGGAGCCAACGATCGAGGACCTGATCGCCCGGGCGCGCCGCATCGGCGCCGACGCGATAGCGGTGCACTATGAAGGTCCTCTGACCGCAGAGGCATGCGAGCGCGTTCACGATGCGGGCCTCGCGCTGTGCGTCTGGACCGTTGACGACCTCGAACCTGCCGTTCGCCTTGCGTCACTTGGAGTTGACGCCATCACTTCCAACAGAGCCGCATGGCTCCGCGACGCCATGCAGACCACAATGGGGCCAAGAGAGCCCCGGGAGATCCAACCATGATGAAGATGGGATTCGTGAGCGCCATTCTGCCTGACCTGAGCCTCCACGATGTGCTGGAGTTCGCATCGGAAGAGGGGTTTGCGTGCGTCGAGCTGATGTGCTGGCCTGTGGGAGAGGCCGAGCGACGATACGCAGGCGTGACGCACGTTGACGTTGCCGATATGACCGACAGCGCGGCTGAGGCGATCAGGAACGAGTGCGACAACGCGTGCATTGAGATCAGCGCGCTGGGGTATTACCCCAATGTCCTGTCGCCCGATCCCGACGAATCGCGCGCCTGCATTGAGCACCTGAAGAAGGCAATCGCCGCTGCGCCGAAGCTCGGCGTCGGCGTGGTCAACACGTTCATCGGCCGCGACTGGACCCGGTCGGTCAAGGACAACTGGCCGAAGATGGTCACCATCTGGCGCGACATTGCAGCCTTTGCCGAGAGGCATGGCGTCAAGATCGGCATCGAGAACTGCCCCATGCTGTTCACCGGCGACGAGTGGCCCGGCGGCAAGAACCTTGCCGTCAGTCCGGCCATCTGGCGGCGCATGTTCGCCGATATCGGGGCAGACAATCTGGGGCTGAACTTCGATCCGTCGCACTTCGTTTGGCAGCAGATGGACTACGTGGCCGCCGTGCGCGAGTTCGGCAATCGGTTCTTCCATGTCCACGCCAAGGATGCGCGCGTTGACAGGCGCCGGCTTGCCGAAGTGGGCATCCTGGCCACGCCGCTGGAATATCACGCGCCCAAACTGCCGGGGCTGGGAGATGTTGATTGGGGCGCCTTCTTCTCGGCGCTGACCGACACGGGCTATGACGGCGCCGTATGCATCGAGGTTGAGGATCGGGCTTACGAAGGTTCCCTCGAAGCTCGCGAAGAGGCGCTGCGACAGGCCGGTCGGTTCTTGGCGCAGTTCATGCCGGCATAGCCGCACCGCACCAAAGGAGACAAACGCAATGGACGTAACCGTGGCCTCCCTGGCCAAGATGATAGATCACTCGCTCCTCCAGCCGGTCCTGACCGACGAGGAGATGGAGCGCGGACTGCGCATCGCCCTCGACTACGATGTCGCGAGCGTCTGCATCAAGCCGTACTACCTGGCGAGATGCGCGGCGGCGCTCAAGGGCAGCACGGTCGCGCCGAGCACGGTCATCGGCTTTCCGCACGGCGGAAACACGACCGCGATAAAGGTCGCAGAGGCCCGCCAGGCCCTTGCCGACGGAGGGCGTGAGCTGGACATGGTCATCAACATAGGCAAGGCGCTCAGCGGCGATTGGGCGTACGTGCGTCAAGATATCGCCGAGGTCGTCAAAGCAAGCCATGACGGCGGAGCCATCGTGAAGGTGATCTTCGAGAACTGTTACCTGAGCGATGACGCCAAGGTCAGGCTGTGTGTCATCTGCGGCGAGGTCGGGGCCGATTTCGTCAAGACCAGCACCGGCTACGGAACGGGAGGAGCGACCATCGAGGACTTGAGGCTCATGCGCGAACACGCGCCTCCGCATGTGCAGGTCAAGGCCGCAGGCGGCGTTCGGACCCTCGATGCCCTTCTCGCCGTGCGCGAAGCCGGCGCAACCCGCTGCGGCGCAACCGCGACAGTCGCCATGTTGGATGAAGCCCGCGCACGGCTGAGCGCTGAAGGCTGAAGGACGAATGCTGAAGGATGAAGGCCCATTGGTCCCATTGGTCCCATCTGTCCCATCCGTCTCATCCCAATCCATCCCCACAACGGAGACAACACCACCATGTCAACGCTCTACATAGGCACCTACACTCGGGAAGCCGGCGGGATCCACCTGATTGACCTGGACGACCGCACAGGAGAGATGACCCACCGCGGAGTGGTGGGCGAGTGTCGCAGTCCGTCGTTCCTCGCGTTCTCGAAGGACGGCCGCTTCGTGTTCGCCGTCAACGAGATCGGCGACTATCAGGGCGCAGCCACCGGCTCGGTTACGGCCTTCGCGCGAGATGCGGCCTCCGGCGCGCTGAAGGCCCTCAACACGGTGTCGTCACACGGCTCGTATCCGTGCCACATCACAGCCGCGCCGAACGGGAAGCACTTGCTGCTGGCCAACTATGGTTCAGGAACGGTCGCGGTGATCCCGACGAAGGCCGACGGCTCGCTCGGCGACGCAGTGTGCGTCATCCAGCACGCCGGCTCCAGCGTCAACAAGGCGCGCCAGGAGGGCCCGCACGCCCATTCCATCAACCTTGACCCGCGCGCCCGTTTCGCGCTGGCCTGCGACCTCGGAACCGACGAGGTGATCGTCTATCGCTATAACGACGGGACCGGCATGCTCACACGTGAGGGGGAGTCTCATCCCAGACCGGTTCGAGCGGCTCCCGGCGCCGGGCCAAGGCACCTGGCGTTCCATCCCAACGGCCGCTTCGTCTATGTGATCAACGAGCTGGACTCGACCGTCGCAGCCTACCGATATGAGCCGAATGCGGGGTCGTTGGCGCTGGTCGGAACCGCCCCAACGCTTCCCACCGACTTCACCGAACCCAGCACGACGGCCGAGGTGGCCGTGCATCCCTCGGGAAAGTGGGTCTACGGGTCCAACCGTGGACATGACAGCATCGCCGTCTTTTCGGTGAACCCGGCATCGGGCGCGCTGCGGCCTGTGGGCCATGTGCCCACCGGCGGCAAGACGCCCCGCAACTTCACGCTTGCGCCTGATGGCCGCAGGATGGTCGTGGCCAACCAGGATTCGAACGTGGTCCGGCTCTTCTCGGTGGACGAGCGGACGGGCATGCCACTTGCGACCGAGCGGACTGTGTCCGTGCCGTTGCCGGCGTGTGTGCGCTTTGCGCCATAATCAGGTATCCACAGCGGCAATTCATGCGAGGGCGACACCAGTGCTTACGGAGCAGGTTGCAGTTCTCGTAGTTGAAGACAGTCCGATGGACGCGCGCTTTGCGACGCGCGCGCTTCACGACGCGGGGCCGTTCTCGGTACACTCCGTCGGCACGCTGGCCGAGTGTCTGGCCTGGCTCGAAGCAGAGGCGACGGATGTCGTGCTTCTCGACCTCCATCTGCCGGACAGCGCCGGAATGGACACGCTGGCGGCAGTCGTCGGAGCTCACCCATCGGTCCCAGTGGTAGTTGTGACCGGCGCGGACGATGAGGCCGCTGCCTCGGAGACGATGCGCCGCGGCGCGCAGGATTACGTCGTTAAGGGCAAGTTCACTCCGGAGCTGCTCGCTCGCGCGATAAGGTACGCCATCGAGCGCAAGCGCTTCGAGCAGGCGTTGCTGATCTCGGAGCGGAAGTGGCGCAATGTCCTTGTCAACACCCCGCAGATCGGCGTATCCCTCGACTCCGCCGGCCGCATCGTCTTTGCCAACGCCTTCTTCCTGGAGCTTACGGGCTGGACCGAGGCCGAGATCATCGGTCGCGACTGGTTCGAGACCTGCTTGCCCGAGGACGTCCGTGCGTCCGTCAGAGGCGTGTTCGATCGAGTCATGGCATCCAGGGACACGCTCGATTATTCCACCTACCAGAACCCCATCATCACCCGCAACGGCGAGCGCCGAGACATCTCGTGGGCCAATGTGCTGACCCGCGACGGCGAAGGCAACATCGTTGACGTTACGTGTCTGGGTGTGGACCTGACCGATCGGCAGCGCGCGGAGGACGCATTGCGGCTGAGCGAAGAGCGGCTGCAGCTTGTCCTTCGCAGCACGGGCGTCGGATGGTGGGACATGGACCTGACCACGGGCGAGATATACCTGTCCCCCGAATGGTGGCGGCTCCTCGGCTATGAGTATGGCGAACTGCCCCCGACGGCGGAGACATGGCGCAGCCTGACCCATCCCGAAGATCGAGACGCAGCGGAGCGTGCCTACCACGAGGCTCTTGAGAACGGATTGGCCACCTTCGAGTTCGAGTCCCGCAGAAAGCACCGAGACGGTCACTGGGTGCCCATACTGACGCGGGGGTACATCAGCCGGGACGCTCAGGGCATCGCAGTTCGCGCAACGGGCACGGCCGCCGACATCACGGAGCAGAAGCGCAGTCGTGAGGCCATCGCCGATGCGCTCGCCCGTTTCGAGAGCGTCATCCAGACCGCTCCCACGGTCGCCATCCAGACCTATGACCGCGACGGCACGATCCGGCAGTGGAACCGAGCCTCCGAGCGGATATACGGGTTCAGCGCCGAGCAGGCTATCGGCGTACGGATAGACGAGCTTCTGCATGAGGACCCTGAGACAGGCTGCCAGAACACGATCCGACGCGTCTGGGATCGGGGCGTGCCGTCGGAGCCTGCCGAGTTCGAGCTGAAGGACGCATCCGGACAGACGCGATGGGTCTACTCGTGCATGTTTCCGTTGTTCGAGCGCGGGCGTGTGGTGCTCGTCTGCTGCATGGACGTTGACATCACCGACCGGAAGCTGGCGGAAGCCGAAGCCGCCCGGCAGCTTGACGAACTCCGCCGCTGGCAGGCCGTCATCGTGGGCCGTGAGGAGCGCATCATGGAGCTGAAACGGGAAGTCAACGCACTGTGCGCCAGAATCGGACTGGAAGCGCCGTATGGCGAAGCGGCACAGGGATTCCGCCCGCAATGACGACCGGCAAACTGGGCACACGGGTCGCGTGGGCTCTGGCGACTGCGCTCGTCGCGCTCATCGCCCTGCTCCTGACCTTCTCGGCGATCACGGTGCACGGCGGGTTCAGGGAAGCCGAAGATGCCTACGTCAGACGCAATGTCCAACGCGCGCTGCACGGCATTGAGGCCATCTCGGAATCGCTGAGCCGCATCGTTACGGACTGGGCTTGTCGGGACGACACCTACGCGTTCGTCGCGGGAAGCAACGCCGCCTATCGTTCATCCAACCTCGTATCGAGCACATTCTCCTCGCTGGACGTGGATGTCCTGGCCATTTGCGACAACCGGGGGCGCGCGGTCTGGAGCGGGCGCATCGGCTCGGATGGGGAGATAGCCGGAACGGCGCCGTCCGATCTGCTGCTATTGGCAGCGCCCGGCGGACTGCCGCCGGGCAGCGGTCGGCATGGCGTCATGCGCGTGGACAACGGCATCATGGTTGTCGCAGCCCATCCGATCCTCACGAGCGAACGAGCCGGACCGTCCCGAGGGGTGCTGATCATGGGCCGCTCCCTTGACGCCGATGAGATTCGAGCCCTATCGGACCGGCTGCTGACGCCAATGGCGCTGCTGCCGCTTGCGTCTTCGCCTGAAGACGAGGATGCCGTTGCGGCATTGCGCGCGGGCCGGCCGATGGTCATCGAGATATCGGGACCGAAGATCGCGAGAGGGTATGCGTTGCTCCGTGACCTTTCGGGTGAGCCGGTCGCGCTCATGCGAACGGAGCTGCCGCGCCAGATGTACCGACAGGCGGCGCGGACCGTCGGTCTTTTCACGGCCCTTGCGGTTGTCCTGTCAACGCTGTTCGCCGTCGGGTTCATGTTCATCCTGCGCCGTCAGGCGCTGGGACGCATCGAATCGCTGGATGCCCAGATCGGTCGCCTGGACCCACGGAACCCGACGGCAGGCTCGTTGAGCCTAGAAGGGGCGGACGAGCTCTCGGGCCTGGCAGCGTCCTTCAACCGGCTGCTCGGGGAGATCGCCGAATCTCGCGAGGCCGAGGAAGAGCAGCGGCGGCGCACGAAGCGCCTGCTGGATCAGCAGACCGCCATCAACCGGCTCGCGCTCGCGCTGGGGGAAGAACGTCGGCTCGAAGATATCTACCGGATCGTGCACGAACACGTGCGTGAGATGGTGGACGTGTGGTTCTTTGTCATATCGGCCTATGACGAGGGCGGCCAGCAGATCGTGGCGGAATATGCAGCCTCGGCCGACAGGACCTTCGACGTATCCGAGTTTCCGCCGCTCCCGCTCGGCGAGCCCGGCGCCGGAACCCAGAGCCATGTCATCCACTCGGGCGAACCCCTGTACACTCCCGACCATCGCGCCGCAGTTCGCGACAGCTCGCACCGGTTCATCGTTGAGGGAGACGGTTCCGTCCATCCCGAGACTCCAGAGGAAGAGAGCATCGAGAATACGACGCGGTCGGCCGTCTATCTGCCGATGAAGGTCGCCGGCAGGACCGTCGGGATCATGCAGCTCCAGAGCAAGCGGCTCGACGCGTACACGCCGGACGACGTCGAACTGCTGGCCGGCTTGGCGAACGTTGCCGCCGTGGCCATTCAGGACGCGAGGCTTCGCGAGGACCTCCGTAAGGAAGTCGAAGCGCATCGCCAGGCCGAGGAGCAGGTTCGCACTCTCCTCGACGCCAGCGACCGCGCGAGAGCCACGCTCCTGAGCGTCCTCGAGGATGAACGCAGGATCGAGCGCGACCTCCGTCAGAGCGAGGAGCGCTTCGCGCTTGCTTTCAGGACATCGCCCTACGCCATTGTGATCACGCGAGTCGCGGACGGGTCATTTGTGGACGTCAACGACGGCTTCACGGCAATGACGGGCTATACGCGAGAGGAAGCTCTCCACTCGTCCACCATGGCTTTGGGGATTTGGGCCGATCCGGCCGACCGGAATCGGGTACTTGCCGCTCTACGACGAGGCGACACGGTGCGCGGTCGGGAGTATCGCTTCAGGCGCAAGGACGGTCGGATCGTCCTCGGTCTGTTCTCGGCGCATGTCATTGAGCTGGGCGGCGAAACCTGCGTGCTGTCGAGCGTCAACGACATCACGGCTCGGAAGCGCGCCGAGGACATGCTCCGCACGAGAGTGAGGTTGCTGGAGCATGCGATTGAGCGCAGCCTCGGGGAGCTGCTGCAGGAGACGCTGGACGAGGCGGAACGCCTCACCGACAGCTCCATCGGGTTCTACCACTTCGTCGAAGCGGACGAACGCACCATCTCGCTCCAGGCTTGGTCCACCCGCACGCGGCTCGAGTACTGTACGGCCGAGGGCGAAGGGCGGCACTACCCCATTGAGGACGCCGGCGTCTGGGCCGACAGCGTCCGATTGCGCAAGCCGATCGTACACAACGACTATGCGTCCTTGCCCGAACGCAGGGGCATGCCGGACGGCCACGCCGAGCTAGTTCGCGAGCTTGTCGTGCCGATTGTGCGTGCCGGCAAGGTCGTAGCCATTCTGGGAGTGGGAAACAAGCCGACCCGGTACGCCGATGAGGATGTAGAGGCCATCACGCACCTTGCCGACATCGCATGGGAGATAGCGGACCGCAAGCGCGCGGAAGAGAGGCAGGCCGACCTTCAGGAGCAGCTCAATCACGCCCTCAAGATGGAAACGATCGGTCGTCTGGCCGGCGGCGTCGCTCACGATTACAACAACATGCTCCAGGTGATCCTTGGAACGTGCGATCTCCTCGACGGCGCCGTCCAGAGAGGTTCGAATGCCGCCGAGCATCTCGGACGCATCCGCCGCGCTGCGGAGAGGGGATGGGCGCTCACCCAGCGCCTCCTCGCCTTCAGCCGCAGACAGCCCGTGCAGGTCCGCGTACTCGATGTGAACGCCGCCATCCGAAGCGTCTCCGATATGCTGATCGAGGTGATCGGCGAGCATATTGCACTCGATCTGAACCTCACCGATGAGCCGGCGCGCACCAAGGCGGACCCCTCACAGGTCGAACAGGCTCTCACCAATCTTCTGGTCAACGCCCGCGACGCAATGCCGGACGGGGGCAAGGTGACCATCGAGACCAGGGTCGTCACGCTCGACGAGGCCTACGCGAGACAGCATGCGTACGTGACGCCGGGACGCTATGTCATGCTGGCTGTATCGGATACCGGCATCGGAATGAGCGACGCTGTGCGTCGGCGCATCTTCGAGCCCTTCTTCACGACGAAGCCGACGGGACAGGGCACCGGTCTCGGTCTCGCCAGCGTCTACGGCATGGCGAAGCAGCTTGGTGGGAGCGTGGAAGTCGAATCCGAGCCGGGCAAGGGCTCAACCTTCAGCATCTACCTTCCCGCGACGGACGAGGAGCCCGACCCGACCGAAGCGCCTCCGTCAACGGCGGAGCTCGGCCACGGTGAGCTGGTGATGGCCATCGAGGACGAGCGTCCGTTGCGCGAAGTCATGCGCGCGATGCTTGCGGACCTGGGCTACCGCCCGAGGGTATTCGCTTCGGGCAAGGAAGCAATCGCGGCCGTACGCGACGACGGGCTCAGGCCCAGTCTGATCATCACCGACATCGTCATGCCGGAGATGAGCGGAACCGAAGTCGCCGATGCCTTGCATCAGATCGTTCCAGACACTCCCATCCTGTTCATGTCCGGATACGCCGACAGCGCCACCATGCGCGAACTCGAGTCCCACTCCGGTTTACCGTTCCTCGCCAAGCCGTTCACTCGCACGGCGCTTGCGCGCGCGTTGGCGCGGAGCCTGGCCGCACGCAAGGTCGGACGGACGATCCTGATGGTTGATGACGACCCCGACATGCGCGAACTGACCGAGATGGCTTGCCGACGACGGGGTCATACCCTTGTTGGGGTCGGCAACCTCCGGGAAGCCCTGGAGACGCTTGCTGCGCAGGGGTTCGATCTGCTCCTCATTGACAACAACGTCGGTCCGGCGAGCGCCGAGGATATCCTCACCGCGATTCGCCGTGCGGGATGCGCAACGCCGGCTTTCGCCTATACGGGCGATGCAGGGTCGGTGGACACATCCTGGTTTGAGCGGCTCGGCGTCGAAGCCGTTGTTGAGAAGACGTTTGGCCACAAGTCGCTGCTCGAGCGGATCGAGGCCATGTAGCCGCGCGCTCAGGCGGGCTCAGAACCTGAGGCCGATATCCGCGTCCAGCGAGCGCACGTGGTAGCTGTAATCCGAGCCGCCTGCGAAGGCCTTGGACAGGTACTTCTGGTCGCGCCACCCGATCTGGAACTGGGTGTTGTTGCCCAGGTCGAAGGCGAAGCCAAGCGCCAGGGTGCGCTGGTTCGATGCGAGGTAGCCGGTGCTGTCGGCGCTGTCGAACTGGAAGAAGAGGTTGGCTGCGAGCCAGACGGGGTACTCGAGCCTCAGGCCGTAGGACGAGAGGTTGGTGCCGCCGCTGCCGAAGTAGCCTCCGTAGCCTCCGCCGTAATACCCGCCCGACTGGTCGCCGGTTGATGATGTCGCCGTCGTGCTTGAGCGCATGAGGTTGTAGTTGAAGTTGGCGGCGAGCTTGCCGTACGGTTTGGTCATGGCGTTCAGGTAGAGGCCCGTCGTGGACGTGCCGCCCGTGCTGCCCACGTAGGAAACGTCCTGCATGAGGACGCCCGCGGCAAGGGACAGCCGTTCGCCCGGGTTGTAGTTGGCGCTCAACGAGAGGCTGTCGCGCTTGCTGTTGAAGAGGTAGTCGCCGACGCTGGAGCCGTTGCTCCAGTTCAGATCGAGGCTCACCGTTGGCCAGGGCTGATAGTTGGCGCTGATGTTGAGCCCCCGCGAGT
>JBBIQU010000077.1:8434-18955 GCA_037442185.1 Chthonomonadales bacterium | reverse complement strand
CTCAACCCCCAGCGAGTGCAGTATCTCGAGCGTCGAGATGCCGACTTTCCCCAGCCCGCACAGGACGACGTGATTCGTCATTGCGCGTGATCTTCCGTCGCCACTGCCCATCGCCGTAGCGCGTCGCGCGCTCCGGCTGCGTCATCCGGAGCCAGCCGGCCCTCCAGTATCTCGTTGACGAGATGGTCCTTGGCCTTGCCGACCTGAGGGCCTGGCGCGATTCCGAGGACCTCCATGATCTCCTTGCCGGTAAGAGGGCTGCGAACGGCGGCGACATTCATGGCGGCATTGGTTGCTTCAATGCGCGCCATAACGGCGTCAAGATCGGTCGGCTCTCCCCTGCCCTGCATGGCGGCTATGTCGGCGCGCGCGAGCCGATCGAGATCCCCAAGGTGCGCGCCAAGGTCGCGGATCAGTCGCCGCATCGCCGCTTCGGACCACTGCGGCGTCACTTCGCCGAGACGCATATGGAGCCGGACCAGCTCCATCACGGTATGGATCACGTCCGACGGCAGACGCAGTCTCGTCAGCGCTGCGTGCGTCATCGCGGCTCCGACATGCTGATGGTCATAAAAGTGGATGCCGCGGTCGTCTTCTGTGCGCGTTGCCGGCTTTCCGACGTCATGGAAGAGGACGCCCAGTCGTACCGAAAGCGGCGCACTCCGATCAAGCGCTGAAACCGCGAGCATCGTATGTGTCCACACGTCGTGGGCATGCCATTCGTTCTGCGTGACCCCGACCATCGCTGTCAGTTCGGGCAAGATTCTCTCCAGAAGTCCGGTTTCGCGGAGCATGTCGAAGCCCCTTGCGGCCAGATCCGACATCACGATCTTGATCAGTTCATCTCTGACACGTTCGGCCGATACGACACGCGGCGTGTCGCTGACGAGATCAATCCGATGCCTCTGATCGAGAATGCCCTGCCACGTCGAGGCCTCGATCGTGAGATCGAGGGTCACTGCGAAGCGGATGGCACGAAGCATGCGCAGTGGATCGTCACGAAACGTGCTCGCCGGGTCGAGCGGCGTCCGAATGAGACGCGCGCGCAGATCGCTGAGGCCCAGGCCGGTGATATCCTGCAGACCCGGCCGATGGAGACTCTCCACGAGGGTGTTGATGGTGAAGTCCCGTCTGTAGATATCGGCAGCCAGCGTCGCTCGGCGCACAGAGGGCTTCCTCGACGCAGGGTCATAGGACTCGGATCTTGCCGACACAAGCTCCACAGGAACCCCGTGCAGTTGTACGCGCGCGGTGCCGAAGCGCGGATACGTCACCGGCGCATGGTCCGACAGGCCCGCCCTGTATATCATCTCGGCGACCTGGCACGCGTCGCCGACGACGACAAGGTCTACGTCCGGGTTACCCGTCCTGCCTAAGACGCGATCCCGAAGCGCCCCACCTACGACGTAGATACGCCCTTCGTACTCCGTGTTGCGGGTCAACCTGCGTATCGGCTCAAGCACGTCCATGACCGCATTATGGCACTCCAGGTTCAGCGTATGCGCGGCGGCGCGTTGCGTCCAGAGCGCTCGGCTCATGCGTTGACCGACCGCATCCCACAGAGTACAATGCCGCATTCCTATGGACAAGACCGACGATAGGGACGTTACAACCGTATACCGCGCCTTTCGCCGAACGGTCAGCCTTCACTCCGACCGACCCGCGCTTCGTTTCAAGCGGAACAGGGCCGAAGCTCGGATAACGTATGGCCAGATGGCCGAACAGGTCGCCGCTCTGCGGCGTGCGATGCACGCGATGGGAGTCGCTCGGGGTGACCGGGTCGCGATTCTGGCCTATAACCGGCCCGAATGGATCATCGCCGACCTTGCCATACAGGGTCTCGGCGCCATTGACGTGCCCATCTATCACACCCTGCCGGCATCCCAGGTCGGTCACTACCTGAAGGACTCCGGCGCGCGCTTCGTGTTCACCGAGGACGAGCGTCAATCCGAGAAGGTCCGATCTCTCGGCGATGCGGCTTCCATCAAGATCTGCCAGTTTTCGGGACCAGTCTCGGGCGACATATCCTCCTTCGACACGATCCTGGAAAACGCAGGATCCGACACCGACCTCGACTCCCGACTGGATGCCGAGGAAGGCACGGTGAGCCCCGACGCCGTCGCAACGTTCATATACACGTCCGGTACCACCGGATCCCCCAAAGGCGCTATGCTGTCGCATCGGGCGCTCCTGCATACGGGCCGTGCCGCGCAGGAAATCGTCACAGTAGACGAAAGGGACGTGTTTCTATCGTTTCTGCCTCTCTGCCACGTGGTCGAGCGTGTCGGCGGGTACTACCTTCCCCTGCAGATAGGCGCCGAAATCGTTATCTCTCAGGGGCCAATCGCGCTTGCCGCAGAGCTGGCGGAAGCGGACGCAACGATCTTCATCTGCGTGCCACGCGTGTTCGACCTCATGCGTGAGCGCGCCCTCGAGGCTATCGCACAACTGCCTCCCCTTCGAAGGCGGATCGCCAATCTCGCGCTCACCATCGGACGAAGGCGAGCTTCCGCCAACGAAGCAGGTGGCGGCCCCGGAATGGCGCTATCGTGCGCCTATGCTCTTGCCGGTAGACTGGTCCTCCGCACGGTTCGCCGGCGTCTGACCGGGCGCTGCATGCGTTTCCTGGTGTCGGGGGGTGCGCCGCTCCATCGAGACACCGGCTACTTCATGGCCTCAATAGGCACAACGATCCTCGAGGGATACGGTCTCACCGAGTTTCCGGTCATCTCGCTCAACCGTCCTAACGACAACCGGATCGGCACTGTGGGCACTGCGCTGCCGGGAGTTGAGATTCGGATATCCGAGAACGGAGAGATACAGGCTCGGGGACCCAGTCTGATGATGGGCTATCACAACAGGCCCGAAGACACTGCCGCGATCATCGAGGACGGCTGGCTCAAGTCGGGCGATGTCGGCTCGCTGGATGCGGACGGGCGTTTGAGGATCACCGATCGGATCAAGGACATCATCGTGCTGGGAAGCGGCAAGAACGTCGCTCCGCAGCCGATCGAGGCGCTCCTTCGCCGCAGCCCATTCATCAGTGAGGCGGTCCTCTTCGGGGACGGCAGCGTCGGCCTCGTCGGGCTAATCGTGCCCGATTTCGACCGGCTGAAAGCGCACCTGCGCTCAAGAGGTCATCCCGACTGCGCCGGCAACGAAGAACTGGTCGGCCAACCCGCAGCAGTCAAGGTTATCAAGGATGAAATAGCCGCCGCATCGGCCGAACTAGCCGACTACGAGCGCGTCAAGGACATCCGCCTGTTGCCGCGACCGTTCACCATCGAGACGGGTGAGCTGACGCCGACCATGAAGACACGGCGTCGGATCATCGCTGAGCGATACGCGGCGCAACTGAACGCGATGACCCGCCGATGAACTCGGGTTGCTTTTCCGAAACCCAATGCACGCCAGACCGGTAAATGAGACAAGCCGCTGTCTCAGGGAGAGCCCATGTCCGTCGCGTCCGCAACCGATCTCATAGTCAAGTACGGATCTAAGACCGCGATATCGGGCTTGACCCTCGAAATCCCGGAAGGTTCGGTCGGCCTCCTTGGCCCAAATGGGGCCGGCAAGACCACCCTGCTCAAGACGTGGCTCGGATTCGTCAGGCCCTACGCCGGCTCAGCGACGGTGCTGGGGATGAGCGCCGTGGCCGATGGGCTGCGCATTCGCCAGAGGATTGGCCTTATGCCGGAGCAGGACTGCCACATTCCTGGAATGAACGCCGTGTCATTTGTCTCATACACCGGCGAGCTCGCAGGAATGCCCGGCAGTCAAGCCATGAGGCGCGCCCATGAAGTCCTCGAATACTGCGGACTGGGCGAGGCTCGATACCGCCCCATCGAAACGTACTCAACGGGAATGCGGCAACGCATCAAGCTGGCGCAGGCTCTGGTCCATGGGCCCAGACTGCTGTTGCTCGACGAACCGACAAACGGGCTCGATCCCGAAGGCAGGGCGGAAATGCTCCGGCTGGTCCGCGACATCTCGCGCGACAAGGGACTGAACGTGGTTGTCTGTTCGCATCTGCTGCCGGATGTCGAGGAGACATGCACGCACGTAGTGGTCGTCCGTGCCGGTCAGATGGTGACGCAAGGGCTCGTTGATGATCTGCGACGCACCGGAGGGCGTCAGGTGGACGTGGAACTTCGGGAGCCATCCGAGGCGTTCCTCGACGCGGTGCGCAGCGCAGGAGCGCAGATTGTGTCAAGCCTCGGCTCAAGGTGCCGGATCGGCTTTCCCGAGAGCGTGGGCGATCCGGCCCGGGAGGTCTTCCATGCTGCGCTTGGCTCAGGCGCGCAGGTTCGCTCACTGAAGCCGGCCCTGCGTTCGCTCGAAGACGTTTTCATGGAGGCAGTCGGATGACGGCAGGGCCTGAGAAACCGACGGATTCCCCTGCGAGCGTCGTGTCTCCGATAGCTGACGTCAGCTACCGCCACTATGACGGGCCACTTCACAGCCGCGCGCTCAGGTGGTGGATCGTCGCTCTGGCAGGCATCCGTCAAGCTCTCCGCAAGTGGTGGTTCTGGCTTCTCGTGATGGTCTCTATGGCCCCGTACGCGTTCACAGGCCTTCTCTTGTTCGTGCAGACGCGACTGGGGGCGGACGTGCAGCAAGCCATGCTTGGCATGGGCAGCGGCGCGCGGTTCGCTTCGCTGTTCTTCCAGGCATTCGACGGGCAGCTGTTCTGGCTGATGGTGATCGGGCTGACGGTCGGCGCCGCGAGCATCGCGGCCGATAACCGAACCAACGCCCTGCAGGTGTACTTGGCAAAGCCGATCACGAAGACCGACTACCTGTTGGGCAAGTGGATGGGTGTGTTTGTCGTGGTATTCGTGGCGGCCCTGCTGCCGGCGCTGCTCCTCTTTCTGTACTGCATGCTCAGCTTCTGGCGCGAGGGTTTCACGCGGGAGCCATGGCTGATCATCAAGATTCTGGGCGCATCGGCGGTTGCTGCCGCAGGCTACGCGAGTCTTGTTGTAGGGATATCGGCATGGTGCCGCTCGGCGATGGTCTCCGGGGCCCTCAGCGCCGGCGTCTACTTCGCTTCGAGCATCATCGCCTTTGTGCTGTGGGCAACGTTGCATCTGCGCGACCTGCGGGCCGGTGATATGACCGCGGGCGTCCTTGTCCAGAACGCCTCGCTATCGGGAGTGATCAAATCCGTAGCGTGGAACATCTACGACGTTGCCATCCGCATGCCGGGCCGGCCCGGACGAATGTTTACACCCGTCGAGATACACCCTCCCGAGCTCTGGATCATGCTCACTGCATACGTGGCCATTGTGGTTGGCGGCATCATCGGGGCCCGCATCCGGATACGCGCCGTTGAGGTGATTTCGGGATGATCACGCTCTCACGGGCTTCACGCTGGTATGGGCAGGTCATCGGCATCAATGACGTGTCGTGCGAAATCGGCCCCGGTCTGACGGCCCTCCTTGGCCCGAACGGCGCCGGCAAGTCCACGCTGATGAAGTTGGTGACCGGGCAGCTTCGTCCCACCACGGGCGACGTACTGGTGTTCCGCGAGCGCCCGTTTGCCAATACGCGTGTGTTCCGCAGAATCGGATACTGCCCGGAGATTGAATCCTGCTACGAGGACATGACAGGTCGGGAGTTCGTCTCGATGCTTGCGGCCTTGGCCGGAATCCCCTCTTCCCAGCGCGCAAGTCGCTGTGCTGATGCGCTCGAGCTGGTTGGGATGACAGCAGCCGCCTCTCGCAAGATCGGCGGCTACTCAAAGGGAATGCGTCAGAGAGTGAAGATCGCCCAGGCGATCGTGCATGACCCCGACCTGCTCATACTCGACGAGCCCCTGAACGGCCTTGACCCGGTCGGGAGGCGCGAGATGACGGACCTGTTCGTGAAGCTCGCCGAATCGGGCAAGTGTGTTGTGGTGTCCAGCCATATCCTGTATGAGGTTGAGCAGATGACGCGCCGCATCCTTCTGATAGATCGCGGCAGGATGCGTGCCATGGGCGACGTATATCAGATTCGCGCGCTGATTGACGCGCATCCGCATCGGGTCGCGATTACTTGTCCTGAAGCTCGACGCCTTGCGCGCCGCTTGCTCGAGTTCCCGTATGTGCTGAGCGCTTCGCTCGACCGAGCCGACGACAGCAGACTGACGGTCGAGACTCGCCAGCCCGATCAGTTCTATGACGACCTGCCGCGCCTGGCCCTTGCCGACGGCTATCAGGTCACCGAGTTCGAATCGCCCGACAACAACCTCGAAGCGGTGTTCCGCTATCTGGTGAAGGGATAGGCGCCAATGGTAGAGCGGTTCTTGCTTGCTACGGCCCTTCGTGATCTGATCACGGCGAGACGCCTGGTCGTTGCCGCCCTGCTCATACTGGCGCCGTCATGTGTCGCGATCGCGATTCGCATGGGGATGCGGGAGTCTTTCGATGGGGTCGCGACCTATGGCGCGCTTGCTTCTCTCCTGGTGTTCGGTTTCGTGCTGCCGATACTTGCGGTGGTCTTCGGTACGGGTGCCGTGACACAGGAGATTGAGCAGAAGACCATAGTCTACTTGCTCACGCGGCCCGTCGCCCGTTGGCGCATTCTGGCCTCCAAGTATCTTGCTGCCTGGATCAGCATCTCTGGTACCGGCGTTCTCGGCATTGTTCTGCTCGGCGTGGTAACCTACCAGAGCCGCCCGGGAAACGGCAACACTCGCTTGTACCCAAGCAGTCTCCGCGACGCGCGCGCCTTTCTCGGTCGGCTTCAGACGCCCGATGACAGCATCACCGAGTACCTTCGGGCGAGTCTTTCGCAGCCGACAGGCGACCTCCTCGATCGCTGGGACCCTGAGACGCCGCCGGGGAGGCGTCTGATCCGGGCGGTGCTTCGCGATCTGAACAGCGTCATCAGCTCGGATCGGCGGTTCTACAGCAAGGAGCGTTTCGCTGCGATTTCGCTGCCCGAGGATGCCCGGCAGCTCATTGCGGATGGAGCCCGCGGCCCGGCGGTCGCCCGACTTAACCGCTGGCTGATCGAAGCCGCTTTCCCCGACCTGATCCGGACAAGCCGAACGACACGGAACAGCCTTGCTCGCGACATTCTCGTGTTGCCGATCGGCGCCGCCGCATATGGCGCGTTCTTCCTCTTTCTTGCCACGATCTTCCAGCGTGCCCTGATCATGGGCCTGTTCCTTGCTTTCGGCTGGGAGTCATGGGTGCCGATGCTGCCTGGCAACTTCAAGCTAGTGTCCGTGATGACGTACCTGCGCGCACTCGCGCCGCATGCACGTCCTGAAGCGCCAAGCGCCGACTTGATGCAGCTGTTTCAGTCGTTGAGCCCGGAGTCCGTCCCTGCTTCGCTGGCATGGTTGGTCCTTGCCGCCACCACCGGAGCATCTCTGTTCCTGGCGTTGCTCGTGTTCTCGTGGCGCGAGTACGTTCCCAAAGACGACGCGGTATAGGAACCGGCGATGCAGGCGAGTACGCCTGCGCTACGTCTGCCGGCGGTTCAAGCTCGATGCAGGCGAGGCCGCCTGCGCTACGTCTGCCGGCGGTTCAAGCTCGATGCAGGCGAGGACGCCTGCGCTACGTCTGCCGACGGCTCACGCTCGAAGCAGACGAGGACGCCTGCGCTCCGTCTGACGGTGGTTCACGCTCGATGCAGGCGAGGACGCCTGCGCTCCGTCTGCCGACGGTACAGGCTTGAAGCAGGCGAAGACGCCTGCGCTACGTATGACGGTGGTTCAGGGTCCGATCAGGTGGGGGTGCGCACACCGTACCGTATGCGAGTGCGTTGACGGCGACCGATCGCGCTGGGCTATACTTAGCCCTCCCTGCTTCGCCGTCCGATCGCGGCACGCAGCGCTCCGCAGGGCATTCCGCAACGAAGGTCGCCAACGTGTGCATTGAGCAGCAAATTGCCACGCTCAGGCGCGGCATTATCCGTACGACGCCGGAGAATGGCCTCGAAGCCAAACTCCGCCGCGCGTCGGATGAGGGTCGCCCGCTGATTGTGAAGCTCGGTCTCGATCCGACCGCTCCAGACATTCATCTGGGCAGCGCGGTCGTCCTACGAAAGCTCAGGCGGTTTCAGGATTTCGGGCATCAGGTCGTCGTGATCATCGGCGATTTCACGGCCATGATTGGCGACCCATCGGGCAAGAGTGAGACCCGAAAGCAACTCTCGCCTGAGGAGATCAAGGTCAACGCCCAAACTTATGCAGATCAGTATTGCCGCATACTGGATCCCACTCGCACACAGGTCCGGTTCAACAGCGAATGGCTTGGGCAGATGGACTTCGCCGATGTGATACGCCTGGCGGGCAGAATGACGGTGGCCCAGGTCATGGAGAGGGACGACTTCGCCAACCGCTGGCGTGATGGCCGCCCGATCGGCCTGCATGAGCTGCTGTACCCCCTTTGCCAGGCGTACGATTCCGTGGTGCTCAAGGCCGACATTGAGATGGGCGGGTCCGACCAGATGTTCAACATCATGGCCGGCCGAGACCTGCAGGCGCATTACGGGCAGGACTCTCAGGTCGCGCTTTTCATGCCATTGCTCGTCGGGCTCGACGGTGTCCAGAAGATGTCGAAGTCGCTCGGCAACTACGTCGGAATCACAGAGCCGCCCGATAGCATGTTCGGCAAGCTAATGTCCATCAGTGACGAGATGATGGAGTCGTACTTCGAGCTGACCACGGACGTGCCTCTCGACGAGGTGCGCAGCCTGATGACGCAGGTAGCCTCGGGCTGGGTGAATCCGAAAGACGTCAAACGTCGTCTTGCGCGCGAGGTGGTGGCGATCTACCATGGCACCGCCGCTGCCGAAGCGGCGGACGCCGAGTTCGAGCGCGTCCATGCGAAGCGTCAGGTGCCGGACGCCATGCCGGAAGTGGCGATACCTGCCGACGCCGCGCGCGACGGTCGTGTGTGGATATGCAAGCTGCTGGTGCTGGCAGGGCTGGCCAAAGGCACCGGCGAGGCGCGACGACTTGTTGAGCAAGGCGCCGTCTGGATCGGAGATGAACGGTGTTCATCGGCCGATGCCGAGATCGAGTACTCCTCGCTCTCAGGTATGGTCATCAAGGTTGGCGCGCGGCGGTTCGTCAGATTGGTCTAAGCATCAGCGAACTGCAATCCGTGGGCGTGCAGCCGCCAACGGGGAGGACGCCATGCAAGTGCGAACGGTCATTGCCATCGCGGCGGGATTGCTGGCTGTCTCGCTCATCGGGTTCATTGTCCTGAAACCCCGTCAGGGCGCTCAGCAGGCTCCACGGCCTCCGTTTCAGACCGGACCCGGGCTCGTCACTCCAGCGATGCCGCCGGCAGTCGTCCCCGACGCCAGTATCATCAGTCGGTATACGGCATCAGCCGGCCAAGCCCGGCTCGTCGCCAACCTTGCGGACGCGATCGGAGATGTAATCGTCTCCGTCAGGCAGGTCTACGCATCAGATCGTGTACGCAACCTCTTCGATGATCCGCGGGAAGCTGGTCCAATCGGCACGTGGCAGCTCGTTCTGCAGACAAACGTCCGACAGCGGAACGGGCTTCAGGCTGGCGTCAACGACGTGGACATATCCGACGTGGTCGCCACCGATGACCGGGGCCGGCAGATGAGGACCACCGAGCCCTCGAGTGTCCTCGGTGGCTCATCTCCGCTTCCCGGCGGGCGCAGTCACAGCGTCTTCATGTCGCCGCCGGATCCTGCCGCCGCTCTGATCACTTCGGTCGCAGGCAAGGTGCGTCCGATGGGAACGCCGCCCGAAACGGCAACACAACGGTTCCTTATCAGCAATGTGCCGTTGCCCGGCTCGCGCCGGTTGTTCGGTGAAATCACCCCGATGCTACTCAGCGACCGTACAATCGCGGTTAGCCCCCCGGGACCCCTCTACGGCGAGGCCATGGAGCACGCACTCCGCGGGGCGGTCGCGCACCCTGACGCGTCGGATCTGCCGTATCTGCGGCTCGTACTGCCCGAGGGCGTTGCCTCCACTGTCCGCGCCGGTCTGTCGCCTGAGTCGCCGAGGTTAACCATCGCTGCCAAGCCGGAAGGCGAAGGACATATGGCCGTCTCGGGGCTTATCGGCGACCGGAAGTGGAAGGCCTTCGTGTGGGACAGGGAGCCGTTCATACTCGTCTTGGCCTCCGGGCGTAAAGACCGGAAGATCGGCGTCAAGATCAGTCTCAGTCGGACCGACGAGACCCTCGCAATCCCCAGCGCGCGCAGCCTCTTCGCCTCGGAAAGCCGAATGCCCGCCGGCTCTATCGTTGTTCGCTTTGCCGTTAGGGATCGGCCTATCGGACCGGCGGTGGTGCCCGTTTCCGTGTCGAAGCGTGAGGGCCGAAGCTGGTCCGATCCTGTGACGTCCGAGGTTCCTGTCCGCGCTAATGGCGAGGCCATCCTGTCGAATCTCAGCCCCGGCGCCTACCGCGTTCAGTTTCACCCTGAGCGCCTAGCGCCTCTGGGCGTCGGAGGCAACGTAACGTTGTCCCACTACCTCGCCGAGAGATACCGCGCCATCAGCGGCCGCTGGAACGATGCAGGCAGCCAACTCAT
>JBBIQU010000077.1:0-8398 GCA_037442185.1 Chthonomonadales bacterium | reverse complement strand
CCGATACATTCCCGGGGAGCAACCGTGAGCGTCACGCCCGGGCGGGAGTTGCTTCAGGTTCAGGGCCTGACGGCGGGATACGATGGTCGGCCGGTTCTGCGGGGCGTATCACTGACGGCACACGCCGGCGAGATGGTGGGGATCATTGGCCCGAACGGCGCAGGGAAGTCCACACTTCTGAAGACGATTACCGGCGTGGTGCGCCCGATATCGGGCGACGTGCGCATCGCCGGGCGCGATCGAGCCGCCTTCAAGCTCAATGAGCTCGCGCGCACAGTCGCCTACGTTCCTCAAGCCGAACCAACACTCTTCGAGTTCTCCGTCCGCGATGTGGTCCTGATGGGCCGGCACCCGTATGTCGGACTGTCGAGCGCACTGGACGATTTCGAGGCAGCGGACCGGGCAATGACCGCAACCGACATTGTGCATTTGTCCGAGCGTCCGGTTACTGCGCTGTCCGGGGGCGAGCATCGTCGCGTCATCCTCGCCAGAGCCATTGCCCAACAGCCGTCACTGATGCTCCTTGATGAACCGACGGCCCACCTGGATATGACTCATCAGACGGATGTCTTGAGCCTGCTGGTGCGTATGACACGCTCCGAGGGGCTCTGTGCGGTTGCGGCTCTGCACGACCTGAACGCGGCGTCAGAGTACTGCGACCGTCTGGTCCTGATTGCGTCAGGTCGCGTGCTCGCGGATGGTCCACCTGATGATGTGCTTCGTAGCAGACAGCTGCGCGATGCGTACGGAGCCGACTTTCATGTCGTCCCCAATCCCATCTCCGGACGTCCGCTCGTCCTGGCCGGTGAGCCTGCGCCCTCGACGGTATCGGCGACCGGCCCGCACGTACACCTCATTTGCGGCGGCGGAACAGGCGCGCGCATCATGATCGAGCTCGCTCGCATCGGCTGCCGCATGACCGTTGGAGTGCTGAACCGCCACGACACGGACGACACCGCCGCACGCGCGCTAGGATTGCCGGTCGTCCATGAGGAGCCGTTCTCCCCTATCACGGCAGAGACCGCTCAAGCCGCCATGGACCTAGCCCGGGACGCGAGCCTCGTCATCGTCTGCGCGACACCGTTCGGACACGGCAACATCCGCAATCTCGAGATGGCGAAGGCTCTCGGCGAGGCGGGCATTCCGGTGTTGCTCCTCGATGATCCTCCGGTCCATGAGCGCGACTTCACCGGTGGGGCGGCCACGGCGCTATGGCGTGCCATTGGCGCGCAGCCCGGGGCCATTACGACCGATCACAGCGAGCTGGTTAGCGCGGTGCGCAAACTGCTCGGCACGCCGGAAGCGGCCTCGGTCTCCTCTTGAACCTTCGAATGCACAAGGCCTACGGCTTCTTCGGCCTCGGTCGAGTCCATGTGATCGGAGGCGC
This sequence comes from Chthonomonadales bacterium, assembly GCA_037442185.1. Taxonomy (GTDB): domain Bacteria; phylum Armatimonadota; class Chthonomonadetes; order Chthonomonadales; family CAJBBX01; genus JAAYVH01. The sequence continues at coordinate 7,011 of JBBIQU010000077.1, read as the reverse complement.
TCCCTCGCGCGGCCCTATCCGCACCTGGCGCCAGCCCGATCGCGCAATCGTCACCACCGTTCCGCGTTCCGACTTGGACTCCTGAGCGTTCTGAACGCTCACATCGGGGGGGCGGTGATCCAATCCCGACGCCTCAAAGGTTCCGGTTGGCCAGTAGGATTGGAACGGGCTGACGCCAAGCGGCCTGTGCTGGATCGCGTCGCTGTGATCAAGCCATGCCACGTAGGCGTCGAGGAAGTCGCGACCTGACGGCTGGCGGCCAAGCCTGGGCGGCAGCCACTCCAGCATTGAAGGTATGGATCTTGCTCCGTGTAGCCGATCGGCATACAGCAGGAGGGCGATTGCCTCGTCCATGCCGGCCTTGTCCTTGCGGGCCAGCCGTTCCGCGTTGGGACCGTTGGCGGCGATCCGATCAACGAGCGGCTCCACCTGCTTCCGGTAGTAGTCTTCGGCCGTTGCGAGCGTCAGGAGACCCGTGTCATCCGCCGATAGCCTGCCCGTCCGCAGCTCGTCATACAGCCATCCGATGAAGAGACGCTCCCCAAACAGGCCGTTTGACCAGGGCTCAGGCTCGGTGTATCCGGATGGCCCCGGCAAGAGGTAGTGACCATATTCGTGCGCGACTATGCGCGCCCACTCGAAGTCACTTCGTGATGCCAGAGCATCGTACAGATAGATCGAGGATCGCGATTGCTCCCCCCCGGCTTCGCCGTCTCGGCATATCCACACGTCGGCGGTGCCCGACTTCAGCTTGGCATTGAGGGTCCCAATCTTCATGTCGGCGAGGCCCCACAGAATACCGAGGAACCGGGCGACCCTCTGGCCGAGGCCAAGCAACGACCGGTCCGGCACATGCACAGCGAAGCGCCTGAGCGTGGCACCGTGCGGTCCCGTCTCGACGACGACCATGGCCGAATGGGACCGACCGGTGGCAGGGTCAACCGACTGGCCCTGTGGCCCGGTTAGCTGCAGTATGGCGGCCGGCCGTGGGTAGACAATGCGATCAGCGACCTGGCCTGTTTCCCGCGCGAAGGCGGTCCGGACGCCCAGTCCCGTCGCGACGAGCGCAATCAACGCGGCTGTGGATCGCGCCCGCCGCGTGCATGAGTCCACGCCGATGCATCTCATTGATCTTACGTATACCCTAGTGGGAGCGCCAAGCAGCCCCATTAGCGATCCCCATGTTGGAATCCGCCGTCTAGCATAGTGAGGTACTATCGTGGCAAGTCGGGCGACCGGCCGCCACATAAGAACAACGGTCATGAAACGCGACACGATGCATCGCCTACTGCGGGGTCTGCTGGCGGTCCTGGTATTCGCATCGGGACACGTCGCGACGCATCGTGCCATTGCGGACGCAGCATCCGATTCCAGCGATCCGGAAGTGCAGCTCGGGCGCGAGAGCGCCGCCGACCATGATAAGACCGTCAAGCTTGTCTCGGATCCGGCGATACTCGAACGAGTCCAGGGGATCGGCAAGGAGATCGCCGGCATCGCGAACGAGATCGAAGTTCCCATGCTGTGGGGCAAGCCGGGACTCAAGAAGTTCGAGTACTCCTTCAAAGTTGTCGAAGACAAGGACGTCAACGCCTATTCCATGCCGGGGGGCTTTATCTACGTCAATACCGGCCTCCTCGCGTTCGCACAGTCTGACGATGAGCTTGCCGGCGTCCTTGCGCATGAAGTCGCGCACGCTGCCCATCACCACATGATGAAGCTCCTTGCCGAACAGGAGAAAATGCAGTTTGCCGCACTTGGCCCCGCTCTCATCTCGGTCCTCCTCGGCAAAGGTTCCGGCGATACAACGCAGAACTTGATCCTTGTGGGCCAGCTCTGGATGACGGCGAAGTTGAACTCGTACGGCGTTGAGGCGGAGAAGGACGCCGACCATGCGGCGGTTCACTATCTGAGGAAGACGAAGTTCAATCCGGTCGGCCTGCTTACTTTCATGGAGCGTCTATACAGGCAGGAGCGCTTGAAGCCGGAGGTCGAACTCGGCATCTACAGAACGCACCCGCCGTCCATCGAACGTGCCCAGGCGCTGATCAGGCTGTTTCGAGAACTGGGCATACCGATCAACCGGCGGGAGGTTGATCCCTCCATCGGGGCAAGATCGTATCCGCTTGATCGCAATGGTACTGAGTACGCCGAGGTCAAGATGAACGGGACGCTCATCGCGGTGCTCGCGCCGGGCGAGAAAGCCTCAGCCGCCGTGCGCGCCAAGGCGCTCGCCGATGCGATCAACACGCTATTCGATGACAGTCTCGTCGCCTTTGAACTGTCGCTTAGCGCAGACCGGACCCGAGTGCTTGCCAGGCGGCGGACGCTCATAGCCATCACGGAAGCAGACGCGCGCGCAAGCAGCATGACGGTTCAAGAGACGGCCAAGAGCGTGATAGACGCACTGCGCAACCTGCTCTGGCAGGACCAGTTCAACCGTACTCCCGTGCCGCCCATCGCCACGCAGTGACGGTCCGCGCGGGCACCGCCGGAAACAGTTGCGCCTCGGCAACCTGCCGAGGCGCAACATCATTAGGCTCGCGGTCGCTCTTGGATGCGGCTATACGTCCTGAAGCCCACCCGCGAGGAACCGCTCGTAACTGGTGAGGTCGAGCATGCCGTGGCCGCTCAATCCGAACAGTATGTTCTTCTTCTCGCCGGACTCGCGCGCGGCGATTGCTTCGTCCATAGCAGCGGCGACCGCGTGGGCGCTTTCGGGCGCGGGTACGATGCCCTCGCAGCGCGCGAACTGCACTGCGCTTTCGAAGACGTGTGTCTGAGCCAGCGCTATCGCATCAATGAGGCCGAGCTTGTGCGCATGGCTGACCATCGGCGCCATGCCGTGATATCGCAGCCCTCCGGCATGGATTGGCGGCGGCATGAAGTCATGGCCGAGCGTCTTCATCATCATTAGCGGTGTCATGCCGGCCGTGTCGCCGAAGTCGTATCTGAGGTCCCCCTTGGTCATTGACGGGCACGCGGTCGGCTCCACGGCAACAACCTTGCACGACGACTTGCCCGCGATCTTCCGCTCGACGAATGGGAAAGCCAGGCCTGCGAAGTTGCTTCCGCCGCCCACGCATCCGATGATGACATCGGGGTCTGCCCCTGCCATCTCCATCTGCTCGAGCGCCTCCAGGCCGATCACTGACTGATGCAGGATCACGTGGTTCAGGACGCTGCCAAGTGAGTACTTGGTGTCCTTGGAGGTCACGGTGTCCTCGATCGCCTCGCTGATGGCGATGCCGAGACTCCCCGGGCAGTCCGGATCCTCCTCGCGCATCTTGCGACCGAATGCGGTCTTCTCGCTCGGGCTAGCGTGGACTTCCGCGCCCCATGTGTGCATCATCAGCTTACGGTACGGTTTCTGCTCGAAACTGACCCTGACCATGTAGACCGTGCACTCGAGCTCGAACAAGCTGCATGCCAGAGCCAGCGACGAGCCCCACTGCCCCGCTCCCGTCTCCGTGGCTAGCCGCTTGGTCCCCGCAACCTTGTTGTAGTACGCTTGGGCGACCGCCGTGTTGGGCTTGTGGCTTCCGCCCGGACTGACGCCTTCGTACTTGTAGTAGATGCGCGCCGGAGTCTGAAGGGCTCGCTCCAAACGAACGGCCCGGAGCAAGGGCGTTGGCCGCCAGAGCGCATAGACTTCTCGCACCGGTTCCGGAATCTCAACCCACCGCTCCGATGTGACCTCCTGCATGATCAGGTTTTCCGGGAAGATGGCAGCAAGGTCATCGGGACCGGCCGGCTGTTTGGTGGCAGGGTGAAGCGGCGGCGGGATCGGTTCGCCGATGTCCGCGTTCAGGTTGTACCATGCCTTCGGAATGCGATCCGCAGGCAAGAGGAATGAAGTCGGTTCGCTCATGGTGGGTTGTCCTCGGGGTTGGGTGTGGTCGCGATTATAGCGCGTAGGTTCGGCGAGCGTCAAATCGCCTCCTCTGAGTTCGGGCAACAGGTTGCGGGACCTCCGAGGTACACTCTTTCGTTGTCGTTGGGGAACGTCTGCCATCGTGCTAACGGATCAGAGTGCGTGAGTATCAAGAACGAACATGCTGCGTCGGTCCTTGCCGATCTCCGCACCCAGTACCCAAACACGCCGTTCCTGGCTTTAGGCCAGACCGTATGGTGGGACGAGCCGATGAAGGCGACGCTTCGCGTCTTGCTCGACGAGGGCGGGCTTGGCGGGAAGATCGTCCTCGGTGTGCACGATACCGACTACTTCGCCAAGGCCCACATGCAGCTGCCGCCGGGCGAGCGGTACGCTCTACTTCCCCACAATGACGGTTCCACGCGAGACCTCTGGTCGGCGGCAGGCGAGATATCCCAGTTTCTGGGGAGCGAGTGCTTCCCGACCCGTCAGGCCCTGACGCGGCATGGGGTGCCATGCCACTGGCTTGCCGCAAAGCAGGGCGACCGCCGCCAAGCCTTAATTGACGAAGTCACTGAGGCGTGGGGATGGCGAGGGCTCGTGTTCGCCGGGTCGGCCGACACGGTGGTAAGCCAGCTGCGGCTCGAAGACGTGACTGCCGGTATCCGGCGCATGCTGGAGTGGGGCTTCGACGGCGCGGCCGGCGCAATCGAGACAGCCGATACGGCGCAGCATGCCCGGCACGTCGCCCAAGGGCTGATCGAAGCGTGTTGCGCCTGCTGTCGCTCCAACCCCGATGCCACCCTGACGCATCTGTACATGGCCATGTTCCCGCGCCTCTTCGAGGAGCTCATGCGGCGCCGGATGAGCCGTTTTTCGGTAACCAGTACGTCCGAGCTCCTCCGCTTCACGCCTGACACTGCAACCCTTCCTCGCTTCGAGTTCCTCGACTTGTTCTTGCGTCCCGAGACGCGGAGCGCCGCGGTCGAAGCGTACAACCGCGCGATCGGCGGAACAGAAGTCTATTCGCTTGACAAGTTCGGGCTTGGCGCGCTTCCCTTCGATGTGGTTGTCCCCGGCCGGGGCAGAGGCACGCTTCGGATTACGCTGCGTGCTGTCCACATAGAGACAAGCCAGCCGATCCGCATCCGGCTCACACGTCCCATCGAGGGCGTCGCCCATCTCGCCGCCGTTCTGTCGGAGCACCTCGGCGAACGGCTGGTCGTGGTCGGAAAGGCTGTTGCCCTCATATCCATGCTCGCGCGTGAGTTCGTCTTCGTGTTCAACGAGGCCGGTTCGATGTACGTCAGTCGGACTCGCCGCATGAACGCAGCCCTTCAGGCTCAGGGCATACCGGTCATCGTCCACCCGATCCTGCGCCTTCACTATCAGACCTGGGACTCAGCCGCGAACATCAAGACCGTGATTCGGCTCCCGGAGCCGTTCCGAGCTCCCTTTGGGGCGCAGGCGCTGCCGATGTCACAGTTCAGCGCGCGATGGCGCGCGGTCGTTGAAGAGCAACAGGCTCTGCTTGGCGTGCTGTCAGGGCTTCGAGGAACGCGCAAGCTCCTCGGCTTTCTGGCGGACCGCGAGCCGGGGCGCTGGGAGTGCACTCGTCTGGAGTACGAGCAGCTGATGCTTGAGCTGCGGCGACATCGTGAGCGAGTCGAGCCAATCGCAGAGCAGGTGCGCATCCTGTACTCCGAAGTGGCGGGCGTGCGGGCGCGTATTGCCGAAACCGAGCGCGAGATGAGCCGACATTACCGATCGGTCATGACATGGACAGCCACAGAGTCGGATACGCGGTCCGCCTATGCCGCCAAACTCGCCGACTTGCACCGCCAACGTCGGTCCATCCTGGAGACGATCCGCAAACTGAAGGCTGACCGCCTCGCGGCCGAGCGCTCCGATGAAGTGGTGCACCTCCGCAGCCGACTTGATGCCATTCGCATTGGCGCCGAACAGGCTCGGCTCAAGCTGGTGAGAGACGCGCTCTTGACGGTGAAGGGGCTGCCACACACGGACCACAGGCCATGTTCGTGGTGGATCCCGATGGTTGACCCATCCGGAGCATGGTTCGAGCGCATAGCCGAGACGGTTCGCGCCTACACCGAGCCGCTGTAATCGCCCTGCACCCGTCCGGCGCCCTCTCCGCCAAGCGGGGTGCCTGGCCTCCGAGGCCTATACAGGCCCCAGGTGCAGTCCCCAGGTCTGGGCCAGCTTGCGCCCCTGATCCGAAAGCGCCGTCTTCTCCGCTTCGGTGAGTTTCTTGAAGCCCTTAGCCACAGCCACGGCCTGTCGAACCTGCTGGATGTCATTGAAGCCTATCACGGCGGTGGCGACCCCGTCCAGACTGAGAGCGTACCGGATCGCATCGGTTACGTGCTCCCGCGGCATGAAGCACGGGACGGGCGTACGGTAGGCGAAGTTCGGCGCTCCACCAAGGACCTTCATTGCCACGATGCCGGCTTTCTGCTTGCGCGCCTCAGGAAGCACACGGGTCTCGTATGCGTAGATGTGCTGATCCACGAAGTTCAGGGCGGGCATCACGACGTCAATCTCGCCCGTCCTGACCGCCTGCGCCATCTTCTCCACGCGCTGGTGGCCGCTGACGCCGATGAACCGCAGCATGCCCCGCTTCTTCGCCTCCTGCAAACCCCGAAGAGGGCTGTTGTCATCCAGCAGCCGTTCGACATCGAAGTCGCCGATGTTGTGCAGATGGACAAGGTCAACATGATCGGTCTGCAGGAGCTTCAGGCTTTCCTCGAGTGTGGCGATGGCTTTGTCCTTCGACATACCGCGTGTCTTTGTTGCCACAAACAGCTTGTTGCGGTGAGCCTTGACGATCGAGCCGAGGCGCTCCTGAGCGACGTCGTAGATCGTCGCGGTGTCAATGTAGTTGACGCCCAGGTCGAGCGCCTCGCCAACCACACGGTCGAAGGTCTCCTGCGACTGGAAGCTATGACCGAGAGGCGCAGAACCGAACCCGATCACTGAAACTCGTGCCTTCGTCCGACCGAGGGTGCGCATGGGCATAGGCCGTCGCAGGAGGTCATCGTCAAGCTCGAACAACCCGAACGCGCCGAGCCCCGCAGCAGCGCCGACTGCCACAAACTCCCGTCTTGTCAGTTGATCATTCA
>JBBIQU010000076.1:0-18955 GCA_037442185.1 Chthonomonadales bacterium | reverse complement strand
AGGTGCGCAAGTACGTATGGGTCGGCGAGAACGTCGAGATCGCGCCATCGGCCAGGATCGGTTACCCGGTCGTGATCGGCGACAACGTGAAGATCGAGTCTGGAGCGCAGGTCCTCGAAAACACCGTGATCGCGCCCAACTGTTGCGTTGAGGCGGGAGCTCTGGTGCGCGAATCGATCCTGTGGGAAGGCGCGCACGTCATGGCCGACACTCGTCTCGAGCATTGCGTTGTGGGCAAGGGATGTCACGTTCAGTCGAACGCAGCCATATTCGACGGCGTGATCGTTGACCTGAGCAACGCCCACGACGTCTAGGTGCCGTCGCAGGCGGGACGCCTGCGCTACGGTTATGGATGCAGGCGAGACGCCTGCGTTACGGGTACGGGTATAGGCGGGACGTCTGCGGTACGATCAAGGGAGGTGGTGCGCATGGCAACCCTGTATGGAGAGCGGCTGGGCCGCAGGGACATCGCGGCGCGCGTTGGCGACGTCTCGCAGATTGCGCGCGTCAAGCTGCACAGGCTGACCGAGGGTTTCGAGGATGGCGTTCTCGCCGCCGATGTGATCACCGGGTCGGGCTTCCAGTATACGGTAGTCCCGGCGCGCGGGCTGGACATCAGTTCTGCGTCGTTCTGCGGGAGGTCGCTCGCTTGGCGGTCGGCCCATGGCGACAGGCATCCGGCCTACTATGAGCCGGAGGGACTCGGTTGGCTGCGAGGCTTTCCGGGCGGCCTCCTTACGACCTGCGGGCTAGCCTGGATGGGCGCGCCTGACGCCGATGAGGGTGTTGACCTCGGGCTGCATGGCCGCTTCAGCAACACGCCTGCATCGGAAGTCTCAGCATACGGCGCATGGGTCGGCGACGAGTACGAGCTCGTCGTCAGGGGAGTTGTGCGCGAGTCGGTCGTGTTTGGCGAGAACCTGACGCTACGGCGAACGATCAAGTCCATGATGGGCGAGAGCAAGCTCACCATCGAGGATGAGGTCACAAACGAGGGCTTCACGACCTCGCCGCACATGATCCTGTACCACGTGAACCTCGGGTATCCGATACTGGATGCTGCGGCACGCATAGTTGTGCCGGCTGAGCGAACGGAGCCCCGCGACGATGAGGCTCGGGCGGGCGTCGAGGATTGGATGCGGGCCGAAGCTCCGGTGCCGGGCTACAAGGAGAGGGTCTACTTCCATACCGTTCGCGCCGACGCCCGGGGCGAAGCGCTGGCGGCTGTGGTCAACCCGAATCTGGACGGAGGTCTTGCGGCATATGTACGGTACCGGCCCGAGGAACTGCCGCACCTGGTCCAGTGGAAGATGATGTGCGCGGGGACGTATGTGGTGGGATTGGAGCCTGCGAACGCCAGAGTGATGGGCCGTTCCCACGAGCGAAACGCCGGCAGGCTGCAGTACCTCGAAGCGGGCGAAACGCGCCGCTACCACGTGGAGATCGGCGTGCTTCAGGGAGAGGCCGCGATCGGCCTGCTGAGGTAGCTGCCCTTGACGGTCACCGAGGTGCGAGACGCCGACGGATTGGCGTCGCTTCGTCCGCACTGGGAAAACCTTACCGAGCGCAATCCGGACCTGACGCTCTATCAGACCTGGGATTGGAACGAGGCCTGGTGGAGGGCTTTCGGGCGGCGCAAGCAGCTTCGGGTCGTGGTGGCGACGGATGGAGACGAGACGGTCGGCATCGCGCCGCTCTATTCCGGACGCCATCTGGGGACGCCCTTGCGACGCCTGGCGTTTGTCGGTACCGGCGCTTCGGACTACCTGGACGTCATCACCGGCCCTGAGATGGCGCAAGCCGCATGCGCCGCCATCATCGAGCATGTGGCGGCCGCCCGGGGATATGACCTTGCTGATCTGCAGCAGGTGCCTCCGTGGTCTCCGCTCAGATCCCTCTGGGAGTCCGGAGCCGTCAAGGGCGGACTCATGCGTCGGATGGAAGTGTGTCCGTATCTTGAGTTGCCGAATGCTTACCCGACGTTCACCGCCTCGCTCGGCAAGCGTCTGCGGGACAACATCGGCTATTACGAGCGCCTCCTGAAGCGGACCTATGCCGACGCGGAGACGAGGCTTGCTACGCGTGACGAGCTTCCGGAGGCGATCAGCGCGCTGTTCGATCTGCATACGCGGCGATGGCGCAGCCGCAAGCTGCCAGGGGTGCTCCGGGGTACGACGGTGCAGCGTTTCCACCGGGATATCGCCGACCTTCTTGCGGCGACGGGCAGGCTCCGACTGCATGTCACACGCGTCAACGGACGCATCGTTGCCGCGCTATACTGTTTCTCATACGGTCGGCGCTACTACTACTATCTGGGCGGCTTCGACCCCGAGCTAAGCCGTTTCAGCCTCGGGACGACCCTTACCGCTGCCGCGATCCGGCAGGCCATCGAAGAGGAATGCCTTGATTTTGACTTCCTTCGCGGTCATGAACCGTATAAGTATCGGTGGTCGCCCAAGGAAAGGCACAACGCGCAATGTCTCTTGCCGCGGACGCGCGGCGTGCGCTCAACGGCGATGCTTAACCTGAACCGCTTTGAGCGTCTCGTTGAGCGTCGGGTCAAGGCGTATCTCGATGGTGAAGGGCGAAAGGTGAAGGGGGAAGCGGGCAAATGAAAGGCTTGATCGCCTTGTTGCTGATGGCAACGCTGGGCGCCACGGCATACAACTTCGTGCAGGTTCAACAGCTCCGCGCGGAGGTGATCCTGCTCCGGAGCCAGCTGGCAGAACAGAAGCATGCGAACAACCTCCTGGCCGACGCGATTCGCTCGGTCCAGCAAGCCAAGGACGCCATGGGGCGCGTGGACACCCGGTCGGCGTCGAATGCGCTGCAGCAGGCCGGCGCCAAGCTTCAAGAGGCAGCCAAGTTCGCCGGCGAGAAGGCCGGTCCGGCGATCAAGTGGCTCGAGGACCAGGTGCACGGCATGAGCGCACAGTCGCAAGGATCCAAAGGAAACGCCAGATGACACGGGTTGTGGTTCGGCTGCTGTGCGGCATCCTGATCGCCGCGAGCCTGTGCGCCAATACGGGATGCAAGAACACCAACTTCATCGGCACCAAAGAGGAAGTTCGCATTGGGCGGGACGCGGCTGAGGAGATCGGACGCAGGCATCGCGTGCTGACCGACACGCCCGACGCCCGACGCGTTGCTGCGATCGGCGCGCGGATCATCGAGCACAACGACAAGAGGGAAGGCGTTCCCTATTCGTTCAAAGTCCTCGATCTCAAGGAGATCAACGCAGTCTCCCTGCCGGGCGGCCCGGTCTATGTATATCGCGGCCTTCTGGACCTGCTGGGCAATGATGATGATGCTCTCGCATGCGTCATCGCCCACGAGGTGGCGCACATTGACGCCCGACACAGCGCCAAGCAGATCAGTCAGCAGCTTGCGGCCAACGTGGGCATTCTCGTCTTGCTGAAGGGACGCACAGCTCAGGACATCGGTTCGTTGACCACGAGCCTCCTGAACCTCAGTTACAGCCGTTCGGACGAGTATGAAGCCGATCATCGTGGGCTCTCCTATGCTCACAAGGCCGGCTTCAAGGCGACCGGACTACTGACGTTCTTCAAGAAGCTCCGTGAGCTGGAGAAGGACAAGGGACAGGGCGTTGAAGTGCTCCGAACGCATCCGATGACATCCGCGCGCATAGACCGAGCCCAGAAGATCATCGAGAGACAGGACTACCGCTTTGGGCGGTAACGGCACATCCGCGACCGCGAGCGACACGTCTGCGGCGCAGGGATACCTGCCGTGAAGACAGCCGCCATCCTGCCGGCCTTCAATGAGGAGGCACGGGTCAAGCAGGTCCTCGATCCGGTCAGACGATCGAAGTCCGTGGATGAAATCGTGGTCGTCAACGACGGCTCGACGGATGCCACCGCAGCGCGGGTGCTTGAGGTTCCGGGCGTGTATCTGCTGAGTCTGCCGCACAATGTCGGTAAGGGCGGCGCAATGGCGGCAGGCGCGCGGTTCACCGACGCCGACATTCTGCTGTTCCTCGACGCTGACCTCATCGGGCTAATGCCGGAGCATGTGGATGCGCTCGTCGAGCCCGTTAAGTCCGGGCGCGCCCTGATGGCGGTTGGTCGTTTCTCCGGCGGACGCAAGATCACGGATATGTCCCAGAAGATCGCTCCGAGCATCAGCGGGCAACGCGCCATGGCGCGCGATCTGTTCGAGCAGATACCGGGCGTCGCTTCGGTGCGCTATGGGGTCGAGATGCAGATCACGCGCTTCTGTCGGTACTACCGTGTTCCGACCGAAACGGTGACCCTTGCCGGGGTCACGCATCCCATGAAGGAAGAAAAGCTCGGCGTGTTGCGCGGCTGGGCGTCGCGGGGCCGCATGTACGGGCAGATACTCAGGATCATGCTGGACCCGCGTGCCCCCCAGAGGAGCGTAGAGCGGACCCTGCGGCTGCTACGAGGCCATCCCTCAGGGATGGGCGGGCCGCCGTTCCGATGGCCCCAGTGGCTCCCCAGGCTTCAGTCCAGGCATAAGGCAGGCCGGAACCCCCGTCTGCGACGATAGCCGGTTTCGGTAGGACGCAGGACTACGGACCGGGCGGCGCTGCGCCAAGCAGGTCGGCGGGAAGGCTGAGTGTGCAATCCCCGATGACGCTCCAGAAGTAGGCGCGCTTGCGCCCGATCCCGTCCTTTGCCAGTTCGGCATCGCGGCTCTCGACATCGAAGTAGTGCCGCCACGCGTCGCCGAATGTGGCTCCCTCTCCCATGCGCTTCCAGAACTCCCGCGGCTCATCGTAGAAGACTTTGCCGCGCCCCACGAGCGCGAGGCCGTCGCCGAACATCAGCAACGCTTCGGCGATCTGCCAGCGTCCATGGCTGAATGAGTTGTAGGGCTCACGATCGTAGTTGGCGGGTTGGATACCCTCGCACCCTGTGTGCAGGTAGAGCGCGGGCGCTCCCGAGAGCTTGCGGTTTTCGTAGAGGCTCCTGAGCAAACCGTAGTTGACCCATCCGCTGAGCGGCTGCGGGTCCGGCACGAGCCGGGAGCCCTGTTTGGTCCACCACCACCAGCTCTGCCCGACGATGGCTCGAAACGCGCCGAAGTCAGTCGGCGGCTCGAACCCGAATCCAGTGGGTCCCGCGTGGGCTTTGATGGCGCGCGTCAAGGCCGGTCGGGTCATCCACGTTGCGAAATCGGCGATGGTTGTCTTCGGGTTGACCACGTCCAGGTCCGGCGCCCGGGTGTCTCGAAAGCCGGGGATGCCCGCCCGCATGTCGGCAACCGACGATCCCCACTCGGTTGTGATGGATGCCGGCAGATGTCCGCCAGAAGTCGTTGCGGTCCTGTAGCGATGGTTGCGGGCGAAGTACTCGACCAACAGGCGGCGCTCAAGCCTCTCGGACGGCCGCCAGATGCGCTCGGGCGTCGGCACGCGGGCGGGATCGCCGAACTCCACAGCCTGGGGACGCCCCTGAGCGTCCAATAGCCCTTCGCCACTCGAACCTCGGATATCGGGATCGGGCTCAAGCGCCACATGCCAGGCATTGATGCGCCCGATGGCAATCTCGGGCTGTGCAAGCACGTTCACGCGTCTCAGGTCATCCGGAGCGCACTCGTCGTTGCGCTCACCGACGAAGCGGAACCGCCGCTTGCCGTCGGCGGCGGGACTCTCTTCCCATGCCCCGTCCTGAACGAGCACGAAGTCCTCATACCGCTCTGCCGTGTACTGGAACTGCGAGGTCACTTCGCCGTTGGGATCGTCGGGGAACGCGGCCAGCAGACCGGCAAGCCGACTCGGCAATCGCGTATAGGCCTGATCCCAGTTGCCGTCAAGGTCGGCCAGCACGATGTCGGCCGGTGATGCGACCGGTTCGGCGATGCTCCGGACGTGCGGCACCGCCTTCCATGACGCCGCAGCCGATGTGCCGGCATGAAGCGTAAGCCCGTCGGTGCGTCTCCAGTAGTACTGACGGACCATGAAGGCCGTCGGGTGATTGCCGACGAACACGGCGGCTCTGAGGTCCGGCGTGCGTCTGTAGATGCGCTTGAGCCAGTCACGCACGGCCAGAACCGTCTCACCGTCCTGGTGGCGGGAGGATGCGTGAAGCCGGGACACGACGAGGCCCGCATGGAAGCCGTCACGGGCGATGTCGGAGATGAAGGTCTGCAGACTACTGCGGAGGTCCGGCGCGTCCTTCTCGGGGCGCTGCCAGAGGCGGTCCTCGACCATCACAACGACACTCCCGCGCTGTCTCCCTTGCGCGGCGTCTACGTATTGCAGGGACTCGATCTCGTATATGCCGTCGCCATTGCGATCCAGCGGCGAGGCGTTGCGGCACGTTTCGATGAGGGCGCGGCGAAACGCGCCGTACGGCGTCGGCTCGGCGGATGGCCGCGCCTGGCCGGACGCAAGAGCGGCCGCACACAGCAGCGCCGACACGATGAGAGCGGGGATTGGGCGAGACCTCGCGTTCACCTCGCTGCCAGAGCCTCCTTGATGCGGCGAATGCCCTCGACGATGTTGTCGTCGGAGGTCGCAAACGAGAGTCGGATGTACTCCTCGGTTTCCAGACGCCTGCCGAAGCAGGTTCTCGGCAGCACAGCAACGCCGGCCTCGTTCAGCAGGAAGTCGCAGAGCGCGTTGGCATCGGCAAACCCTCCTGCGGCGCATGCTTCCGTCACGTTCGGGAATACATAGAACGCTCCACGAGGCTTGACGCACTTGATGCCGGGAACATCATTCAGGAGGTCGGTGATCAGCGCCGCGCGCCGCCGGAAGGCAGCAGCCATGGCGACGGAAGGCTCCTGCGAGCTCTGCAGAGCGCTCAGGGCGGCCCGCTGGGTCATCATCGCGGTACACGAATGCAGGTTGGTTTCAATGCGCGAGAGCTGTACCGCGAGGTCAGGCCGGCAGATCGCGTAGCCGATGCGCCAACCGGTCATGGCGTAGGTCTTCGAGAAGCCGTCAATGGCCACCGTTCGCTCGGCCATGCCGGGAACGCTAAGGATAGATGCGAACGGATGATCGAACACGATCTGAGAATAGACTTCATCGGTGATCACCCACAGGTCGTTGTCACAGGCGATGCGCGCGATCTTCTCCATGTCCGAAGCCAGGAGCATGCCTCCGGTCGGATTCTGAGGACTGTTGAGCACAAGCGCGCGGGCCTTCGGCGTGATCAGAGAGGCGAGCGCCTCGATGTCATAGGACCACTCCGACTCTTCGGTCAGTCGCGCCGGCACCGAGACGGCGCCGATCCAGTCGGCAACCGACTCGTAAATCGGATACCCGGGCGACGGATAGATCACCTCATCGCCGGGATTCACCAGAGCCATCATCGCGGAGAACAGCATGGGCTTGGCGCCGGGACCGACCACCACGTTCTCCGGTCCGACGGGTATCCCGCGCGTACGGTTGAAGTATTGGGCGATGGCCTCACGCAGCTCCGGAAGGCCCTGAGAGGGACCGTAGTGGGTGTAGTTCTCGTCGAGGGCGCGCTTGCATGCCAGCTTAATGTGATCGGGCGTTTCGAAGTCGGGCTCGCCCAGGCCAAACGAAACGATGTCCTTGCCCTGTGCCCTGAGCGCATGGACCCGGGCGAGCACGTCGAAGGCCGTCTCCGTGCCGAGGCGACCCATACGCTCGGCGAGGACGAGAGGGCTGCCCGCCCATGAGGATGCATGCTGCGGTGTCACTTGATCCGATTCCTCCTTGAACCGGACGTTGCCGAGGCCCGAGACTGTTGCTCCACCCCGCTACTTGCCGGTGTCTTTGATGATCTGTTGCATTGTGCTGCTTACGGCCGGTGCGTCGGCGTGCGGCAGGCGGGACGCCTGCGCCACGCCGGCGGCGCTCTCGTCCAATGCTTGCGGGCGGGACGTCTGCACTGCGCCGGTGGCGTGTCCGTTCTTGTACGACGGGACGATCAACGACAGGTTGCGCATCATCGCGCAACGGTCGCCCTTCTGGGCCGCCTCAATGAGGGCGTCAAGGCGCGCATCCATGTCCGGGACCGGCGGCGGCGACTGGGCCGCCATGAAGATGCGAGCATGCTTCGTCAACGATGTGCCCTCTTCGGCTGTCAACAGCTCTTCCTGGAGCTTCTCACCGGGGCGGAGCCCCGTGATGGTGATCTTGATGTCCTGGTCCGGCACAAGCCCCGACAGGCGTATCAGGCTGTGTGCGAGGTCCATGATGCGCACGGGTTCGCCCATGTCCAGGACATAGATGGATCCCTTGCCTCCCATGGCACCGGCCTGTATGACGAGCTGGACGGCTTCCGGAATCGTCATGAAATACCGCGTCACTTCCGGATGGGTTACCGTTACCGGTCCGCCGCGCTCGATCTGCCTTTTCAGGATAGGCACCACGCTGCCGCGACTGCCGAGGACGTTGCCGAATCGGACCGTGGCGAACTCGGTATCGCTGCGCTCCGTTTCGAGTTGGATGACACGCTCCGCCGCCCGTTTCGATGCGCCCATGATGCTTGAGGGATTGACGGCCTTGTCTGTCGAGATCATGACGAACCGACGGACCCCCGTCAGCGTCGCCGCTCGCGCCAGGTTCCGCGTCCCGAGCACGTTGTTGGTAATGGCCTCTTCAGGGTTCAGCTCCATGAGGGGAACGTGTTTGTGTGCCGCGGCATGGAAGACGACAGTCGGTCTGGTCTCTTGCATCACCCTCAGGATGCGGTCGAAATCACGAATGTCGGCGATCACGGTGCTCAGGCCCATCGAGTCCCGGTTGCCGTCGAGCTTCCGCTTCATCTCCTCTTCGATCTCGAAAACCGAGTTTTCGCCGTGACCGACGAGGATGATATGTTCAGGTCCGACACCGGCGACCTGCCGCACCAGCTCCGATCCGATCGAGCCGCCTGCGCCCGTGATCAGAACCCGGGCGCCGGCCAGATACGCGGCGATTTCCTCAACATCAACCGATACCGGGTCCCGCTGCAGCAGGTCCTCCACCTGCACGTCGCGAAGGTTCGTGAACAGCTCGCTCTCGTCCAGCTCGAGAAAGCCCGGCGAGATCCTCAGGCGCACCGGGATGCTCTCAAGCCTTCGGGTGATCTCCCGTATCTGAGCTCCGCGCGCAGCCGAGATGGCGATGATCGCCTCGTCAACCCTCTCTTCGGCGATGATGGCAGGACCCTGCGAAGAGGTCCCAAGGACGGGCGCTCCCTGGATGAGCTGGTTCTGCTTTGCCGGGTCATCGTCGAGGAATCCGACCAGCACCAATCCGTCGTGGGCACGCCTGCGCACCTCTCTGGCCAGTGCGGCCCCGCGCCGTCCCGCTCCGATGATCAGTACGCGTCTGCGGACCTTCGGGTGGCGCCCACGAAGGCTATCTCGAGCCTCGTAGATCGTTCGATAGGCGAACCGCGCCATGACGACGGCAAGGTAGTTGAGGCACGCGTCAATGACCAGCACCGTGTTCGGCATCTTCGACCAGTGCAGCAGTCGAACATAGAGGAAGATCAGGATGGTGCTGACGGCAGAGGCGCGAGCGATCAGGATGGCATCGTTCGAGCCGGTGTGGCGCACGGCGATCCGATGCACGCCGAAGAAGATGAGCGATCCCAGACGCAGCGTCAGGACGAACGGAAGCAGCTGGATGTATGCCTTGGTCCACGCCGCCCCCAGCGGGAACTGGTCGGTGCGCAGGCCGAACGCGACGTAGAACGTTGCGGCGCTGAGAGCAGCGTCAATGAGGACGAGCCCGATTCTGTACGCTATGAGTCGTTGCCGCGGTGTCATTCAGTCTCTCGTGCGGAAGCAGGCGCCCGACATCGAAGAGAGCGGTACGGGACGCGACACAACATCGTACCCCAACTGACGCTCTCTGAATAGCCGGTCCGCCGGCGTTTGCCGCACAAGGCGACCCGGACTGACCGGCTTGTGCGTTGCTGGATCCTATCGCCTTCGTGCGTCTATGTCCACCACGACCGGAAGGCCGGCTGTCAGGTCCACGGTCGTTCGGACGGAGCCAAACCGGATGGTGACGCGATTCCGTGCCGTCGAGCTGACCCTCAGTGACGCAGTCTCAGGCGTGAGGGCGACGATGGTGACCTGGACGCGCTCGTCGGGACACTCGACCGCGATCGGAAACGGCTTCAGTTCTGCGCCAGGTTCGGCCACGACAAACGTGCAGGGATACAGGAGCTGCTCCGCCTTGACTGCCGCTGCGTATGCCTTGCGGGGTCTCCGGGCGGTAAGATGCGCGGTTGCAGCGGCCAGCCATTCGGCCGAGTGGTGATTGGAGCTGTCTCCGGTGCTCTTGCGCCGCACGGCTTCGATGATATCGGCGGCATCCTGCCAGTCCGCCACGGCGAAGCTGCGCCAACGTTCGTACCGGAGGTCCGAGCCCACCGTGATGGCGGCCTGTCCGTCATCCGCTGTCGCTGCCGTCCATCCTGACCCCTCGGGGACGACGACGGACACAACGTATTGGGAGCCGGGCGACTGGTGGAACATGGTGGGGAGGATCGCCGTGATTGTTGATCGAGCGGCTGATCCGTCGGCCGAATCTGCGCGTGGCGGCTCCAGGACCGTGACGGTAACGCTTTGCTCGGGCTTTGCGTCGAGCGATCGAATGGAAACTCGTATGCCCTCTGGGCTAGGCGCGACCGCCGATGGACCCGAGCTCGTTCCCGTCTGCGGTTTCTCAGTCGGGCCGGGATGCAGGCGGGGTGTCTGGGCCACAAGATGGCACGTGATCGCGTTAACCCCGAACGCGGCCGGACCTGCCCGGTAGGCACGCTCCGCTGTCGCCGCCCCGCTGCCGGATGCGGCTGGAGCCCAGGCCATACCCGGGGGCGTGCGAATGCTGTCGGCGAACTGCCGTAGCAGGTCGCGAACATTCTGCCGGTGGTGCCAGTTGTAGAGCGTCGCAAAGCGGGCTCCATGTGAGTATGCGGCCTGGAGGCAGGCAACCAGCTGACCGTCGTCGGCGCCGGTGCACTCCAGATTGGGCAAGGCGATCCGCCCGCGCTCACGCTCCTTGATCAGCCAGGGCAACATGGTTGCGCCCGACCAGTACTCGCCGCCGCTCCGGCCTTCGCGAACGTAGCCGACCTCAAGTCCGGGCCGCAGGGGGTTGACGCCACGCATTGGAAACACGGGCATCGCGTAGGGCTCCGTGTACACATTCCGGCGGATCAGGTCATCCGCCATGCCGATCCGGTCGCCGTATATGCGAATGGGATCGGGCGGGAGCGCCTCCAGCATCCAATCCACAATGGTCTGCTGCCATCTCGACAGGTTCTGGTGGAGCCACCACCGCTCGTTGCGGTCGAGGCCGTCTCGAGGGTCGAGATTGATGCGATCCGCCATAGCAGCCGCCACGACAAACGGGTTGAAGTCGGCCAGCAGGGCGGTCCTGGGCTTTCCTCCATTCGCCTCGGTGTAGGCGCTGTCGTCAACTCCCTTGGCCCAGTAGACAGTCTCCTCTCCCGTTGACAGTTCGCCGGGCAGCAGGTGCGGTATGCCCCAACGTGCCAGCCGTTCGCGCACCGTTAGCCACGCGGCAACGTACTGCCTCAGACATGCGCGCCGGTACTGGTTTAGCCGGGGATGGTTGAACGTCAGCCACGGCGTGTTGCTCCACCGATTGGGCACCGAGAGACCGTACCGAACGTCGTATCGCTCGCCCAATAGCGGCTTGAGCCCCGGATCGTCAATCTGGTCGGCTTCGTCCCACGTGATCTGCTGGTAGGGCACATCCGTGAACGTGCCCCCTGCGCCATCCGGCACGCCCGACGGTATGCCTGCCCAGTGCATCTGAGGCGCGATCCGAATCGGCAGACGCGCAGCATGGGCGAGGTCGGCCACAACCCCGATGGCCCTCGCGTGTTCCGCCACGTCTTTCTTCGCCAGGTTGTACAGAACAGCCGCGCTCGGCGCGATGTAGGGGTCGGTCGGTATCAGGCCCTTGATCCGGGCGACCTCGTCCGCGGTGATCGAGAAGCCATGCCCCTGCGAGGTCAAGAGCGCAAGGCCCATCCGGTATTCGCGCTCCGTGACCGGGTTTGCTCCCGGATCAGTCGGTCGCTCATACGAGCGGACGTGGGACAGCACGATGGGGAAGGCATTGCGCCATCCGGCCCTGATGCGCAATGTCGCCCTCGGTCCCACCGTTTCGGCCTCGACGAAGCATGTCCGGCCTGCTCCGGCTCCAGGGTCAACCTCAGTGCAGATGGCGGTCTCAACTCCATCTACGTCCACGGACCATGTCCGGGGCTTGCCGTGGTGCGCGGGATCTGTGACGAACCGGAGCGCGAATGCCGTCCGGCCGGGTGAGGGCGAGACGGGCATGCGTTGGGCCGTGGCTGTCGTAAGCGTCAGGTACACGACGCCTCCGGGCCGAAGCGCGATACCGCTCAGCGACTCCCGAACCTGTCCGAATACCGCGAATCCACGAGACGGCTCGGCTCTGATCAGGCGCGCGCCATGCCTGCGCAAGTCGGCCGCATCCGACAGGTCCACGGCGTCCAGCGCGTCTGTGCCGGCAGGACGGAACTCGGGTTGAGCGGCTGCGCCTGCGGGTTCGCCCGTCGCAGTAACGCCTTGCGAAGCCTGGAGAGGCGCCTGCGCCGTCGCCGCGATGAGGATAAGCCCGACAGCTTCGATGGGCCAGAGCCGTCTGATGCGTCCGTCGGAACCCATGTGGCCTAACGAACTGGAACTGCCGGAGGCTTGGCGGTGCCGCGCGGGGTGAACGGGGCACGCGTCACCAGGAGCGCATCCACTGCGAGCGCATAGGCGTTGGTTGCCGGAGCACGGTCGGTAACCCTGAGCGTGAATGTGTGGTTGCCGGGTTTCAGGGGGACGCGCCCGAGGTTCATCCAGACGAACCGGTCGCCCAGATAGGTGCTGCCGACGACGGATGCGTTGGCCGACGTCTGCGTCTCGCCTGCGTCCACAATCCATGCGAAGGATGATGTCTCCGGTGAAGGCGGCGTGCATGCCAGCCAGACGTCGTAGGTGTCATCGGCCGGCGCTCGGAAATCAAGCTGGAGGGTGTAGCCGTCGCGTGGCGGGGCGGAGCTGCCGTTGAGGGCAAGGTACATCTGCGCCGATGCCCCGGGATCGGGAACTACCTCGGTGAATGTCTGGACGGTCGCGTATTCGGCCTCGCGCCAGGAATAGGGCTGCATCATCTCGACAATGCCTGCCAGGGCCTGGTTGCACATCAGGAATGCCGTCGCCAGGTCCTTGTGTCGGTATCGGGCCTCCGCCGTATCGAGTCGGTACCGAAAGTCCTGGGCAGGCAGCTTCTGGGCCTGAGCCTCTGCGACCATGATGCGCAGGTCCCTGAGCGCATCTTCCACGGCTTCCATGGGGAACACGTCCTGACTGCCCGTGCGAATGACGACCGGCGTGGTCCCGATAACGAGCCTCGCGATGCGTCCCTTGACATCGGCTTTGATCTCGATGGGCTGGCCGTCGGGCTCGAACGCCTGGACCTTGCGGGGGTCAGCGACGTGCAGCCGCGTGTCGCGCGGTCCCTTCAATGACCAGAGAACGAGGCTTTCGCCCTCGGGCAGTTTGATGGTGTAGCCCGCATATGACGCGCCGAAATCGAGCGCGCGCCCTGGCGCCAGCGAAGGAACCCACCATACACCCCCGGAGCCGATGCGGCCTGCAGTGACGAGGCCCGCGGCAGCGCTCGGATAGGGCAGCACGCGCGGCGCCACGCCTGGGCCGATGCCCGTCGCAATGCGCTTTGAGTATTCGGCCAGCCACCCGACTGCCTCGGAGGACGCTGCGGCCGCCTCGGGAAGCCGAACGTACATCCCGCGCGCGCCGACGGCACGAAGGCGATCGAGATCGGCGCTCAATGCATCGCGAGACGTGTAGGATGCGACCGGATCGGTGGCCGCGCCGCGTTCTGCAATGCTCGTCAGGAACCAGAGCGGCTTGGCGGCATCGGCAATCCTGCTGAGCGCTGCCTCGACTGTGCCCATGCGAAGGGAGACCCCCTGACCCGAGACAGGCGCCGTCAGGCCGTCCCAGCCTCCGGGAGCGCCTGTCGAGGCAAATACCCGGTGCAGACCCGTGTGGGTGAAAACGACGGGCACATTGGCGATCTCGCGCTTCAGGAAGTCCGCCAGAGCTGCCATGGCGTAGGCCAGCGATGCGTCACGACACTCGTGGAGGTCGGCCCAGAACTTGGATTCGCCGCCGCCGACCTGGTACCGCTTGCCGTCCGCCACATCCAGCAAGAACGGGACGCCTTTGGAGCGGGACCAGAGGGGAACAAGACCGGAGGCGGCGCGATGGTCGCGGATGTCCCGGTCCATCAGTGACCATGCCGTGGCAAGAGCGCCAATCGAGGGATACTTGCGCGCGAGGAACGCCTCCCATTCCAGGCGGAACGCAGGCGAATCCGGCACAAAGTGGTCGGCGTCGCCTTCCGGCGCGATTGGCGGCCCGAGCGGATCCACGAAGAAGCGCAGCCCGGGGCCGAACTTTACCTGTCCGAGGGTGAGGAGTAGACGGTCGCGGAACCTGTCGAATCCGCTCCACACGTCCGGGATCGTTCCGGTTCGAGGGGGTCTAAGCGTCCCGCGCGGATACAGGATGGCGACGGATCCCTCCGACACGCGGGCCGTCGTTGCCGCAGCGACCTGGCCGTTGCGGACGGCGACGCGACCCTCCATGGATATCTGCGTGCCGTCACGGGCATCGGCGACGATGATCCAGGCATGGTCGGCGTTCGGCGCATCCCACGCAAGGTCCATCCCGTCGTGGACGCCTGTGATGCGGAACGCCGACGGATTCACCAGGACACCCGTCAGGTCGGTTTCGATGCCGGCGCCGAACGATATGCCGTACCGCATCCCGTGTTCTTCAAGCAGATCAATGACCCGTTGCCATGCTGCCGCCGAAGGCGTTGCGGCGCTCACAACGGGATCAACGATCACATCCGACACCCCTGCGTCACGGATCGCCTTGAGGACCCCGGCATCACGCGCGAGGTTTTCTTCGGTCGCGCCCTTGGCAAGGTATGCGGGAGTGAACCATACGCCGACGGGCGAATAGGAGCCCCCGTCCCAGGTTAAGGCGCGATTGGCGGCGACGGACCAGACGTGCTGGGTGCCGCCCCGATCGGTGAATGTGCCCGGCGGCGCAACGACCTGCGCCGGCGCAAGCAATGCCAGTGCGGCCACGATGCTTTGCAGTTGTGAGATCATCTTGTGCCCGGGTCCGCTATCGTAAGCAGGCAAAATCGCCTCAAGTCACCCTCCCGCGGCGCAAGTCCATGGCCGCTATGCGCCGTGAGTCTATCACACTGACTGTGGAGCGTCAACGCCGGACCAAGGCGGCGCGCCTCGATGCCCTGGTGCGGACCTTACGGCGTTGCCGAGTCGCCCGGCAGTCTCACCGGAATCGAAGGGCGGCGATCCATGGGATGATCGAAGAACAGCGGACCGATGAACCTGTGCGCGAGGAATAGCCACTGGGCGAACTGACGACGGGTGATCGGGCGATCCGTTGCGAACTCAAGGCCGCCCGAAGCATGCCGCGTCTCGAGGACGCCCCATACCTGAACGTCTATCCCATGCTGCTCGAGCGCACGGGCCGCCCGTCGAACAGGCGTGTCGGTCAGGTCCGCATACCGCGATTCGGCCGGCCCGGGCTGCCAGCCGAATGCGGAGGCAAGCGCGACGGCCGCTTCGCCGCGCGTGACCGCGCGATCTCGGGGACCTTCGATAGCCGGCGGCAGGAACCGATCTCCAGAAGCCGCGGCGCGCTCCGCCATGACTGCCATGAGTCGGGACGCCTCGGACGCCGAAAGAGCGTCGTCGGGAGCGAATGGACGCGCTTCCAGCATCTTGGCTGCCGAGCGCTCGGCAGGCGGCGGGCATGGGAAGAAGCCCCTCGCTGCCAGCCAGTGGATCGCCCGGTAGGCCGCATCGTCAGGCAGGATGTCCGGAAACACATACAGCATGGTGGGGTAGGCGCTTGGTCCCGGTGCGGCTAAGCCGACGCGCCCGGGAGCCGTTCGGGTACCCGCCTGCCGCTTGAGCAGTTCCAACTGCACTTGCGTGGCGGGAACCTCTCGCGGGCGAAGGCCGTGGCGGAGACAGATCGCTGCGCCAACTGCGGCCGCGGTGCCGAAGTGCATGCGCACCGGTTCCATGCGGTACGTCCCGTAGGCCACGTGTGTCGCTGACACAGCGGTGGCCACAAAGAGGTTCTCAACGCGCTTGGGAATCATTATACGGAATGGGATCTGGTGCCATGGCGTGTACTGAGGCAGGTAGAACTCGCCCTCTCCCATGTCGGCGGTTGTGGGATCCGTCTTGGGCTGGGTTGCGTGGGAGTCCATGGCGTAGTCGGCGATACCGATCGCGTCTGGCCGGACGAGCGAGCGCGCAATGAGGATGTCGGTCTCGTCCATCACGACATCGGCCTCGAACCGTCGGGCCTCGCGGATGTAGAGCAGACTCGGCCATCCGCCTTCGGCGCGGAAGTCGTCCTCCGAAAGGCCGATGTTCTTGCGACCCTCGCCGGTCTGGATCCAGTGGAGATACCCGAGAACGTGATCGCGGAACAGCCTTTCCATCCGGCGGCGCTCCTCATAGGATGCTTCGGGGTATGTGTAGTTGACCCCCTGAAGGTCGCTGCCGTAAGGGTGCTGATTGATCTCGTACTTGTCGTTTGGCAGCTTGCCGCTCGTGGCGTTCCAGCTTCGAGGCCAGGGCGGCGCGTGCCGGTACTTCTCGATATCGTATCCCGGCGGCGGGGCGATCGTCTTGTCGCTTCCCGGGCCGTAGTCCTTGACAGTGATGAGATAGGAATACGCTTGAATGCGGCGGTCAGCTCGACCCGTGCTGCCCGGAAGCGCGCGGTCTTCGGCCCGGCTGTAGTAGATGTGGCCGGCATGCGGCTCGCGAGCCGAGCGGCCCTCGCGTCCCACCCGATATGGCGCGCCCGCCCAGGCCGCCACATCGCCGCACTCTGTGGCGTCCACGACCAGCTTGGGCCATATGCGGCCCTTGGCAGGCGCCTCGGGAGATATGCATTCGACATCAACCCAAGCGATCTCGCGAGCGTTCGCCTCTTGGCGACCGCCCTGCGCTCCGGCCGCGGGCACAGTCGGGTTCGATCGGATGCCGACGCCGGTCGGGCGCGTCTGGCGGAAGACCGTGAGGCCTGGAGCCGACCAGATGATCTCCTTCATGGCCTGGTGCGCGACGCGCGGTTCATAGCGGAGCCCGTTGCCGAAGCCGTACAGGCGCATGACCGCGTGGCGAAACTCCTCGAAGAAACCCGACGCGTGTTCCAGTCTCCTGATGTCGCTCGCGCCCAGGCCGTTGACGGACATCCCTCCGAGCCGTCGCGTTTCTTCAATGAGAACCACGTTCAGGCCGTACCGGCTCGCGACCACTGCCGCAGCGACGCCGGCCGTCGTCGCGCCGACCACGAGCAGATCGCACTCGATCCGCGCCGGCAGCGGCGCGTCAGTCCGTTCGATGTACGGGGCGCTGGCGGCGCCGATGCCGTCGGGTCCAATGGCACGGACCGCGTAGGTATGGTTGACGGCTGTTCGAGCGTGCTCGTCAGACCACTCGGTCGCCGAGCCGTTCAGCCTTGCCGCCTCAACATCGTCACGAAGCACAACATAGCCTGTGGCGCCTTGAACGGCGTTCCAGTACACCTGGATGCGTGAGGGGCCGAATGCGGCTGCTTCGACCGCTTCGGGCGCGGGCAGCGGCGGGAGGGCGAGGCTCGCTCCGCATCTCGAAATCAGCGCGCATATCACTGCCGTCGCAAGTTGACGCCCATGAACGCGAGCGCGTAGAATCCACCGATATCGTCGCCGCTTGCGTCCCATAGAGAACCCAATGTACGACATGCTCTGTGTCCTCACCACACCCGGAGAGTTGCACTCCATCGGCCTCGCGCCGTTTGTGGGCGCGCCGGATGAACTGGTTGTCTTCTGCTGTTTCTTCCGCGAATCGGAAGCTCGGGATGCGTTTCAGCGCACGCTCCGGGACGCCGCCGGCGGAACGCCGACCGCACCCAAGGATGCCGATGCGCGCACGACCCTTCTTGCCGACAGGTTCGCGCGCGCTTGGAAGCAGGGATGCCCCGATGAGGCTCTGGAAGCGGCGATTGAATGGCGCGCGCTCGTTTCGAAGCGAGGATACCATACGTACTCTCTGCGCGAGGGCTTTCCCCCGTACCGCTTCGGATGTATCGTTGCATTCGACGCGCTCGGTCCATCGGAACTGCGCGCCCAGTTCGATCAGGCCTGCAAGGCGCTGGCAGCGGAACAGGGGCAGGTTATGGACGTCTTTGGCTGGGGCCTGAGTCAGAGAGAATGAGGAGGCAGCACGGCATGGGTGACATGACGCGACGCGAAGCGGCGCTTGCGATGGCATCGGTGGCGGCAGGGCCGCTTGCTTCGGGATTGCCGGCCCCGTCGAGTGATCGTGTTCGGCTGGGGTTCATTGGGGTGGGCAACCGCGGGTCTCAGTTGCTCGCCTCGGCCTTGCGGCTGCCGGACGCCGAGGTAGCCGCAGTGTGCGATGTGTACGAGCCCTACACCGCTCGAGCGCTGGAGCGCATCGGCAAGCGCGTTCCTGCCTTCCGCGACTTTCGCAAGCTGCTTGAGATGAAGGACTTGGATGCGGTTGTGATCGCGACCCCGGATCACTGGCATGCAATCCAGACGATTATGGCGTGCGAGGCGGGCAAGGATGTCTATGTCGAGAAGCCGCTCACTATTACGATCGTTGAGGGACGTCGGATGATCGAAGCGGCGAGGCGCACGAAACGCGTGGTTCAGGTCGGCCTTCAGCGCCGGTCGTCCACTCTCTTTGCCGAGCTTGGTCAGGTCGTTGCGTCCGGGCAGATCGGAAAGGTGACCCTGGCCCAGGCGCATCGCATCAACAACATGTGGCCTTCGGGCATAGGCCGAGCTCCGAACGCCGCGCCGCCGCCGGATCTCGATTGGGACATGTGGCTTGGGCCGCGT
>JBBIQU010000075.1:0-19099 GCA_037442185.1 Chthonomonadales bacterium | reverse complement strand
GCTATGGAGGTTGGTGCAGGCGAGACGCCTGCGTTACGGGATGCAGGCGAGACGCCTGCGCTACGGGATGTAGGAGAGATGCCTGAGCTACGGGGCGCCGAGGTGGGAGCGGCATTCTCAAGGAACTTCTTGGCCTTTAGCAGAGAGGCGTCCTCCGGTTTGCGGCGAAGCGCTGCTTCGACGTCGGATAGCGCGGCGCGGAGGTCGGAAGCATCGCCGATCTTGACCGCGGCGGCGTACTCGACTGCCGCTTCGTCCCATCTTCCGGCCGAGGCCAGGATCAGACCGAGATTGAAGCGGACATATGTCAGCCCTGAATCCAGCTCCAACGCCTTACGGCTGCTCGCTTCCGCCTCTGCAAGGAGACCTGCGCCGTACTCCGACCAACCAAGGTTGCCCCACGCGATGGCAAGCGTCGGGGCCTTGTCGAGCACTTTGCGGTACTCCGCAATGACGAGGTCCCGCTTCTCCAGTCCCTCCAGCGCCGAGGCGAGTGCCATGCGAACGTCAATGTCGTCGGGCATGGCTCCAAGCGTCGCGGTTGCCAAACGCTCGGCATCGGCGTACTTAGCCGCATTATTGAGCGCGCCGAGGTGTGCCACGCGCGCGGGCCGGCTGCCGGGTTGGAGACGGACAGCCGCCTCGTAATGACCCAGCGCTGCGCTCCAATCGCCTTTCGCCGCCAGAATCTCCGCCATCTCTTCGTGTACGGCGGGCGCGTCCGGCGCATATCCCAGCGCATCGAGGCATGCGCGCTCGGCGGCCCTGAGTTGTCCTGCTCGGCGCAAAGCGCCCGCCAGGTTCGTAAGCGCGAGGGGATTGCCCCTCGACAGAGTGACCGCGCGGCGCAGTTCTACTACCGCGTCCTCAGGCTTTCCGGCCGCTTCAAGCGTGGCTGCGAGCCCGATGCGGAGATCAGGCGACAGCGGGTTCAACTCAACCGCCTTCCGATGCGCAGCGATCGCCTCAGCGGGTTTGCCGGTGCGAAGGAGCGCCTGAGCCAGGCCAACATATGCGCCGATGTCCTTCGGGTTGCGCTCGATCGCGGCTCGAAACGAGGCCACCGCAGCAGCCGCATCGCCTGCCTGAAGGGCGGCAAACGCCTGACGCGCAGGATCTGCCTCCTGCGCCGTCCCGGGTTCTTGCAGACTCGAGGCCTGCGCGGCAGGACCGGGAGCGAGCGCGAACAAGAAACCGTATGCGCAGAGTGTGCAGGCCGTCGCCCGAAGCGTTGCGCAGTCCATGCGGGAGATCATGTCTGTCCTCTGCGGCGCAGGCCATCGTAGAGCGCGGCCAGCCAGATGACGCAGCCGATGATGATCACCTGGAAATGCGGCGGAATGCCTTTGAGGTCGCAACCGTTCTGTATTACTGCCATGAGAAACGCACCGATGAGCGTGCCGAACACGCCGCCGACGCCTCCTGCGAGACTTGTGCCTCCGATGACCGTCGCCGCGATGGCCTGGAGCTCGAGGCCGACGCCGGCGGTGGGTTGGCCTCCCCCGGTACGGGCAACATGGATAACGGCGGCGAAACCGGAGAGAAGACCAGAGAGCATGAACACGGTGACGGTCATTCTGGGCAGAGAGACGCCGGACAACCGGGCCGCGTCAGCGTTGCCGCCGACCGCATACAGGTGCCGGCCCCATCCGGTTTTCGACAGCAAGAGGTGGACGGCGACAGCTGCGCCAACCATGAGCAGGAGCGGATATGGGATGCCCTCAAGCGTGCTCGTCCCGCCCAGGTGGCCAAGCGCGAACTCCTCGAAGCCTGGAGCCATGCCGCTGACGTTGGCGTCGCGGGCCACGCGAAGCGCAAGGCCATACGCGACCCCCATGGTGCCCAGCGTGGCGATGAAGGCAGGCATCCGGCCGTATGCGGTTAGAAAACCGCTCACGGCGCCGCAGGCGAACCCCGTCGCAAGCGCGGCCAGCACACCATGCCAGATGCCCCCGCCGTGGTGGACCATGACGGTCGCGGCGACGACGCTCGACAGCGCAAGCATCCTGCCTACGGAGAGGTCTATGTGGCCCGCGATGATGACGGCTGTTTCGGCTACCGCGAGTACGGCGACGACGGCAGTGGCCTGCACGATCGTGTTCCAGTTGGCGCGGGTGCCGAAGCCCTCTGAGCCCGCTACCAGCGCGAGGAGAACGATGAGCGCGATCAGGAAAGCCAGCGGAGCCAGGACGCCGGACAAGCGCACCCACGAGGCAGCCGGCTTCGGGTTGGTGTCAATGCCGCTCATGCGTCACGGGGCCCCGCCCCCGAACTCGGGTCGGCAGCATCCTGGGCGCAATATTGTGCCGAACGGAAGGACATTTCGCGAAAAGTGCCGTACTATAGGAATACGGCATTGTACCGCACGGGGAAGTTCGGGTCAGGTTCCCACCGAAACGAGCGCATGCAGGATCGGCGTAGGCAAGACTGAGTGGCGTGACGGACCAAATACGTCGAACTACGTATTGGGCGGATACACACGAAGCAGTTACGATGGTCTCATGTTGCACGAGACCTACTTGCAGGCGTGGGCCGCAGCGACGCCAGGCTTGCACGGGAACGTCGGGTACCGGCAACACAGAGCCGGATGTGAGCCGTCGCACGCGGCGGCAACATTCGACCCCGCGGCGGGCGTACGGTTGGATGGCCGCCGGAATGCCATCCCGCAGCGTCGGTCGGCGTACGGATTGGTTGAGGCGCGATGATTCAGGACGTTGACGAGACCCTTCGGCGCTTGCTGGCCGGTGAAATGGCCAAGCTCCCAGGCACGTCTATCACCGCGCCGAGCCAAATCACGTTCGACGCGCCTGCCACGGCAGAGGGAGCAGCAGACCAGACCCCTCGCGTGAACCTGTATCTCCACGACGTCCGAGAGAACTTGCAGCTCCGCGACGACTCGTGGGCGCTCGTCCGAAAGCAGAGGGAGGGCATCGCTGGCCGCAAACGCCCTCCGGTTCGGTTGGACCTGTCCTACATCGTGACGGCGTATGCCGGAGGGGACTCGCCGAAGGAGCACGCGATCCTCTCCGACTGTCTGGCCGTGTTCCTGCGCGCGCCTTTCGCGCCCGAGGACTGTCTTGTGGGTTCGCTTGAGGGACGCGGGCCCGAGTCTGTGCTCATCCAGGTGGTGCAGCCGGACGACGTAGCCCATACGGACCCGCACAACCTGTGGCGCGTTCTCGGCGGCCACATTCGGCCTGCCATCACCGTGGTCGTGACCACCGAGTTCGATCCGTTTGAGACCAAGTGGACACGCGTCGTGCGCGAGGCGGTTCTTGGCCTCGGGCAGGGCGTTCCGCCGCGTGGTCCCCAGCGTCCGCTGGAAATGGGCGGAGTCCGTGTCAGCGCTGCCGGCATTGTGACGAGCTCCGATGGCCAGAAGCCCATCCCCGGTGTTGCGGTGTCGGTGCCGGGTCGCGAAGAGCGAGCCACATCGGACAGTCGCGGCTTCTGGTACATCCTCGACCTGCCGCCGGGACCGCGCAAGCTTCGGTTCGAGATGCGAGGCTACCGCACTGCTGACGTCGAAACCGTCAGCCCTCCGCCCGGCAGACCGGATCAGCTCGAACCGATGGTGGTGAGCCTGCAGGAACTTCCGGATCCCGAAAGGGCCACCGAAGAGGCCAGGCTTGCCGAGGAAAGCCTCAACGTATCGTCGCTTGTGGAACTGGAGCGGCGATACCGCGTTTCGCTGTCGGGACGACTCCGCTTCCCCGACGGCCGTCCTGCCGCCTACGTGCCGTTGCGTGTGGGCAGGCATCACACGACGAGCGACATAGACGGCGTCTATACGTTCCATGACCTGCCCGCCGGCGAGCATGAGCTAGTCGCTGATCTGCCGGGTGTGGGTGAGGTCGCTGTCCATGCATCCGACGGAGCCGGAATGCTGGCGTTGCCGCAAGAGGCTCCATCCCAAGCGCGCGAAGAGGGAGGTGTGAAGACGCAGGCGAGAGGCAAGAGGCGCGAGGAGTAAATGGGAGCCGATTGTCTGGTCCTGCCGTACGCAATGAGTGTTGGACCCACAGTCTCTGTAGTCCGATGTTCCCGTGACCACATGCGTCGCTGCAATGTGATCCGAGTGACCACGCTGTACCACAACCGCGCGCGGCTTCAGGCTGCGCACTAAGTCAAGGACCAAGGAGGTCGTCATGCCAGAGTATTTAGCACCAGGCGTCTTTATCGAAGAGATAGACAGCGGCAGCAAGCCCATTGAGGGAGTCGGCACGAACACCGCTGCCTTCGTCGGGTACGCAAAGAGCGGCGAGTTCAACAAGCCGACGTTCATTGCGAACTGGACGCAGTTCTGCCAGCTGTTCGGTGAGGAAGAGAACGCCATCGTCAAGGCCTTGAGCGATGAGCTCGGCCTGACTGCCGCAGATGTCGTAGCCGCGAAGAAGGCCTCGCGGAAGGGGTGGATGGAGTTCGCCATGGTGGCCGTGACTTCTGCCATCCGCGAACGACAGGCTTCCGGGAAGGCCGACCCGAGCAAGGCGAAGACCTGGCCCGAGTTCCTCAAGAAGTACCAGATACCGCAGGGCGGTGGGCCGTACCTCGAAGGCAGCTACCTGGCTCATGCAGTTCGCGGCTACTACGACAATGGCGGGAGCCGCGCCTACATCGTCCGGATTGCGCGTCCCGAGGACCTCGAGGCGCTCTCCTACACGCCCGCAGCTGCAGCCGCCGGTCAACCGGCTGCCGTCGCGGCTGCCACCGTGTCCGGAATCACCTTCAAGGCGCTCAAGCCCGGGCCGGACGGCAACGACATCAAAGTCGAGGTCGAGGCTGCCGAAGGCGACGAGTTCCGCCTGAAGGTAACGAAGGGCGCAGAGACCGAGCAGTTCGGCTACGGCAAGGATAAGCCTCTGACTGTGGGCACCGTTGCGGAGACCCTCAAGAAGTCGAAGCTCGTCGAGGTTGACGTCACTGCGACCGCAACGAAGCCTGCCGCCAAGGTCTACACACTGAGCGGCGGCGCCGACGCGCTCGTAGCTGCCGGACCGGGCACTGCGCTGACGCCAGCCGGCACGGCTCAAGCCGGCAGCCTGGCGAAAGTTACCCCCGCTGACTTCATCGGCGACGAGGCACAGCGCACGGGCTTCAACGGGCTCGCGACCATCGAAGACATCAACATGATCGCCGTGCCCGACCTGATGGCCGGAGCGTTCAAGCGAACGGCCACCCCGGGCAGCGACGGACCGGGCGAAGAGGTTCTCGTCCTCGACGACGCCCGCAAGCAGGCGATCCTCGATGCCCAGTGCTCCCTCGTTGCGTACTGCGAGCGCATGGCCGATCGCATGGCGATCCTCGACCCCATCCCGGGACTTACCCCCCAGGAGATGCGCGACACAACCAACAACACCCCGTACAACTGCGACCATGGTCAGGCGGCGATCTACTATCCGTGGATCAAGATCGTTGACCCGACACGCAAGGGCGCCCAGATGTTCTGTCCGCCGTCCGGGCATGTTGCAGGCGTGTGGGCGCGCGTCGGGGTCGAGCGGGGTGTCCACAAGGCTCCGGCCAACGAGGCCCTTCTTGGCACCGTCGCACTTGAGACTGCCGTGACCAAAGCCGAGCAGGAGATCCTCAACCCCGACGGCATCAACGCGATCCGCGCATTCCCGGGAACCGGCATCCGGATCTGGGGCGCGCGAACCCTGGCGACCGTGGGCAACCCCAGCTGGAAGTACGTCAACGTTCGGCGGCTCTTCAACTACCTCGAGAAGTCCATGGAGCGCGGACTGCAGTGGGTCGTGTTCGAGCCCAACGATGAGGACCTCTGGGGCCGCGTGCGCCGGAACCTGTCGGCGTTCCTCTGGACCGAATGGAAGGAAGGCAAGCTGTTCGGTTCGGTACCCGAGGAAGCATTCTACGTCAAGTGCGACGCCGAGACGAACCCGCAGGAGATGATTGACCTTGGCAGACTGTATGTCGAGATCGGCGTCAACCCCGTCAAACCCGCTGAGTTCGTGATCATCCGCATCGGCCAGTGGTCGGGCGGAGGATCCATGTCGGAGAGCTAGCATAACCTGAGGGCGGGCGCCTTGCCCGCGCCCGCCCAACGCCCAACAACAAGGGAGATACAACCATGGCTGAAGTAGTCGGCGCCCTTCGCTGGTACCTCGAAGTTGACGGTATCACAGAAGGCATCTTCAGGGAAGTGACCGGTCTCGACTCTGAGACCGAGGTGATCGAGCATCGCGTCACCGGCAAAGGCGGCAACGTTGTCGTGCACAAGGTTCCTGGCGCGCTCAAATGGCCCAACATCGTCATGCGGCGCGGCATCACCGACGACAAGAGGCTGCACGACTGGCGCAAGCAGATCGAGAACGGCGGCATCGAAGCGAATCGAAAGAACGGTGCGATCACGCTCTATGCTCCGGACGGAAAGGTGGTCTGCAAGTACACGTTCAAGAAGGCATGGCCCTGCAAGTTCAAGGGGCCGGCGCTGGACTCGACCAAGAACGAGATCGCCATTGAGGAGCTCGAGCTGGCTCATGAGGGTCTCGAGCGTCAGCAGTGAGCGGCGAGGTCATTGAATGAATAAGCCCGGCAAGAGCCCTTTGCAGACCGAGTTCGAGTTTACGTTGCCGCGCGGCTATGTCGGCCCTGACGGAACGCTGCACCGCAACGGCCGCATGAGGCTCGCGACTGCGATGGACGAGATTGCGCCGCTGCGTGACCCTCGAGTGCGCGCCAACCAGGCGTATCTGGTGATCATCCTGCTGTCGAGGGTCATCACCAAGCTGGGCACGGTCGAGGTGATTGATACCGGCGTTATCGAGAACCTGTTCTCATCGGACCTTGGATATCTTCAGGACTTCTACAGGAAGATCAACGAGCTGCCTGAGGATGAGACTGCCGAGGAGGACGTCTCGGAAGCGGGGGAATAGGCCGCTACCCCTCGGAGGCGCTTTACGAGGAGGTAGCTTACATCGCGTATCACTTCCACTGGGCGCTCGACGATATCCTCAATCTCGAGCATCGCGAGCGCCACAAGTGGGTTAACGAGATCAGCAAGATCAATCAGCGACTGACCGGGGGCGACTGACCGCATGCGACGTGACGGCGTGACGCCGCCCCCTCATCCTGTCGGCGCACCTGCGATCGGCGGCATCACACTGTCATGGCGACTGCGCAAGCGAAATCCGAGGAAACCGGTATCGGCACGGTTGGGCGCAGAGCCCAAACGCTGGCGCACGCGATCAGCAAGGGCGCCTACGACCTACCGGGCGTATCGCCCACCGAGCTCCATGACGATCTGACGGACATCGAGTCGTGGGAGACGCTCTACGCGCCTTACGACCGGAGGCATCCGAGGAATCGTCGCCGCGAACCGCCGCGCGAGCCGACGCGCCGCATCGAACGCATGAAGGGCGTGCCGGCCGACGGGGCCGTGACCGGTCCCTATTACCCCGAGAGAGAGTCGTGGCGACTGAGCGAGTTTCCGACGACCGCGGCCAAAGAGGCCAGCCTGAGTGACCAGGTCCTCGCCCGGTATGAGAACGCGACGGTGTTCATCAACGGTATGAACACGTCGCTCGCCGACCACCGCAACCAGGCTCAGGCGCTCGCAAACGCGCGCCAGGATTTCGTGGTCGGCGTCTACAATGCCAGTTCCAATCCCACGCTTGGCAAGGCTTCCCCGTCCTATGCACATCCTGCCGATCTGCCCAAGGCCGTTGCCGACGCCCAGGGGTATGTGCGGCACAACCCGGCGACGCGCACGCTGACGCAGATCATTGCCAGGTACGGCAATGCAGCGAAGCCGGACGGTGGATTGCGGCTGTACGGGCCCTCGCAGGGCTCTATGATCGCCGTGGCTGCCTTGCGTGAGGCGAAGCTGAGCTCCGGCACCGACCTCCGCAAGATTGATGTGAAGCTCGTCGGGACGATGGTTCGCACCGGGCCACGTGGGCCGCGCTATGACCTGTCGGTCAACGTGAGCGACTGGATCGCGCTCGGGGCGCGGTTGGGGCTGTCGGTCGTTGTGGATCCGATCGCTGCAGCAACAGGCTTGGCGAAGGGCGGGTCGCCCTTGACTGACCAGAGCCTCATTCCGTTCACGGCCATCAAGATGCGCTCGGGCGGACATGGCCTGATCAAAGGCTACATTCCCGACGAGACGGACAGTCCGGCGTTGCCGCGGCCTATGGCAGGGCCGATCGGCACCCTCTTGAAGGCCTTCCTGCTTCATGGAGGCTGGATTCCCATCGCCGTCGCTCAGCAACTCGCGCCCACTGTGAAGGCCATCCTCAAGTGGGTTCGCTCGACGGGCGGCCAGGCATGGCACTGGACGAATGCTCGGGTACGCGAGCTGCTGAACCGAGCAATCACTGCTGTCCATAACGCGGCGACCAGAGCGACCCAAGTCGCCGGACGCGCTTGGAGAACCGCCCGAGCCGTCGCGCGGCGCGCGTGGGAACGCGCAAGGACAGCCGCATCACGCGCAGTCCAGTGGGCACGATCGGCGGCTCGAAGGGCGCTGGATCGGGCTCGAAGCATTGCGCGGCGGGTCCGTGAGCGGGCAATGGCGTTGGCGCGAGCGGCGCGGGACTGGGGGCGCGAACGCATTTCGCGGGCCGCCGATCAGGCCAGGCGCGCGGCGACCGCTGCATGGAGTTGGGCGCGACGCACCGCATCCCGCCTGTGGGAGTGGGGCAATCGTCGGGGACGAGGAGCGCTCGACTGGGTGGCCGGCAAGGTGCGCGGCGCGTGGCAGCGGGCGCGATCCATGGCGAGCGAAGCCTCTCGCCGGGCTCGCGGGATACGCTCCAGCGTTCGAAGATGGGTGCGAGAGCGCGCAAGGCGGATCTGGGATTGGGCAACCGAGCGAGCATCCACTGTCTACGAGCGCATGCGTGATCAGGCCGGCCGGGCGTGGGACCGGGCGAAAGACATCGGACGTTCGGTGTGGGATCGCGCGCGCCGAGTCGGCGTACAGGCTTGGCGTGGCGCGCGGCTGATTACCGAGGGCGCCCGGTCTCTTGCGAGGCGCGTGGCAGGCGCATGGTGGGAACGCCTGAGGAGCGTCGGACGCCACGTCTGGGATTGGGGACGCGTCGCTTCTGAACCGGTCTGGCGGATTCTGGGCCGGGCTGTCGGAGGCGCGACGGCTTGGGGCCGCTCCATTCTGGATCGGATGCGGGTGATCGGAAGGACCGTGGGCGAACCGATCTGGAGTTTCGCTCGTCGGGCGGCTGGCCGGGCGCGCGATTTCGTCACTCGCGCTGGATCGTCCGCATGGGGATGGCTTAGGGCGGCTGCGGGACGCGCCTGGGACTTCGCGAGAAGCCTCGCCGGAAGGGCTGCGCGGGGCTTCGACCGGCTGACGCGGCCGGCGCGCCTCGCATGGCAATGGGGTCGGCGGCGGCTTGGCTCGGCCTACCGATGGGCCTCATCGCGCGCGCGGGCGGCTCTGCAGCGAGGCGCATCGCTGGCGCGTCGGGTGGTATCCCTTGGCCGCGCCGTGGCGGGCCGCGTGGGCCGCGGGGTCCGATGGGCGTTTTCGTGGCTGCGGCGCTTGGTAGGACGACGCGTCGCCCAGGGCCGTGGTCTGGCCAGGCGGGCGCTCAGCTGGGGTGCGCGGCTCGGCAGGTCGCTTGCGCGCCGAACCCGGCGAGCCTGGCGGCGGTTCCGCGCTCGCATGAGGAGACCGCTGCGTTCGCTGGGCCGCGGCGTTAGGCGACTGGGCGCCTTCGTTCGACGCACGCTCTGGCGGGCGATGCGGCGCGTCACGCGCGGCCTGGGAATACTGAGTTCGCGCGGAGGGGCCGTGCTGGGCCGGTTGCTGAGATCGGCAACCCGCGGGGCAGGCTTGCTCGGCAGGACCGCCGGATCGCTCTTGGGCCGCATACTGCGGCGCGCTCTCCGGGCTCCGGGGACCGTTGGTTCTTGGGCCGGATCTATGCTCGGTCGGTTGCTTGGCCGGGCGCGCCGCGTTGCTCAACGTCTCGATCGCGCGACGGGCGGTCTCCTGACAGGCATGTTGGGGCGATTGGCGCACGGCGCGGGCACGGCCGGTCGGATACTTGGCGGTCTCCTGCGTACGATTGGCGGCGCACTCATATCCGGTGGCGGGACGGTCGGCCGATTCCTCGGCGGCCTGGTGGGTCGAGTGCTGGGTAGGGCCGTTGGTGGGGCTCGAGCCGCAGGGCGATGGGTCGGATCGGCTGTCGGGCGACTGCTTGGAGCCGGCCTTCGCGGCGCGAGGAGAACGGGCTCATGGGCCGCCGGAGTGTTCGGGCGCGTCCTCGGCGCGGGCATGAGGGGCGGTCGGATCGTTGGACGCGTCGTCGGGCAGCTTGCCGGCACTCTGATGGGAAGGGCTACGCAGGGCGCACAGCTGCTAGGAGGGATGGCCGGAGACCTGCTGGGCCGCTTGTTCGGCCATGCAGCTCGCGGCGCCGGGATCGTGGGCCGGGTACTTGGCAGAACGATCGGTCGGCTGGCGGGAGGGGCACGGCGCGGCATCGGAATCGTTGGCAGGGTGCTTCGGAGGCTGGGTCCGATCGGGCCTCTCGGACCTGTTGGATTGGTTGGGCGGCTCGTCGGCAGAGGCGTGGCGCGCCTGGGATCGTTGGTCCGTGGGCGCATGGGCGATGTGGCGCGCACATTCCGACGTATCCTGGTGGCGCCACGGCCGACCGTCAGGCCAATCGGACGCGCCATTGGCGGCGTAGCAGCCCGAGCGGGTCTAATGATCTGGGGCACGGCGCAACGGTTGGGCGGCTTCGCTCGTCGCGTCCTTGCTCCGGTCGGTCGCCTTGCGAGAGCCGTCGGCGGGACAGGTGCTCGTGTGGTCCGGCGAACAGGCGAGTTTGTCGGGCGGACCGCTGGCCGCGCTCTGCGGGCGCGGCGAGGCGTCGCCGCTCCCGTGATCGGCCTTGCAGGGCGCGCACTTGGCAGCGTTGGTCGTTTGGTGCGAGGGGCTGTGGGACGAGCCGGGCAGGTGGTCGGCAGGATCGCCGCTCCGGCCGCTCGAGTGATAGGCAGGGCAGGAGGCTTTGTCGCCGATACCGTTCGACGCGGGCGTGACCTTGTGGCAGGGACGCTTGGACGACTGGCCGGATCCGTGCCGTCAGGTGGAATCGCGCCGATCGTGTCTACGCGGCCGTTGGTGAGCGCCGGCGTTGGCATTGCGACGCGAGTCGCATCTGGCTCCATGGTCGGAAGCATCGCACGCGGGGCGATCCGAACTGCCGGTACGCTCACAGGCGTGCTCAGGCGTGGGCTAGGGCTGTTCCGCGAAACGGTGCCGGGCGTTGCCGGCGACCTGCCGCACCTCGACGCTGACGCATTGCGAAAGCGGCTCATATCGGGAGGCAGCACGGGCTCGCGACTCGATCCGAACACGTTGGCCTCGATGCAACACCACCTCGGCCGGGACTTCAGCGATGTCCGCATTCATCGCGATCCTCTGACGGCCACCGCTGCGGGAGCGTTGCAGGCGCAGGCGTTCACCATCGGCAGCGATGTGTTCTTCGGAGCGAACCGATACGATCCGCACACGCCGACGGGCCAGAGCCTCATCGCGCATGAGCTGACGCACGTCGTCCAGCAATCCGGGGGCGGCGCCGGGCTGAGGCCGTTCTCTCGTCAGGGCGGAGACACGCTCGAACAAGAGGCGCAACTGGCCGCCAAGCACGTCCTGGCTCGGGTGGGCAGACCTGGCGGCATCACCGTTGAGGATTACGCGCGGACATACGAGACGGAGGACGACTCGGAGATCACTTCGGCCGATCAGCGACGGCTGGACAGCATCTCCCTGATGGCGCTCCAGATGGCGGAACGGTCGCTGGCACGCCAGGGGTTCCGGGCCGACATGGAGGCCCCGTCGCTCGACATATCCGTTGAGATCAACCTGGGAGAGATGAGCGATCAGCAGGCCGCGATGGTGTGGGCCGAGGCGATCGTGGCGAAGCTCCTCGAGAAGCAGGCGCAGGCGCGGACCCAGACGCCTCCGGCGGCGCCGGTCCGGGTCATGCGCGCTCCTGAGAAACAGGAGACCCCGCGACCCCGCATCACTCTGACCGAGGAAGCGAAGAGCGCCATCTCCAGGGACGTCGATTCGATCACGGCCAATGTCCGTTCGTGGTGGCGGAAGCCTACCCAGATGGTCGAGCCCCTGCGCAAATGGTACGAGGAAGATAAGCGATTGTTCGGGGTGCAGGCAACGCCCCATCTGGACTGGCTGATCTTCCTGATGCATCAGCGTCTGTTCGACAAGGGCACGATCACCACAAGGTTCACGAGCACGCTGGACGAAGTCGAGCGCTATCTGGCCGATCGGCCGGAGGGCGCGGCGTTCAAGCTCTACAAGAGCTTCAGCCAGAGGTGGAAATCGTATCAGCCGGCCAAGGAGATGGAGGGCGCTCTCACGTATGTGGCGAAGCGCGAGCTCTACGCCGGTTGGATGATCATCAAGGGAATGGGTACGGCTCTGACCGGCCTGGCCGATGTCGGCATCTGGGCATTCTGGAAGACAAGCGGATGGCCTCTTCGCAAGGTGTTGGAGAAGTTCGGCGTCAAGGCCGACAAGCTGTACCTCACGCCCTACATTGACAAGAAGTTCGACGAGACGGCGGACATACTCCAGAAGGAGCTGGGGATTGATGCCAACGAGAAGCTGTTCGGCGGCATGAGTCTCAAGACATTCTCGGAGGCAGGCGGCAAGGTGGTCGGCGGCCTCATGACTGCCGGAGCCCTCGGCCAGGTCGCCAAAGCCGGGCAGGCCGCGCAGGTTGCCGGCAACCTCGACAAGGCGCGCAAGATCCAGCTCGGCCTGCAGGCCGTGAACGTCACACAGGGACTGCAGCAGGTCGAGCAGCTTGGCGACCGGATCAAGCAGCTTCGAGAGGGCCCGCCTCCTCAGTCATGGTCGGACATCGTGAAGCGGCCCGACGTCTGGAGCCAGGTGGTCGGGATCATGGGCACCGCGGTTGGCGCCAAGATGAGCTGGTCGCAGGCTCAGGGCATGGTGTCGAAAACGGCCCAGCGAGTCGGTCTCGCGCTCAACGCAACGCAGACCGGCTTGCTGGCGGGCGCCTATGCGGCGGTCGAGAGTGATCCGACTCTGACGCCCGAGGAGAAAGAGAAAGCTCGAGCTGACATCCTGGCCCAGATCGTTACGACGGGTGCGCTCATGGCCGACTCCGTGTGGGGCGCTAAGTTCGAGGCATGGAAGCAGAAACGGGCCGAAGCCAGACAGCAGCAAGCAGCCGCTGAACGGCAGAAGAAGCTTGAAGCGGAAGCTGCCAAGAAGGCCTTGCCCAAGCCCAGAGAACCGGCAGGAACCGAAACGGCAGCCAAGGCAGAGGCCGCCGAGGCCGCTGAGCCGACGCAGAAGTCCAAAGTCAAGCCCCCGGCCAAAGCCGCTGAAGAACAGGCTGCCAAGACCAAAGCCGAAGCCGCGGCATCCCGTCAGGCCGTTGATGACATCAAACAGGCTGGCGATTGGGATGCGCTTCTGAAGCGTCATGGAGCGGGTTCAAAGACGGTCAAGCAGGCTCAGGCAGAACGCGCTCGGATCATCAAAGAGATCAGCCAGGAGTTCGGGGCGACGCCAACCGGCACCGCCGGCGCTGCGTCCGATGTGGATGTCACCTTCCCGACCGAGCGTGCGCTTCATGCTGCCAGGCGAAAGATGGAGCAGCGGTACGGGCCGCACTGGGAGAAGCTGTTCAAGGCCAGCTTCAACTCAGACGTTATGCGAGCGCATGCCCACCTGGACCAGCGTCTCCAACTGACGCCCGAGCAGCGCGCTGCCGTTGAGGCCCGTCTTTCTAGGACGAGCGAGCGCATGATCCTCGAGCGACTCAAGGCCGCAGGGGCGCACAGTGACGCCGCCAAGGCTGCGTTCAAGGAGGAAGCGGCGCGTCTGGGCATTCACAAGAGCGAGGTCGAGATACCGCGACTGACCAAGTCGCAAGTCCGCGCACTTGAGCTTCAACAGGACGCGGCGGTTGCCAACTACGAGAAGACACTGAAGACGCTGGAAGCCGCGCGCAGTCGCGGCAACACGCCTCCGGATCAGCTCGCGGCGCTTCAGGACAAAGCCATTCGCCAAAGCATCGCGATCACTGAACGCCAGATGCGGATCAATCAGGCGTATCCGGATCGGTACATGACGCCGGGCGGCGTCAAGGGAACGGTATCGGGCGAGGTTCTCAGCAAGTTCGATCGAACCGCTTACGCGCAGAAGGTGATGGAGCAGCTGGCCAAACAGCAGGACCCGAAGGCGCCAAGGGATCCGAAGGAACTCTGGGCGGAGGCCTACAGACGCGCCCGAGTGGAAGAGGCACGAACCAAGCAGTGGCGAGAGAGCTTCAAGAACCTGACGCCTCAAGAAGCATACCAGCGCACCCTGATGGAAAGGCTCGAGCTCGTCGAGCAGATGACCAAGGCCGAAGGCGCCATCCGCAAGGAACGAGGACCCGGCGCCAGGGTCACCCGCGAAGAGGTCCTGCAGCGCGTGTTCGAGCAGTATGAGTTCTCCAAGTATGCCGCCCGGGCCATGGACACGGCCAACAAACTGGGCATTGGCGGCTTCGACGACCTTGCAGCCGTTGCCAAAGGCATCTACAAGCCTCCTAAGACAGTTGGCGGCACCGAAGCACGGGGCGCTCAGGTCAGGGCGGAAGCCGGCCGGAGAACGTACTATCTCGACGAGCGTGGCAGGCCCGTGCTGCAGAGCAGGCCGGACATCCGAATGACCGTGTATGCCGGCCTCCTCGACCGGGCGCAGAAGCAGATCATCGCAAGGCTCCACGAGATCGTCCAGGGTCAGATGGACATTCCCGATCTGCCGCATGGCCAGAGCCACGGTCCGCTATCGGGAGCCGGAGCTACCTCCGGAGGCGTGACTCCCAAACAGTAGGCGAGCGAACATCGGAAGATTGACGGATATGGCGATCAAGATTGGCAGGCTGCACTGCCGAGTGACGGTGAAAACGGGCGGCAAGAGCCGCGCAATGATGCACAAGGACGAAACGCGTCCGCGCCCTTCGTTGGCGTTCGCGCTGGCAACTCCCCAGCCTCGTCTTGAGGCAGCGGGTCAGGAACCTGGTGCGAGCGCGTCAAAGGAACGGGGTGCGGCTGCGGGGCATAAGACGAAACTCGATCCGCGCCGTGTGGACCCGAAGCTGGTAGCGGATCGCGTATACGATTTGATGATGAAGGAGCTCATTCTTGCTGCGCAACGCGGCGAGGTGCGCACTGGAGGGATACGACGATGAGACCCGGTTCGAGCATATGGGGCGATATGATGCAGAACGAACTCGCACGACGGGAGGCTGCGCCCGGTGGCGCTGCCCAGGCAGAGGCGCCCCGCGGTCGAGACGAACACATCGGTCTGCGGTTCTGGGTCCAGATTGACGGCGTGGAGGTCGCTGGGTTCTGTGAGTGCTCGCCGATCACGATCGAGACCGAGACCATGGACTATCCTGAGGGTGGCTTGAACACGATGGTCCATCGGCTGCCGGTGAGAACGAAGTACGGGAACATCACGCTCAAGCGCGGGCTCGATCCCGGGCAGGACTTGTACCGCTGGTTCATGTCCACACTCGACGGCAACACGCAACGGAAGAACGTAACGATCAGCGTGTACGGTCCGAAAGGCTCGACCGCGGTCGAGGAGTGGCATCTGAGGTCAGCGTACCCCGTGAAGTGGACCGGGCCGGATCTGCGCACGGAGTCCGGCGCGATCGCGGTTGAGACGCTCGAGTTCGCGTACGAGAGCATCGTAAGCAACAACCTCGGGAAGGCAGGCAGCCCTGGAGCCTTGAAGCTGCGCTAGCTGCAGGGCCAGGCGTGGTCGCAATGTGACCGGGCCTGCCGTTGGTGAAGAGGAAACCTATGGCGATATCCGAACAGAAACTCAGGGAGCTCGCGGCGATCGAACCGCCGAAGTTCCTTGAGCGCATAGCCGACTTCCTTGCTGACCTGACGATGCGCACGTCGGCGGTGGCGGTCTTGGAGCGCGCCCAGACCGACGAGACGATCGGTCAAGTCGGCCGGAGGGCGATGTCGCTCGGCGAAACCATTGCGTCTCGAGCTGCCGGGGCACGTGGCAACCGCTCCGTGGCGTGGCTCTACGACTTGCTCAAGCCATACCAGATCGGACCCTACGAGCTGCGCCAGTTCT
Source organism: Chthonomonadales bacterium (assembly GCA_037442185.1). Lineage (GTDB taxonomy): Bacteria > Armatimonadota > Chthonomonadetes > Chthonomonadales > CAJBBX01 > JAAYVH01. The sequence continues at coordinate 2,955 of JBBIQU010000075.1, read as the reverse complement.
CCATGTGGCTTGTGCGTTGGCACGACAAGCTGGCCGAGACCGAGGTTCTGCGAGAGCGGCCCGCGTCGACTCCGGTTGCGGCCGCTGCGGCCTCAGTCACAGCGCGAGCCGAAGCGACGCCTCAGACTGAAGCCGGCATGCGTCTGGCGGGCAGCGCGCGGCCCGCTCTGGCGGCGGCCGGTACCGCCGCTATGGCGGCCGGGCCCGGCGCAATGGCCGCGCCTGTGTCTCGCCGCGTTGTACGGGCGACCGCCGCCGGGGAAACGGTTGAGTACGTTGAGGGGCCTCCGGAAGCCGTTCGGAGGGTGCGTGTTTTACGGCGCGCGGGCATGCCGGAACCGGCAAGTGAGGATCAGGCCCGGCCCGGCGAAGTTGCGCCTGCAAGAACGCGAGAGCCGGGCGTGCTGGATCGGGCCTGGCGCGTCGGACGCTCGGAACGTGCTCCTGCCGGGGAAGGTCCGCTTCGCCCGGCTGTGGGACCCGAGGCCGAACTTGCGCCACCGGGCGCTCGCAAGGCGCTGACCAAGGCGCTGTGGATGTCGAACCTCGCGATGGCAGGCGCAGCTGCGGGGTACATGATGGGGCGCTCCGCGGGCGCAGGAGCGATCGCTGCGAGGGTTGCGGCTCCTGCTCTGCTTGGGGTCGCCGGACCTTCGACGACAAGCTTCCTTCAGCCGCCCGGACTGTCGTTCCCCCTGTCGCATCCGCCGGTGTCTACGGCGAGCTGGCTTGGAGCGGCGCCGCCTGCTCCGGAGGGTGCGTCGTTTGTGCCGATGCCCGGCGGGCCATTGGAATCGCCCATGCTACCCACGATGCCGGCCGAAGCGGCCATGCCTCAGGGCGCCCAGATGCCGATCGTGACTCCGGTATCAACGCAGCCGCCTATGCGGCCGGCCGTAACCGCACTCGAGGCGCACCGCGGAGCGATGGCCGAAGCGCTATCGCTTGGAGCTGTCGAACGTCCTGTCGCGATTGTGATGTCCGACGGCTCGGTCAGGAGTGTTCCGAGCTACCCTAGTTCCGCCTCGCCGCGGCGACCATCACCCATTCCCGGGCTGCTGGCGGCGGGGCTCGCCGGTTTCGTCCTCGGGCGGGTGACATCGCCGTCGGCCGGAGGCAGGCCGGCGTCTGAACGCTGGTTTGCAGAGCATGTGCCGGGCACGGTCTCACCGCAACGTGTGCGCGTCTACTCCCATGACCGTCCTGAGACGCTGACGGCCATTCTGGTCCCGCCAGGTGCGCGCTACGGCGAGGGCGGTGGCCTAACGGGAGGCATCGCGCCATGGGTGGGCGTTTCGCTGCCGGTCGTCGGGAGCGGGGCTCCGATGTCACGCGATGTGCTGGGCGCAGTCGGTACCCGCGGCCGGCTCAGTCCGATCGGTAGCCCGGCCTCCGGCAGGCCGTCGGTCGGAATCGATCCGCGATTGGGCGAGGTGACGGTTGTTGCGCCTCCCGTTATGGTCGCCAGCGAACAGGCCGAGCGCAGGGGAGCGGCCGTCGCATTCGACTGGCCCGTGCTGGCTCGACGGGCGGGCCAGTTGGATGCAGCCGGTCTTGCGCGCTTGCGCGAGATTCTTCCCCCGGGCGCTCAGGCCATCTATCCGGCCTTGCCGAAGGATGCGTTGCCCACAAACGCGGTGAACCTGCGTTTGGCGCCGTCGTTACTGAAGCCACTGCTGTCGCAGGCCTACGGATCGGATGCGGCCGGCATTGCAGGCAGCGCGGCTGCCACGGCAAGCGCTGTCACCTCTGCCATTCCGGCCAATGCGCCGGTGCTCGGCCGCATTGTTCCGGCGAGAAGACCGGAAGGGCAGACACCGGGCATTCTCGGAGCCGACACTCCGACCGTGGCCGGGGCGCTCGCGGAGGCAGGGGGAGGCCAGGCGAGACGGACACAGATGCTCGATTTCCTTGGCATGCCTGTCCGACTGGCGCCAAGTCTCGGTGGCCGCGCTGAACTGAGAGACGAACTCGCCGCACGCGGGGTCTCGGACCAAGTCGCGCCATCCGCAACCGTCAGACCGCACGTATTCGGGCCGTTGCGGCAGCAGCTGTTCCCGGGCCTCCAGACGGTCCATGCAGAGCCCGACAAATCCGCATGGCGTAAGGCGGCTCCCCAGTTTGGGATGCGCGACTCGGAGCCGACAACGGTCCTTGCGCCCGACGCCAGGATCAAGCCGCTGGGAGCGCATTCGCCACGACCGCAGATGGGTTCTGTGTTGCCGGCAGGCATCGGGAGCTTCGGAGCCATCGGACCTGTCGGACCTGTCGGACCTGTCGGACAGGTCGGACGAGTCGGACACGTCGGACACGTCGGACAGGTCGGACGGGTCGGACACGTCGGAAATGTCGGACAGGTCGGATCGGTCGGATTGGGCGGAGCCACCGGCTATGGCGGCGCGGCTCCTGCGGATTGGCCTGTGGATCAGGCGGGGGGCATGGCGCTCGATGCACCGGATGCGCCAGTCGGTTCAGTCCGCATCCGCTCGCATCGAGCAACACCGCGAGGATTCGGCGGGCCGTTGATGCAGGCTGAGGGATTTCCGAGCATTGGCCGGGCGATGGATGCGGCGGCCGAGATGCCCATGACGTCATCTGCAGAAGCCATGCTTCGGCGTCCGATCGGGATCAGCGCGGCAGGCCATCGCGCGTCTCGATGGGCACCGGAAGCTGGGCTTGTCGCCCAGGCGCGGTACGGTACCGAGGCAATGGGAGACCATCTGCGGCCGGAGCCGGGCCTTTCGCTTCCGACAGCCCCGACATTCGGACCGACCCGCATTGAGCCCGCTCTCGGACCGCAGTCTCCGAGCATGATGTTTCCGAGAGCCGGAATCGGCGCGCTACGGCCGGTAGCCACAGAGGAGCACGCCGGTCGCGGTTCCTGGAGCCCCGCTGCTCAGACCGGCTCCGGCCTCGGCTCGGGCGCGGTGGTGGTGATGGCGGAAGGCACCTGCA
>JBBIQU010000074.1:0-19261 GCA_037442185.1 Chthonomonadales bacterium | reverse complement strand
AGAACCCGCGGCTACACGGCCTGCGGCCGTAACGACAACACGCGCGTGGCGTGCATCTGCGGGCGTGAGGGTGATGGTACGCGCAGCGTGTAGCCGTCGCTTCTTGCGACGTACGTTGGCAACGCACGACGCGGCGCGGGGAGAACCCGCGGCTACACGGCCTGCGGCCGTAACGACATCGGCGGTTGCGCATGACGAGGCGCGGGAAAAACCCGCGGCTACACGGCCTGCGGCCGTAACGGCATCGGCGGCAGCGCACGGATGGGGGAGAGGGCACGATGGGCGAAGCGATGGCTGGCGTGTCACTGGCGGCGGTTGCGCTGATTCTGGCTTCCATACCCGTCATCAAACTGATCCACTGGTGCATTGACGGCGGCGTCGAACCGGGCCTGGTTGTCGTGGCGCTGTTCCTCTACCTCGCCCTGATCGTGTCGGTCGCCGCAGGTCCCAGCGTCGTCAAGGCCGTGGCGCTGATCCTCATCCTGATCTCGGCTGTCCTCATGCCGGTGTTGGGTGGCGCGGCCGCTCAGGTCGAGCTGAAGCAGATGGACGACGAGCGCCTCCGCGCCTATGCGACGGCCCTTGACCGGAACCCCATGGACCCTGTTGCGCGCATCGCGCTTGCCCAGGAGCTCGAAAAGCGGGGCGACCTCGATCAGGCCATCGAGCATCTCGAGTGGGTCCTCAAGGAGTTCCCACGGTTGGCGTTCCAGCATCAGCGCACCCTCGACACCTGGAAGCGCGAGCGCGAGCGTCAGGGCGTACCGGACCTGTTCTTCTGTCACATGTGCCATGCCGAGCAGCTCCCGGGCGCCACCCGATGCGCTCTGTGCGGAGCGGTCTTCGGAACCGCCGAGGGCTTGCGGCAGAGGATGTATCTTGAGGGCGGACCCAAGCGGATCATCCGTGGCTTCATCGTCACCACCGTCACCGTTGGGCTGGGCCTGTTCGCGTTGCTCGAGCTGCCGTCCATCGTAGCCGGGCCCATCATCATTGCAGGGCTCATCGTCGGCGCCGTCGTATTCCTCCGCTGGGTGGGCGGCGACCTCGGCAAGCCCGGAGACTGACCCCAGAGCATTCCCTGACTGGAGGAACCGATCATGCAGTACATATTCTTCACCAAGACGATGAAGCCGCTGGACGTGCCGCAGATGATAGACGCGCTCAAGGCGATGGGCGCCGATGGCGCCGACCTGTGTGTGCGCGACGGCTATGCCGTGAACCCTTCGAACGCCCGGGCCGAGCTTCCGCGCGCGGTTGACCGGTTCAAGCAGGCCGGCCTGGTGATCCCGATGATCTCCGGGCCGACCGGCCTCCACGATCCCGCCGATCCCATCGCCGAGACTTTGATGGCCGCATGCCACGACGCAGGCGTGCCCTACCTGAAGCCCGGCTACTGGGGCTTCCGATCGGGCGACTTCGAGCCCCAGCTCGCCGCGGCGCGGAAGGAACTGGCAGGCTGGCAGAGCTTGGCGGTGCGCTACGGCGTCAAGTGCTGCATCCACACCCACAGCGGCAACTACCTGACGGTCAACGCTGCGGCATCGCTGCTCGTGCTTGACGGGTCCGACCCGAAAGCCATCGGGATGTACCTCGATCCCGGGCACCTGGCGCTCAACGGCGAGCCCCTCACCATGGCGCTCACCATGGCGGGCAAGCGGCTCTCCATCCTTGCCATCAAAGACCTCATGTGGGAGCGGGTCGGCGGCGACGCAGTGCGCAAGGTGCGGTGCATGCCGCTCGGCGAGGGTTTCGTCAACTGGCGCGAGATGATGCGCTATCTTATCGCGACCAAGTACGCCGGTCCGCTGACCTTCCACAGCGAATACGAAGGACTCACCGACGAAGGCATCCTCGAGCAATCGCGCAAGGACATTGCCTACCTCCGGGCCGTCGAAAAGGACGTGCGCGCAGCGGCATAGCTACTGCCCGGCCGGACGGCAAGGGGAGAGGCGAGCTTCCACCAGGCGGGCCTTCAGGTACTTCTCTGCCGACTGCTGCGCGTGGAAGCACGCCGCATCGTAGTTGGGTGCGTCCAACACGGCGAACTCACGGGCGGCAGTCCGGAGATCGGCTTCCGCCTTCGCGACCCACTCAAGCGTTAGGGCGTTCATATAGCACCACCCCACGCTCAACGACTTCGCGGAGGAAGCAGTCGTTGAGCGCCAATCTCTGTGCAAGAGCCTCCTGGCTCCTGACCATCAGGTCCACAGTGAAGCGCGGCCTGACTCGGCGACGTATCTCCGTCGCCATCGCGCTCGGCTTGCCGTCATGGGACATGACCACGAGCAGGTCTACATCGGAGTCGTCTGTTGGCCGACCACAGGCAAACGAGCCGAACAGCACGATCTGGTGCGGAGCAAACTCACGCGCGATGGCGTTGCTGAGCGCTTGGATATCCTGCATGGCGACCATGCGGCTGTTATACCGCAACGTGGGATCGAGCCGACTGCTGTGAAGGCTATTGCAGGGCGCGAACGGACGCCGGCCAGTCGGCAAGGCACTGCCGGAGGAACGTCGTCTTGCCGCTGCGCCGTACCCCGAAGACGGCGAACGCCTTCCCCGTTATGCCCGGCAGGCGCACATCGCTCCGCGCGAACGAAGGCGGCATGGGCCGTTTCGCCGTCCGCGAGGACGACTGGCAGGATATCTCGGAGCATCTTGTCCCTCTACGAAGGATAGATTATCATGAATCTGTCCTTCTGGGGAGGATGGATTGCGTCGCAGCAAGTCATCGCCGTCGAGATTGAGCGGACTGCACCAAGTACTGCGCCTGGTTCAATGTCCACAGAGGGCGAGGGTCGCGGCAACGTACCGGTCATCGCACTGGTGGTCCGACGTGTTAACGAAACGCCGATTCTCTATACACGTTGCGCGTGATGTGTGGACGATTCGGCGCAGGTACGCGCATGTTGTCTTGCGCTTCATGCATCGGCGTGATCACCAACTCCATTCCACTCTAGAGGTGCACCCGTGGCCTCCACTACTGCAAGCCTGACGTTCATCACGCTGGAGTAGCACCCCCTCCCCAACCCTCCCCCGTCAAGGGGGAGGGAGCTTCGGGCGGCCCTCGCCTCCTGCCTCTCCCCCCTACTTCTCCCCCTGCGTCACCAAGGTCCCAAATCTCTTCCCGATGGCCAATGCCGGGTCCAGGGGCGCTTCGGCGCGCTGGACGCTGGGCGGAATGACAATGGTGGGGGTGGGGCGGAGCTTCTTGCCGGCGAACTGGGGCAGCCACTGGGCCTCGGCTTCGAGGAGCTCGGCTGTCATGGCGCGGATTTCGGCGAGGGTGCAGCAGGCCGAAGTGAGCGGGTCCATGGCGATGGCGTGCATGGCCAGCTCGGGATCGCCGCTCAGGCCGGCCTCGACGGCGAGCGCCTGGACGGTGACGTTGCTCTGGTTGAGGGCGGCGCACTGGGGCGGGAGCGCTCCCACGCGCAGGGGATGGAGCCCCTCGCGATCCACATAGACGGGCACCTCGACGCAGCATCCTTCCGGCAGATTCGTGATGTAGCCATCGTTGCGGATGTTGCCCTGCAGCCGGAACGGTTTGCCCGTGGCCAGGGCTTCGAGGATGTAGGAGCAGTATTCGACGCTGCGCGGGTCGAGCTTGGGCGATTCGAACTGGAGCGGGTCGGTGGTCGCGTACTTTTCGGCCACAACCTTCGACCACTTGTAGTAGGCGCCCGATTCGCCGCCGAACGCCGGCTCGTCGCAGTAGAGCTTCAGAGCCCGCTCGCTGCTCCGGAACCAGGGGATGTACTCGCTGAGGTGGCCCGTGCTTTCGGTCATGAAATAGCCGAAGTGTCGCATGACCTCGATGCGCACCTTCTCGTTGACGTAGTAGCCGGGCAGCTCGCAGCGCTCCTTGAAGAGCGGATAGAGGTCCTTGCCGTTGTGTTCGAGCTTGAGGAACCACGCCATGTGGTTGATGCCGGCGCACAGGAAGTCAATCTGATCCTTGGGCACCTCGACATAGCCCGAGATGAGGTCGAGCGTGGTCTGCACGCCGTGGCACAGGCCGATACAGGGCACGTTCGACACCCTGCCCAGCGCATAGCACACGGCGGCCATGGGGTTGGTGTAGTTCAGGAGAACGGCGCCCGGCTTCGAGAGCCGCTCCATGTCCCTGACCAGGTCGGTCATGACGGGCATGCTGCGCAGGCCGCGCATGACGCCGCCCGGTCCCAGCGAATCGCCGATGCACTGGTCCACGCCGTACTTGAGCGGTATCTCGTAGTCGTGGCCGAACGCCTCGACGCCGCCGACCTGGATCATGCAGATGACGTAGTCGGCGTCGCGCACGGCATCCTCGCGGCTCGTGGTGGCATAGACGCTCGCGTTGATGCCGTTTTCGGCGATCATGCGCCTGGCGAACGCCTCCATGCGCCGGAGCTTGGTCTCGGTCGGGCTCATGAGGGCATACGTCGCGCCTTCGAGAGCCGGTGTGGCGAGCATATCGTTGAGCAGCGTCCTCGTGAACACAATGCTGCCCGCGCCGATCATTGCGATCTTCATGGTTGGCCTCCTCGCACGTCTGGATGTCGGGATGGGGGTTCGGCGAGTGTCGGGTATCTTCCTGCAAAGCCAAAACCCGAACCGGCCCGGCAACGTAGTCGGAGTCGGACTTGTCTGACCTGTCTGACTCGTCTGACCCGTCCGACGAGTCCGACCCAACCATCATGAGAGTTGACATCCGCGTCACGAGCCACCCGGCCATCCGCACCGATCCGACGGATCCGGTCTATGAACGCGTGGCCGAGAACGAGAGCGAGATGGTCTCGCACCTGAGCGAGGAGCTCGAGGCCGAAATCGCCCGCTATCGGCAGTGGCGTTGGCGCGCCAGGTTCGGCCGCGTGTTTCGCTTCGCGGTGATGCTCGGGCTGATCTGGCTCTTCTTCAACCGCAACTGGAGCAACATCTGGTGGATGATGCTCGTGTTCGGCGGATCGAAGATGACCGACGAGAGGGCCCGCAAGCGCCGGCAGGCCGCATCGGCGCTCAGCAGGATTTCCGACAAGCGGGCCGTCAACGTGCTTGCGCTAGCCTATCAGTCGGGCGATGACAGCACCCGCAAGGTCGCGGCCGAAGGGCTTCAGCGTCTCTTGCCGCTGATGACCGCATCGGATGCGCGACTGGTGGACGATCGCGGCATGGCGGCGCTGATCTCGATCCTGAACCGTCGCAACATCAACGTGCCCCTCGTTGTCGCGGTGCTCAAGGCCATGCAGCAGATCGGCGACGCTCGGGCCATTCCGGCCGTCGAGAAGCTCCGCACCATGCCGCGGCCCATCAACGCCATCGCGCACTACGTGGACCTGTGGTTCCGGGCCGGCATGGGCGCCGAACTCCGCAAGGTCACCGACGCGGCCGAGGAGTGCCTTCCCTTCCTGCGCATGCGGGCCGAACACGAACGGCTGCGCAGCACACTCCTCAGGCCTGCCGAACGGCCCGACAATGACAAGGACATCCTCCTCCGGCCGGTCACGACCGCCGCCCCCAGGAACGACGAACTCCTGGTCAGGCCCACCGAAGCGCCGGAATAGGACTGGTCCCAACCCCATCGGGCGTTGATTCGCCCGCCACGCGAAACCCGCCTGCGCGGGTTCATCCCATCCCGCTCGCGGGATTTGTGTCCCAGACCGACGATTCATCGTCGGGATGCCGAACCTGCGATTCATCGTCGGGCCAGGCTGCGCAGACCGAACACGTGACGCATCGCCCGCCCGCCACGCGAAACCCGCCTGCGCGGGTTCATCCCATCCCGCTCGCGGGATTTGTGTCCCAGACCGACGATTCATCGTCGGGCCAAGCTATTCGCCCACCCTCGAGCACTGCACCACCAGCGCAGGCGCACCCGTGGCATCAACGTCGGTGCCGGTCACCCAGTAGGTGTGCGACCCGATGGTGAGCCGATCGTTGACAAGCACGGGCGCGTCATGGGGCATAAGCACATTCCAGAGCGTAACGCCCACGAGCGCGCCTCCCGAATCGCGCGTGACCGAGCGTTTCGCGATGGCCCGCCCGACCGTCGTGGCAACGGTGTCCCAGCGGCCCAGCGGCACGTTGTAGCGCTCCACTACAACCGTGTCCGACATGAGACCCATCATGTCCCGCCGCGTCTGCGCGAGCTCGCCGGGTGTCAGCATAGGTCGCTCCTGCCGATGCGTCCGGCCCCGACCCGCGCCCTCCTGCGGAGGGTCATGGCCGCGGCCATGATCTGGGCGAACTGCATGCCTCGCGCAAGCGACTGATCGCCCGAACGAATGTCGTAAGCCGCTTTGACGCGCGTGGCCCATGCCTCAAGGGCGTCCGCGCCCGCCGCGTTGAGATCGTAGGTCCGGCCGACAAGCCTTACCTGTGCCGGCTGGTGAGCTTCGAAGGTCCATCGCCCGCGCGCAAGGTCGGCGGTCGCGGGCTCGATCTCCGCGTAATCGGGGCCGTACAGCTTGACTCCGTCCTCCCAGTCGCCGAGCGTGTGGCACAGGCCGACGCCGTCGCGCCATTCGCGCCTCAGCGCGGCCACATACTCGAGATGGACCACCGAGCCGCCCGGTGCAATCGTCGCCACCGGCGTCAGCTCCAGGTACCGGTACTCCGTTGAGCGAGCGTCAAGGAAGGCCTGCAGCTCCTCGTCGCCAAACATCGCGTCATCGCCCGCCGGATCGCCGATCAACGTCCGCAGCCGGCCGATCAGTTCAGCCATCGTCTCGCGCACTGCCATAGTCCGTCATTCTCCTCCCGAAAGCTCCTACCACCATCCCCTCATGACCCATGGCCGCTTGGAACGACTGTCGCCGAAGGCGAGGTTCAGGGCGTCCATGTCGTCGGGCGAGCGGCCCAAACGCCGCTTCGTGCTGTGCTTCGCCTCGACCACTCGCCGGCCTTCGCTGTCGAGACGCCACCGAGGGGCCATCGCCTGACGCCGCAATGCCTTGAGCGAGTCCGCCGAGAGCCTGCTCAGGTCCAGATCGCCCCGCGCAGCCCGTTCGGCCACCGCGAACCACATCTCGCTGCGCCTGTTGGGGTAATCGTCGGGTTTGAGGGCTCGCTCGCCCGCCCCACAGCCGCGGAAGTCGAACTCGCCGCTCTGATCCACAACGCCGCCGCCCACTCCGTCGTCGTCAACGTGCACCGCCACCGACTTCGGAGCTTCGCCCGGGCCGGCGAACTCGATGCATAGCTGCTTCAGGCGTCCCGCAACCTGCGCCGTGTTCCAACCGTTGTGCGTTTCGTGATGCAGCGCCGTTCGGCCCCGTCGAACCACGATGCTCGTATAGTCGTCGCCGTAGCGCGCCACGTCGCACCCGATGGTGGTCGGGCCCTGATCCTCATCGCGACGCTCGAGGGCGCGCTCCCATGCCGCTTCGGTCCAGACCGACTGCGATCCCTGAGTTGGCCACCGCCCGAGCACGCGGCTCTCGAAGATCGGCCCCGGCCTGAGGATCGTCCCGCTGCCCGGCGGCATCTCGATGTCGGTGGCGAGGCGATGCTCCGGCAGTACCGGCGTGCAGTTGCGCTCGACCTGCTCGCGGATCCAGCCGAGGCGGACCGCCGATGGGTATGGCGGTATCTCGCCTCGCAGTTCGGCCTCGACATTCGGATGCTCGAGCGCGCTGATGTTCAGCACATGGAACCTGCCCGAAACATCCTCCTCGTAGGCCCGACTGGCGGGATCGGTGGGGTTGCATATGGCCAGCCACAGGCATCCGTCGGAGGTCATCATGCCTTCGGCTTCCTCCCACAGATCGGCGTCAATCCCGACGCACTCGTCGAAAACGATCAGGACGCGCTCGGCATGGCGTCCCTGGAACGCGGCCTCATCGCGTGTCGTGAACCCCACGGCGAAATGATCCGGACCCGTCTCCAGTCTGGGGGACTTTGGCATGAGTCCCGGTCTGCCCTTGCGCTGGACGCGAACCTCTTTCCACAGGACATCAATGACCTGACGCTGCGTCGGGGCCGTCGCGATGGTGATGCCGGGGCGGAAGCAGTCGAAGTGCCAGTTGATCAGGCCTGCCGCAACATGGGTCTTGCCGACGGCGTGCGAGGCCTTCACCAGCACCCTGCGATGCTTGAGCAGCGCTTCGGCGGCCTCGCGCTGTCTGCTCCACCAGTGGACTCCCAGGACCTCTTCGGCATAGGTGACCGGCGAGACGCGGTAGGTTTCGATCCGCTTCGGATCAACCCCGAGGTCGGGAATGTCCGGCGCTTTGCGATTGCCCTGCCGCGCCTTCGCCGTCATGCTGTGCCTCCTGATGTCAGAGGGCGTCAGGAAGGCGAAATGCCATCACCTTTCCCGTCATGCCCGTGTCGAAGTCAAGATGGATGGACCCGTCCGACTGGACGAACCTCGCCGACTCGACGGTGAGATACTGAACTCCCGTCGTGGCCGCAACGGTGACGCTCGCGTCGCCGAGGCCCTGCCGAAACGCCGGCGGATTCGCTCCGGCCTTGACCGTCACCGTGTGATCGCTGCCGTGCGTGTTCGTCACGCGGATGACCAGCTTCCGCGTGTCGCCGCCTGCGGCGATTGCCGCGCCGTTCGCCGGAACGATTGTCGTGCCCGAAGGCTCCGCAACCCCTCCGTCGAGCGCCAGCGCCGTGATTGCCACGCTGTCTCGCGCCATGCTCTATCGCTCCTTTCAATGGAATGCGCCCGGGCCGCGCGGAGTTTGCGGCGCCGGGCGCTCGGATGTGTCAGCTCTTGCTCGCCACCAGGCAGGCCAGGCCGTTCGGTCGGGTGACCTTCGCGCCGTACAGGTGCAGGGCCTTCACCGCATCGGCGAACCGAAGCGGCGGCCTGTAGGCCTCGACGTTGCGCACCTGCTGGGCGAACGTCCAGGCCTCGGGCACGCCGGCGATGATCTTGTACTTCTCGCCGCCCACGTGCGCCACGTTGTTCGAGACGTAGATCGTCATGCCCGTCGCCTGGCCGACCTCACCGTTGCGAAGCACCCTGTCGCTCGTGGTTGTGCCTGCCTTGACGAACCTTGCGTCCTTGAGCAGCAGCCCGTAGCACCAGGGCGGCATGATGCAGAAGCGGCCCGCGCGTGGCGCATTCGCTTCGTCCAGCCGGATTGCCATGTCAACGAGATACTCGTAGAGCGTATCTGCCGTGGGCACAACCGGGCTCGCGTCGCTGCCGATCTTGTTCCCGCCGGCGATCTGGCCGTGGAGCGTGGCGAGGAACCCGTCGGCGTCGTCGGCGAGCGCATAGGCCGACTGCCGCATGGCCGCGTCCATCACCTTGGGCATCTGCTGAGCGCGGTCAACGTCGTCAATCTGGAAGTTCACGTACCGCGCATGGTCAATGACCAGCGTTGTCTCCGCATCGGTCAGCGTCTGCGGCGCGGCGATGTCGCTGTCGCGGGTGTAGTCTGCCACGCTGATCGGACCGATGGCGTGGATGCGCACCGTGTCGCCGTGGCCCCTGATGTCGCCCTCATAGTCCCGGTTCATCACGCCGGGCTGCCCGAAAACGAGCGTCTTCTGGAGGTTGTGGAGGAGCCTCGCCGCCCACACCTCCGGGATGAAGTTGTTCAGACTCACTGTGTGTCTCCTTGGTTTCTTGTCTGACTCGTCGGACGCGTCTGACCTGTCCGACGTGTCCGACTAACCCGATCTCAGCGCCGCTTCCACGGCGTCCCAGTTGGCGTTGATCTCGTCGTGGCTCATGCGCCGGATCGCATCCCGTGCCAGCGTCCGGAACCCGTCCCGAGGCGGGTTGGTCGGGCTTGCCGTGCCGCCGCCATCACGTGAGGCTCGCAGCCATGGACGCCGCTCGGCCAGCTCTCGAACCAGCGCCTCGACATTGGCCGGGCGTCCCGCCTCGTCGAACTCGACCCTCTCCGCATCCATAAGGCGGAACACGGCATCTTCGTCAATAAGCCCGAGACGCCGCGCGGCTCGCTCCGCCTCCAAGCGCGTCTCAAGCAATCGGGCCCGCTCCTCTGCGGCGCGGGCCCGTTCCTCGGCGGCTTCCTGGTTGCCCAGTCCTGCCTGTTCGTCATCCATCGTTCACCTCCAACGCTCGTCTCAGTCCAGTTCGCTCCAGCGTGTCCTGCCACGTCCACCGACGCTCCGGCTCAATCGCGTCCGCGCCCGAAGCAACCACAGCGCGCCCATCGTCCGCCCGCATGCGGAACCACTTCGCCTCGATGCCTGCTCCCGATAGCTCCCGCGTGAGCTCCCTGAACTGCACATCGGTCATCAGCGTGCTGCACGCCCGGAACCCGGGTTCGGCGTCGCCCGCATCGGACGCACGCCCAAGCGGCACCCCGAACATCGCGCCCTCGGCCTTGCCGCCCGGCATCACCTCCTCGGCCACCGACGCAGCCGCGCCGGCATCCGCATCCGGCACCACCAGATGCACCCTCCACACGTACTCACTCATCGCTCCCCTTCTTCAGCCCTCACCTCCCCAATCTGAAATCTCAAATCTCAAATCTGAGATCTGAGATCTCAAACGCCGGCCCAGTCCATCAGAAACGCGGCAAGCGACTTCCGCTCCGCAGGGTTGATCGCCCGCGCAACGACCACCCAGCATCCGATCACGCCCTTGAACGGATACAGCGGCGTCCCGGCCCGCTCGACCGCGCCGATGGCGAACCGATCCACGGTCGTGTTGCCAACGTCCATGGCTCCGCTGCTCTCGACCCCGCCGTTGACGCCGATCCTCGCCACCGCCCCCGGCTGCTCGCCGAATGTGGTCACAACCGCCTGGGGCTGGTTGACGGTCCTGGCAGGACCGCTTAGCGAAACCCACGCCGAGGCGTCATCGCGCCGATACTGCGTGAAGGCCGATCCGGTGACGTACACCATCGCATAGGGCGTGCTGCTCGCCGAATGCCCCAGCCCCTGGAGCGCGCGGCTCGCCGTATCCGTCAATTTGCACACTATGCCGAGGCTGAACGGCACATCGGGACCGCTGAGAGCCGCGCCCAGTCCTGTGAGGATCAGTCGGTCGTCAACGCCGTCGAAGCTCAGTCCCGCTCTCCCGGAAGGGAATGCCGAAACGACCCGCGTCGGCTTCAACGATGTGGTCCCCTGCAGCGCGTGATATGACCGCCCCGACCTGTCGGGCACGCCCCCAACCGGATCGCCCGGTCCGGCCTCAACGGTCATGGACGTGTCCTGATAGACGGCGCGGCTGCAATCGCTCCACGCCCGAAGGCCGGCCAGCGCAAGCGGACTCCAGCCCCCTCCGGCACGGATTCCAATGCCGATGGCGATGCCCATGTCAGTAGAGCCCGACCAAGCCGGTGGCCGTCGTTCCCGTCGCCAGCACGCGGCGGGCGCGAACCGGCAAGACACCGACCGGCGCATTCGCAAACGTCACGGTCTCCCCGCCCCAAGTCACAAGTCGAACGTCGCCCGATCCGCCCACGTAGATGGCCAGCGCCCAGTTGGCCAGATCGGCCCCGTCGCTGGGCGCGATGGCATACGCATTGCGCGCCGGATCGGCCAGGTTCGCCTGACGGCCCGTGTAGCTGCCCATCATTTCAACTCCTTCAAGTCAGCCTCGATCGGCGCCCACAGCGCCTTGAGCGCCGCCGCATGGGCTCCCAGCAGCGGCTCGGACGCCAGCACAACCTCCAGCCGCCTCCGAACGCCCTCGTCCTGCAGCATGTCGTCAAGGGCGTGCTTGAACACGTCCCAGTCCACGAGCAGCTTCGTCACCGCCCGCAGACGCCGAAACCATCCCATCGTCCACCTCCCGTTTATGAGAAACATCGGCCGCCTCCGCCCTCCCCCACGTCATCGCGAGCGAAGCGAAGCGATCCCGACCAAACCTATGTCTCCCGCTTCGCATAGCCGTTCGTGAACTTGCCCACCACGAACCCGATGAGCGTCATGATCGCGCCTCCAAGCAGGTCGCTCCGGTCGGCGGGAGCCACGACATAGAGGGCCGCCAGCAATCCCGCCAGCCCGGCGGCAACGTAGACCTGCATCACGTGGAAGCGTCCGGGCATGTCCTCACCTCCTCTCCGCTGTCAACCCCCAGCCGCCGGAGCAGCGGCTCCGACGCGGCGCCAAGCTCGCGATGCATGAGCGCGGTCCGAGCCTCTTCGGCCGGATCCGTCGGCATGACCGACGGCCACTCCAGCGTCACGCGCATTTCGCGGCCGAATCCGCCCATCTCGAGCAGGTTCGCCGATAGCCGCGTCAGCATCTCGCCGTAGAGCAGCCGCTTCGTCTGCGTCTTCTCGACAAGCGGCTGATGCAGCATCCGAAGCGCCGCACCCGACAGCCTCGCGGCAGCGCTGCCCTGAAGCCACGGATCGGGCACCCGAGCCATCTCGTGCAGAGCGTCGCGCAGACGGCCGAACAGTTCCAGCGACGAGCTGAGGTCGCCGCGCATCTCCACAATGTGGAGCGCCGCATCGGAATGCGGCAGGATCGTCACATCGTCAGGCTCAACCGCAAGGTCCCTCGATTCGAAGCCCGATCCCCACAGCTTGGGATGCGCATGCAGCCGGACGATCCTCACTGCGTTCGACAGCACGAAGTTCAGCGCCCGGCAGACCTCGAGAATGTCATCCTCGAGGTCGCCGGAGCCCCAGTACTCGTTCGGCATCGGCAGGTTCTGGCAACCGACTATGGGCGGCCATGCGAACGGCCAGCGCTCGACATGGACCGTCCTCCATCGCGCGTCGTCGCCATCGGACTGCTGATCCACGATGTCCCAGGCGTCATCGCTTCGAAGCGAGATCATCTGCCGGAACGCTCGCGGACGACCCGTCCGTTCGTCAATGCCGTGCCACTGCAGGCGAAAGCCCGTCACGCGCTCCCAATCGTCGGGCCTCCATCGCACGTCCACCGTCATGGGGTCAAGCGCCACCAGCCGGGGCCTGCCGTCGGGCCGCCTGGCGACCTTGATGAACGCATGGCCGCAGACGCCGCCGTTGACGGCCAGCCTGTGGAGCAGCGTCGCCTTGCCGTTGGCGTTCCAGACTGCGTCGAGCCACGCCCGCGCCCTGTCGGTGTCTTGCCCGCCGATCCGAATGCCCACATCGCCGCCGAACAGGAAGCTCACACCCTTGTCCACGATGAGGCGGGCGTAGTTGATCCGCACGTTGTCGTCGTAGCCGCCCGAGCGGACGCGCAGCGGCCGAGGCATCTCACCCATGTAGGCCGACCAGGCTCGCCGCATCCGCTCGAGCCTCGCCGCTTCGTCACGCGCCGTCTGCCGGGTCACTAGATCGGCTACAGAGAACATGCTGCATCACCCCCAATCAGCCCCTGCGGGCCGTAGAAACGCCGAGGGCCGCTCCCCCTACTGGGAGAGCGGCCCTCGGCTCCGCGTTCCGGTCATGCCCGGCGCGTGACGGTCATTCGTCCGCCATGTCGTCCTGGATGCCCAGGTCCTTGTAGAGACCCTCGGGCAATATGATCGTCCCGATCCGCTTCTCGTATTCCTGGACGTTCTTGCGCAGGAGCAGACTCATGATCTTGGCATGCTGCGGGCTCATCCGCACGCGAACCTGCGACTTGGGCGGCTGGTCCTGGACCATCATCACGCCGAAATCGAGCGCAAAACCGTAGATATTGGTCATGAAGTTGACCGAGTCCGTGTAGTACTCCGGAACGTCTTCGAAGTCGTCAATGTCCAATGGGGCTCTCCTGCGGGGTATAGTCAGCAAGCATACGTGGCAGTGTACCCCATGCGCCCTGCTCCGTCAACATTCCGAAACGTCGCTCTTAAGTGTATATGCGTCTGCTTGTTGATCTGTTTCACTCCGGAACATTAAGTATCCATCAGTCTACTGATATCGAGCCTCTATGACTCCAGTGTATGCCGTTGTCAACCAGAAGGGCGGTGTCGGCAAGACCACCACGGCCGTGAACCTTGCCGCCTATCTCGCCATCGCCGGCGTTCGGACGCTGCTGGTGGACCTCGACCCCCAGGCCAACGCCACAAGCGGCCTCGGCATCGAAAAGTCCGCCGTCGGTTCCGAAGGCCACCCCGGCGTCTATGACGTGCTGGTCAACGATGCGCCGGTCGGCGATGCGCTCACTCCCACATGCGTTGAAGGCCTCATGGCCATTCCAGCGAATCTCGACCTTGCCGGCGCCGAAGTGGAGCTGATGGCGCGAGTGGCCCGCGAAACGATTGTCCGGAGGGCCATTGAGCCCCTTCGCGAACGCTTCGACATCATTCTTCTCGACACGCCGCCGTCGCTGGGGATCCTGACGGTCAACGGCCTGGCCGCCTCGGACGCCGTCATCGTTCCCATCCAGTGCGAGTACTACGCCCTCGAAGGCGTCAGTCAGCTCATGCGAACCATCGAGATCGTCCGTCGGCATATCAACCCCACTCTCGACGTAGCGCTCGTGATCATGACGATGTTCGACGGGCGCGTCAAGCTGTCGCAGCAGGTCGTGGACGAGGTTAGGACGGTGTTCGGCAGCCGCGTCTCGCCCACGGTCGTGCCCCGAAATGTCCGTCTTTCCGAAGCGCCCAGCCATGGTCGTCCCATCTCCCTCTACGACCCGTCAAGCCGCGGCGCCCAGGCTTACCGCACTCTGGCTCAGGAGGTGATCGGCATTGGAGAAGCGCGGTCTCGGTAGGGGGCTGAACGCCTTGCTCGCAGGCACGTCCGCCGAGGACGTGGCCAGAAACGTGCGCGAGCTGCGCCTGGACGCGGTGGTTCCGAACCCGTATCAACCTCGCAGGCAGTTCGACGACGGCGCCCTGGCCGAGCTTGCCCAATCCATCAAGGAACACGGCGTCCTGCAGCCGATTGTCGTGCGCCGCAAGGCGCCCGACCGCTATGAGCTCATCGTGGGAGAACGGCGTCTGCGCGCGTCGCGCCTCGCCGGTCGCGCCACCATCCCCGCGGTGGTTCAGGAATGCGACGACAGGGAGATGCTCCTGCTGGCCCTGATCGAGAACATCCAGCGCGAGGACATCGGCCCCGTCGAGGAGGCCCGGGCATATCGCCGCATGTACGTTGAGTTCGGAATGTCTCAGGAGGACATCGCCCGGAGCGTCGGCAAGTCCCGCCAGGCCGTGGGCAACGCCATGCGCCTCCTTTCGCTGCCCGACCATGTGGTAGCCGCTCTTGAATCAGGGAGCATCTCCGAAGGCCATGCCCGCCTGCTGGTTCCGCTGGATCCCGAGATGCAGGATGCCGCGCTTGCCGCGTTCACTTCGCGCAATATGTCGGTTCGGGAAGCCGAGGCAGTCGTCCGGTCGCTCAGACGCTCCGAACGGGAGACGGTCAGATCGGTCTCAGCCGTGCCTTCCGACGATGTTCATGCCGCAGCGGTCGAAGACCGCCTTTCCGTCGCCCTCGGGACGAAGGTCACGGTTCGCATGGCATCGAACGGCTCCGGCACGATCTCGCTCGAGTTCTACTCGCTGGATCACCTGGAAGGGCTCCTGGAACGCCTAGAGGGACCGACCGGCGACGCTTCACGTGAAGCATAGGGGCCGACTCCATTCGACGATGCCGCGCCGCAACGTGGTATAGTACGTTCGCCGCCGACACGAAAGGATACGACCCTGCCACTCCTATCCGGGCTGATGAACGCCCTCCGCCGAAAGCCGACATCCGAGACGCCCGGCACAGCAGCCGAAGCGCGCCATGTCACGCCGAACGAGCGTTTCAGCCCCGACGCCATCGGCGTCATTTCGAACTACGGCGACCAGTACTTCAACCCGAACCTGGTCGAGCGCATCCGCCGCCTGGGCGTCAGCAAGATCGTCTACAGCGGCCCCATCGCCATCCTCGACGAGCCCATGCCCCTCTGGAAGCTCATCCAGTCCGGCGAAGTCATCTGGGTCTACGGAGTGCCCGATCGCCCCCGCGACGCGCCCGACATCCCGGCATTGCCCGCGGGACCGCCGGAAGTCGAAGTCAACGGCGTCCTCTTCCGCCATTTAGCGCCCGGCTCCGCTGAGGACGAGCGGATACGGCTTGGCGCGCTGCAATGGCCGCCGCCGGGCAAAGGACGCGAACAGGCCATCACGGCCGTTGCCGCCGATGTGAATCACCGCCTCATCGTCGTCGGAAGTGGTCTCGAATATGAGAGGTGGGTTGAAAACCCGATCACGGGACGCTGGGAGCTCTTCGAGCAGAATGTGCCGGGGTACGCCGATACAGCGATAGCCCGGATCGACCTGAGCGGACCCGAGCGCCAGGTCATCGTACATCCAACAAGCCGCGGCGACTACTTCTCGGTGATCGCGCCGCAACAGAACCGCATGCTGTTGTTCACGTTGTAGGTCATCTTGCCGACCGGCCGCCGCATCGAGCCGTCCGCGCAAGATCAGTCGAGGATGGCCTCCCGCAGACCGGCCGCCTCGATCATCGCATCAACCTCGTCCGCCGTCCTCCGACGGTAAGGGGGCTCGTCACACTCGGCGAATGCCCACAGCGTGTGCGCCGCCACGGCTGCGGCCCTGCACAGCACCGGCAGCGAGACCTTCTCGAAGGTGTCGGCCGTGCTGTGGTAATAGGCGCGTCCGCCGCCGCCGGGAAGGCCCGCCGCCAGTCCGACCACAGGCACACCGGCGAGCATGAACGGCTGATGGTCGGAGTGCAGCCCGGGCTTCGACGAGAACTCGTCGCGCATCCCGAGCGGAGCGAGCTGCCGCGTCAGGCCCCTGAGCATGTCCGGTACCACTTCATTGCCCGGCGTCCAGTAGCCGTGCGGATCGCCGGTCATGTCGAAGTTCATGACGCATACCGTTCTGTCCAGCTCGTCGGCATGCGAGACCGTATACGCCCGCGACCCGTGCAGTCCGGTCTCTTCGGCGGCCCAGAGCGCGAAGCGAATGGTCCTCTTTGGCCTCACCCCCAGCGCCGCGATGGCGCGAGCCGCCTCGATCACGATCGCGCACCCAAGGCCGTTATCGGTTGCGCCCTGACTGATATCCCATGAATCCAGGTGCGCGCCCGCCAGCACGATCTGCTCCGGCGCCGTCTCGCCCGTGATCTCGCCGATGATGTTCCGAGCCGTCCCGTCGCGAGTGCTGTTCTCCATCTCGATCCTGACCTGTGGTCTCAGACCATCTCGCAATAGCCTCTGCAGTCGCTCGCCGTCCTCGCGGGAAATGCCCAGGCTCGGGATCGGCGAACCCGTCCGATGGCACACGCCCGTGCGCGGAAGGCTGCCGTAGTCCGGACCTGTGATCATGAGCCCTGCAGCTCCATTGGCGACTGCCCAGGCCAGCTTCTCGGTGCGGTGCGGAGCGCGACGCCCTTCCGGCGCGCCCTCGATGCAGAGCGCGATCGCGTTGCGGGCAAGGTCCTTCAGCCGCTCGTAGTCCTCCGGCAAACCGTATCCGGCGTCGAGCACCGGCGCCGTCACGTCGCATCTGTCCGGGGCAAACCCGTGCGCCAGACCGTTGATCTGCCAACCCGGATCGCCAAGCACGGCAGCCGCGAGCGAGCCGCGCTCCCACACGCGCACCGGCAAGGCCTCGCCATGGACGGCGTCAAGCCCCCAATCGGCCATGGCCTCCGCTCCCCAGTGCTCCGCTCGCTGCCCGCTCTCCGCGCCGCTCGTCCTTCCGCCCACCGTATCGCAGAGCCGACGCAGAGCATCGTATGCCTGCGGGCGCCCCAGACACTCGGCCAGCAACGCATCGGCGATGCGCGCCGGAACGACACCGGACCTACCGTTCATCGTTTCACCCCCAGAGCCAACAGCCGCCAGCTCTCCATCGTCAGCGGCCCCCCATCCCAGTCACCCCAAACCTGTGTCAGGTCCATGCCGGCGCAATCGAACATCCGCTCGATCTCCGGACACGTGTAGAAGCGAATGGACACGGGAAACCGCTTGACGATGCCGTCCCGGATGTAGGTCCATTCCGTTTCGGCGCGCCCCCTCCGAACATCCCACTCACGCTTCTCGAGCAGATAGCCGTCCTCCACTTCCATCCAGTCGTGCCCGCTGAAGTTGCGAAGCAGACCGTCATGGTTCCCCACATCGAGGAAGAACCGTCCGCCCGGCCGCAGCGCCCGAACGATCCCGTCGAGCGTCGCCTGATCCTCCGCCTCGGTCGCGAAATAGCCGAACGAAGTGAACAGGCTCACCGCGGCTTCAAACGTGCCCGACCTTACCGGTATGCGCCTCATATCGCCTCGGACAAAAGAGCATCCGAAACGCAGGCCGGCCTCTCGGGCGCGCCCGAGATACGCCGGCGAGTAGTCCAAGCCGACCACCTGAAGCCCGGCAGCCGCAAACGGTACGCTGTGCCGACCGATGCCGCACGCAACGTCGAGCAACCGGTCGCCGACGCCGACGCCGAGCGCCGACAGCACGAAGTCAACCTGCTTGCCGGTGCGCTCAGGCGGTATCCGGTCCAGCTCGCGGTACTCGCCCGTTACGAATATGTTCTCCCACCACTCGCTCAACTTTGCCTCGATTTGCTCTTGAATGCAGGCGGGACGCCTGCGCTACGGGTCATCCCTCCAGCGTGAAGTAGAACGTCGCCCCGTGATCGGGCGCGCTCTCGGCCCATATGCGGCCGCCGTGCCGATGGACCGCGCGTCGCACCGTCGCAAGCCCGATGCCGAGGCCCGGAAACTCGGCGGTATGGTGGAACCGCTGGAACGCCGCAAACAGCCGTTTGGCCTTGGATGAATCGAAACCTGCGCCATTGTCACGGACGAAAAACGCCCTCTTGCCCTCAACCTCGGCTGCGCCAAACTCGATGCGCGCCTGTGCCGTCTTGCTCGTGTATTTCCAGGCGTTGCCCAACAGGTTCTGCAGCACAACGCGAACCATGCGCTGGTCCGCTTCCGCCGTGAGGCCATCCTCAACCTGGATGGTCACGTTCCGTGCCGGCTCAGCTGCGCGCATCTCGTCCATGATCTCCTGCGCCATGCCGCTCATGTCCACTCGTGATCGCGAAAGATCGCCCCTCGTGGACCGCGAGAGATCCAGCAGCCCCTGAGACATCTCCCGCATCTTCGCAAGACCCGCACGAATCCGTTCGAGATAGCGACGCCCTTCGTGATCCAGCACGCCGCTGTAATCCTCGGACAAGTAGCCGCAATACTGGTCCATGTTGCGCAGGGGCGTCATCAAATCGTGCGACAAGGAATATGAGAATGCGTCCAGCTCCGCGACCGCATCCTCGAGCTGCTTTGTCCGTTCTTTGACTCGTTCACCCATTTCGGCGTGGCTCCGACGCAGCTCGAACTCGACCTGCCGCCTCCGCAGCAGTTGCCACACCTCGGTCATGTAGAGCTGGAAATCATGCGCGTCCGTTTCGTCGTACGGTCCGGTCTTGTTGCCGACC
>JBBIQU010000073.1:3323-19361 GCA_037442185.1 Chthonomonadales bacterium | reverse complement strand
TGCTGCTGGTCGTAATCGAGGCGACGGTCGTAGCCGTAGAGGCTCACCGCGCGACGTTTCGCCAGTTGCGGATCGTATGGCGTCGCGAGAAGCGACGGCTACACGCTGCGCGTAACTTGGCCCGCGTTCTGGTCTGCGACGGAATCCCCCCTCCCCCTTGCCCCCGCCCACCGAAGGGGCGGGGGAACCGGATCGCGCGACGTTCGGTTATGGACCGACGTTCTGCGTCGCGAGAAGCGACGGCTGCACGCTGCACGTCATGTTGCCGTCACACCGGTATGGACACGCAACGGGTTCAGTTGCCGTTACGTCGGGATGGACATGCCGCGCGTCCGGTTGCTGAGGGAGGGTCGCTTGCAGGTTACCTGTGCCAGGGCCGCGAAATGTACGCGTGTGAGGGAGACACGAAACGGGATCCGCCGAGCGCCGGCCATCCGATTCCGCGCCATCCTTATCGGGCTCGCGGCTATCTGGCTGTCAGCACGCTGGATCTTCCACGGCGAGATCGTCCGGTATACGTTCCTCACGCTTGCCGCGCCGTTCTGTCACGCGATCTACATCCTGCTCGTCCTGACACTGGCCAACATGCTGGTCCGGAGCCGTTTCGAGGGCATGGCCCTGACGCGCCTCGAATTGCTGTGCGTCTACAGCATGGTCTCGGTGGCTTCGGCGGTCATGTCGTGCGACATGCAGTCCATCCTCGTGACGGAGCTGCCTTATCCGGCCTACACGCTTGACACGCCGGACAAGTGGCGCGATCTGATCCCCGGCGCCGTTCCCGAGTGGCTGCTGGTGACGGATCGCGATGCCGTCACGGGTTTCTTCCGCGGCAACTCGAGTTTCTGGCGGCCCGAGGTGATATCGGCCTGGATCAAGCCTGTCCTGATCTGGACGGTATTCCTGTGGGCGCTTGTGCTGACCATGCAGAGCATGTGCGGTCTTCTGCGCAAGGCGTGGGGCGAGGACGAGCGACTGACGTTCCCGATCGTGGCGCTGCCTATGACGATGGCGACGGAGCCGCGGACGTTCTTCTCGAGTCGCGCCATGTGGGTGGGCTTTGCCATAGCCGGAACGATCACGCTGCTCAACGGCCTGAACTACCTGTATCCGGCGGTCCCTGCCATACCGATCAAGCGGCAGACCATCGTGCCCGTCGCGACGGGGCCACTCACCGGGCCGACCACGTTCACGCTCAGCTTCTACTTCTTCGCCATCACCCTCGGCTTCGTGATGCCGCTCGATCTGGGCATGTCGCTGTGGGTGTTCTTCCTGCTCTATAGGGCGCAGCTTGCCTATGTGGCCGTGCAGGGCTTCCCGCTCGAGAGCCGGGCGCCATTTGCGGAGTCCCAGGCGTTCGGGGCGTATCTGGCCGTGTTCATCGCGTCCGTATGGCGGTTGCGCCGGCACCTGGGCGAGGCCTGGAGGCAGGCATGGGCTCGCGGTCACAACGCCGGAGAGGACGCCGACGCCTATCGCTCTGCGTTCGTCGGCACGGTGGCAGGCAGCGCTTTGCTCGTGGGCGCGCTCATCATCGCGGGCATGACGCCCGTTGTGGCGCTGGCCTTCATCGGCATCTTCTTTGCCATTGCCGTCATGATCACGCGCGTACGCGCCGAGTTCGGCTTTCCGGTGCACGACATGCACGTCATGGGTCCGGCGGCGGCCATGGTGCGCCTGTTCGGATCCGAGTCGTTCGGTCGGAGCACGCTCGGAATGTTCGCGACGCTCCACTGGATGAATCGTGCCTATCGGGGCCACGTGATGCCCCATCAGCTGGAGGCGCTCAAGCTAGCCGGCACTGGCGCGCGCGAGAGGTCGGCCATGGGCAGAGCCATTGCCTTCGCCGCCATTGTCAGCGTGCCGATCTGCTTCATCGTGTTCCTCGACGGTTTCTACCGGATCGGCGCGGCGACCGGCCACGTCAATGTCTGGGGCACCGGATACGCTCGCGAGGCGTTCAGCAACAACCTGAACACGTGGCTCAAGAGCCCCTCGAAGTCGTTGATCGGTGAGACCATCGCGACGGGCGCAGGGTGTGCTATCGCTCTGCTGCTCGGGTACCTGCGGAGCATGCTGCCGGGCTTTCCTCTGCACCCGCTGGCCTATGCCGTAGCCAACAGCTGGGGCATGGCGAACCTCTGGGTGCCCATCATGATCGGCAGCCTCTGCAAGGCTGCTGTGCTCAAGGGGCGCGGCCTCAAGGGCTACCGCGGCGCGCTGATGTTCTTCTTCGGGCTGATGCTCGGCGAGTTCGCCGTCGGATGCACATGGACGCTCGTCGGCATGGTCATTGACACGCCTACCTATGAGTTCTGGCCGTAGGGTTTGTTCAGGAGGTACCATTGCTCCATGAGCACGATTCGGTATGTGTACTGGCAGGAAACCGAGTTCTGGCTGGGTTACCTTGAGGAGTTCCCTGACTACATGACCCAGGGCCGAACGCGCGAGGAACTTGAAGAGAACCTGAAGGACATCTACCACGATCTGGTGTCAGGATCTGTTCCGACGCAGCGGCGGGTTGGCGAACTTGCGGTCCCGTGAAGCGCCGGGATCTGGTTGCCGAACTGCGGGCGATGGGGTGTCAACTGGTCAGACACGGTGGCAGCCATGACTGGTACATGAACCCTGCGACCGGCCAGTGTCAGCCCGTGCCTCGATACGCAGAGATCGCAGAACGCCTTGCCAAACATATCATCCGCAAGTTGTCTGAAGCGTAAGGTCCCGGCAGCCCGATAGCCGGAGCCGTCCTGAGCGCGTTGCGCCCTGGTGCGGGAGCGCCGAATGTAACGATGATACCGGGCTCCTTTGGCGATCGGACGCGTCGTTCGTACAGGAGGTCGGTAAGAATATGTCCCACGCAGCTTACGATCCGCGATGCCGATTCTCGGTGGACGACTGCATCTGGTTCCTTCGAGATACGGCTCTGTACGCCGGGCGCTCGATCTTCGAGAACGGTTTTCTGCGTTTCTGGCGCGACTTGCACGAGCGCTACGGCGTGAAGGTCCAGTTCAACATTTACTACGAGGACCTCGATACGGGCTGGAACATCGCGCAGATGCCCGACCGGTTTCGAGACGAGTGGCGGGCCAACGCGGACTGGCTCAGGCTGACCTTCCACGCCAGGACCGACAAGCCCGACATGCCCTACGTGAACGCCGGATACGATCAGGTCGCGCGCGACTGCCGCCAGGTCACCGACGAGATCATCCGGTTCGCCGGCGAGGAGGCCCTGAGCGTCTGTACGACGCTCCACTGGGGCATGGCGACGCGAGAAGGATGCCGCGCCTTGCGAGACTGTGGCATCGAGGCGCTCGTGGGTTACTTCGAGATGCATGGCGGCAAGCCGTGGGTGGCCTACTACCTGGATGCGGAGCGAACGCAGTACCTGAACGCCCACGACACGTGGCGCGACGGCGAGACAGGGCTGCTCTTCATCAAGCACGATCTTGTGCTGAATCTGTATCCCGCCGAGGAGATCGTGCCGCGCCTCGATTCCGTGTATGCAGATGCCGATCAGAGCGAGGTGCTGGAGCTCATGATCCACGAGCAGTACTTCTATCCGCGCTTTCCGGCTTACCAACCCGATGCGGCCGAGAAGGTCCGGCTCGCAGCCGAGTGGGTTGCTCGGCACGGCTACCGCTGGGCATTCTTCGAGGATTGGCGCGCGGACGGGTAGGGAAGCGTGGGCGCGGAACGCTTGGTGTTTGGTTCCGCGCCCGACGCCGGCCGAGCGTTACGGCTGAGAGACTGCGTCCTCCGGCATTACCCGGCTCAGCGGGAATGGCGGATGCGCGATGGCTCGGGCTGCGATGGCAACAAGGGCGAGCTCATTGTCATCGCCCGCGATGCGGTTCGAGTGCAGCGCGCCGCAGCTACGGCACTGATGGATGATCGCCCAGTCGCCGCCCGGGCGGGCCCATACGGCGATGGGTTCCATGGCCCCTCCGCAGTTGGCTCGCCGATCTCCGGGCACATCGTCAACATGGCGGCTCCACAGGCACCAGGGGCAGTGGTTCCGATGCGCGGTTCCCGGAGCTTCGGTGGACACCGGGCGGTTACAGCGGGTGCAGTGAAACCACTCGCCCGGCTTCGCGCGACGCGAGCGAGGGTGAGTCGTGTTCCTCAACGGTTATTCCTTTTGGCAGTGCAATCCCGAATGCGCGAGGGCATCGGGTCCGATCGCTTTGATCGGGTATGGCGACGGGATTGGCTGTGAATGCACTGGCCGACATATGTTCCTCCGTTCTGTGTGGTCCGGGTGCGTCCGGACGCCGTTGGTGCAGGCGGGACGCCTGCGGTACGACCGATGCAGGCGAGACGCCTGCGCTACGAGCGACGTATGGACGGCTGGACGAAGACGACGGCGGCGCCGTCGGGCCGAGATCAGCTCAGCCGACGGCGCCGCGCCGATGGAGCGCATACCGCCTTAGCGGCGCCCGGCTCCGAGGGCATGGACGACGTCATTCATCGCTTGGCCCTCCTTTCGGTCATGGATAGAGGGCGCGCCCTCAATGACACTATCGCGGCCGGCGATGCCTGCGCTAAAGGCATGCGTCGGCCTGCCACTGCTCGAACGCCGCTCTGATGCGCCGAACATGATAGGCCACGTTGGCTGACGTGCAACCCATGTGCGTCCCTGCTTCCCGCCATGTGAAGCCGTCGAGCAGGAGGCGCGCGAGCGCGCGCTGGTTGGGTTTGAGGCCGGACATGAACTCGCCGATGGCGAGGGCATCCATCGTGTCCTCTTCGTGTGCGACTGCGTCAGTCTCCGGCCCGTGGTCGAGCGGGAGGCATCGGCGCAGGCGCTCCCGGCGCACGCCGTCGAGCATGCGCCACCTGGCGCGGCTGATCAGGTACTGGCGCGGCGAACCAACGGTGACGTCCATCTGCGGCAGCGCGGCAAAGAGACCGCACCAGGCATCCTGCAGGAGATCGTCGGCGTCCAGACCGGTTCGGCGCGCATAGAAGGTCGCCATGCGCGCCAGTCGTGGGCGCACGGCTTCCGTAACGGCGCGCAGGGCGTCGGGGTCGCCGTGACGGGCTAACTCATATTGGTCGGGCATTGTACGGGCTACTCCTCATAGGTGTGCAGGCATGAATCTGGGGCCTGCTCGCGGGAAAGCCCGAAGCCACTCGGAAATGCGAATGGGGGATCGGCTAGGAGACTGATGCGCGGAAAGCAGGCCGCAACGGGGCGTTGTCGCCCGAAGGTTGTGCAATCACTTGTGCCATCCGGTTGGCCTCCTTTCCGATGTGATGGTGAGCGGATTATACCCCTGTGTCGCTCGGGAGGGCGCATTCGCTAAAGGAATCGAGTGCGCCCTCGCCGGTTTTCTCGACGCTCAGATGCCCTCGTTCCCGCGCAGGACGGCTTTCTCGCCGACTTCGTTCTTGATCGTGATGGCGCCGTTGTTATCGGTAATGATCGCATGGACAACACCCGGCTTCAGATGTATCGAGGGCTCGCCCGTGGCAAACGAACAGCCGCGTATCTGCAGGCGACCGGCCCCAACCTCGATGAGGGGCCGACCGGGGTGGTTCGGCATGCCACTGCTGAAGTAGCAGTCGCTCATCGAGAGGAAGCCCTTGCCGTTGCTGACGACATTCTGGATACTGGGTCCCCAGAACGCGCAGTTGACCAGTCGCACCGAGCCGTTGGAGGTCTCCTTGATCTCGATAGCGATGGGGTCGTCACCGCGGAATGCGACGAACTGCCCGTTCGTGATGAGCAGGCCCATGGGTTGGATTGCGTCCACGACGATGCACCGCTGAGCCTCGTCGGCACCGATGCCGCCGAGTTGGCCGTTCATTGCGCCGTGCTCTGTGCCGATGAACCGGTAACCGATGTTGACCGGGAAGACGAAAGTGTTGTTCACATACTCCCAGTCGGTCCGCGCGAAGATGAACGCTTCGCAGTTCTTCCACATGAACTCATGGACCTTATCCCAGTTGCCGCCGACCTGGGGCGAGGACCACCAGTGGCAATGGAACTGGACGTTGTCTATGCGCCCGATGTCGGTGCAACGGTCCACGAAGATGCCCCTGCGGAGAACGCATCCGTAGACGCTTCGAATGCGATGGCGCACGTTAGGTTCGGGACCGACCTTGATGCCGTTGTAGCTGTTGATCAGGGTGACGTTCTCGACAGTATTGTCGAATCCGACGAGATGGAATGTCCAAGGGTAGGGGCGGATGTCGTCGGGTTTCTGTTCCGGGTAATACACCGTGAGCCCCTGGACGCACGAGGAGTCGCCCATCTCGAATAAGGCAGGACCGTCCTCGGTGTCACGTCCACGAGTCGCGTATACGACTGTGCCGATCAGCGGCGCGATCGCCTGGGGCGATTTGGCAACGCCCGACAGGGTTACGCCGACGGGGATCTTGAGGCTGCCGGCGACGAGCCACTTGCCTGCCGGGATCAGCGCCTCGCCGCCCTTCTCCGCAGCGGCATCGAGGGCCTTCTGTATCGCAGCGGTGTCGTCGGTTGTCCCGTTGCCGACCGCCCCAAAGTCGCGCACGTTCATCGGATGGGTCTCCTTGATTGCGGCCTGCCCGGGCGAAATGCCGGACAAAGTCCCCGCTATCACCATGCCTATCGCAAAGGTGAACATCGTGTCCTCCATTGTTCCATGAGGACCGCATGTCGAGCCGTTCGAGCGGCCCCCATGCGACCTTATTTCAGTACCTGGGCGGTCCAGCGCCGTCGAACGCGGATATCACAGTCGGACGGCTCAGCACAATCAGCGTGACGACCCCCAGCATAGTGCCGAGCGGCATGTTGAGGCACTGGATGGCCGCGACGACCATGCAGAAAACGCGAGACCGTCGCTGCTTGAGCCGCAGCCCGGCGATCGCAGTCAGGATCGCGACGATCCACCCGAACACGACGAATGCCGCCCCGAAGCCGATGAACATCCATCCGAGGAAGGGCGGAGGCGGCTGGCCATCCTCCAGCTGCCCAGTCACCATCAACACGCCGAGAACGATGTGTATGATCGGTATGCAGGCGAACAGCGCCGTCAGGCCCGCCATGATATAGTGGAACAGGGACAGCAGATTCAGGTTCTGATCGTCCTGGTTCATGGTTGCATCCCCTGCTCTGGGCGTCTACTTCTCCTTCCAGTCGCGGTTTACCTCGACCGCTGCCTTCCGAAGCGTATCAAGTGTCCATGCGCTCTTTCCGGGCATCGGGGCGCTGCCTCCAGCCGCGCCGACGAAGAACGTCAGCTCAACCACGCCGTTGGCCGGTATGGCGATGTTGTATTCAGCCTTCCCGGGCAGATAGAGCGACTGGTCGTTCTCGCCGCCAACATCCGCCATACGGGTCGCGACGGCGTTCATGCGGCCCAGCACCACTTGCTCAAGGTTCGGCGAGGTGCCGGCCGGGAAGAGCCAGATGGCGTTCAGGATTGGGTTCGGGTCTGGCGCGCCCGGCGACGGCAGAGCGGACACAACCAGCGTGCCATCGCCGTTTTCATCTTTGGCAGCGAAGAGCAGCGCTCCGGGCTTGTGGCGTCCCCACTTGGCGAGCGGGTCCACGGTGAGGGCGGGACAGCCCTCAACTTTGAGGACCACAGGGCGCATCCCGGAGGATTCCCAGTGGCTCTCGCACAGCCCGAGAACCACGTCGTGGGATGATCCGTTCGGCACACTGAACTTGTAGACGATGGGCACGCCGTTCATGCCGGCTCGAATGTTGCGGAACGCCGGATCACATTCGACGTCGGGCCTACTCCAGCCGGGCATGGGAGTGGAATCGTCATCCGATCCCCATTCGCGCTTCTGGGCGTCTACCTCGATGGGCATCGGCAGCGTCAGGATCACGCGCCCGCCCCACATTACCGTACGCCGGCCTACCCGCGCTCCGTCCGGCAATGGCAAACCGAGACGGGCGCTCGCCGGAGCTCCGGAGGTGTTCTTGATGGCAAGCGTCACGACGTCGGTGCCTGCCGGGTATGTGGGGCTTCGGAACGCTGTCGTGGTGATCTCAAGCGGCCCGCGCTTGGCGCGCGCGACGGCGGCAGGCACGATTCCCTCCAGCTTGGTGCCCTCGACGGATACCGGCCCAGCCGCTGCCAGGCCTTCGCCGGTTATTGTGAACGCAAGCTTTCCCCAGTCCTCCAGGATGGAACCATCAGCGTCCATGCGCGACGGCGGAGATGCGGGCGAGCCGAACTCCACCGATTTCGCCTGACCCATACCGTCCATCCTGTCCATCGCCATCCAGCCGAACAGGGCAGCAAGCCCCATGACCAATGCCATCCTTCGGATCATGCTGCCGCCTCCGCCGGTTGGGGCGCATAGCGCGGGGAGTGCACCACGCGCAATCCGTAGAGCTGCGCCCACGACTCCACCTCGCGCTTGTGATTGCCGAGCGTAACGCACTGGTGGAACCCCATGACGTCTCGGCAGTCCTCAATGTCGTCCATGGCCAGCTCCACGGATGTCCGACATCCTCCTGCAGGGGGTGTCTCGACGTTGCTGACCACTCTGCCAGTGTCCACAATCAGCTCTCCAGGGCCGGTGAATCGCACAAGCGTGACAGGTTCTCCCTTCGGCCACAGCACTTGCGTTGAGACGCCAAGAGCCGACTCCGAGTGATTCCTGAGGACATACGGGGCCGGGGGCATGTCGAAGCCGGCAATTCTCGTGCCCGACGTGCAGTGCGAAACGATCAGCAGGTTCTTGTGCGTCTCGGCGACCGGGTCGTTCATGTAGCTTGGCCGACCGAGAAGGTAGCTGGTCAGCATAAGAGAAGTGGCGCCGAAGAGGTCCGCCTCGCAGCCCGCGGTGATCCCTTCATCTTGAAGGCGAGTCCAGGCAAAGCACGGCGGTGTCGGAACAAGCTTGGCTCCTACCATGCCGAGGCAATCCATGGACAGCGCGTTGGCCTTCTCTTCGCGGAGCAGGTGCTTTGCCGTCACGTATGCCCGCGCCGAGTTGAGGCTGTCGTCCGGCGTTGGCTCGACTATCTTCTTGGCATGGCGGCGCCCATCGGCGGCGACATCCTTGACCTCTGCGCTCACCGGGACTGTGGCGAAGTACTTGTTGAACGTGTCGCGCGGTATCTGCCTGACCTTCGTGCCGAGGTGATCGAGCACAGTCTCACCGCGTTGGTTGCCATGGATCCAGAGTATCCGGCTCTCTTCGAAGAGGCGCTTGGCCCGCACCATACGGAAGCCGGCCTCGACACCGGCCCACTCGAGCGTGGACGCGATGAGCACACCCGGACGCCGCGACAGGCCGATCACGTGCCCTGTGAATGATGTCCCGATGGGTGAGAAGATGAGTAGCGGCACTCCGACGTCTCGGCTCAACCGGTCGGCCCAGCCCCAGCAGTTCATGTGCTGAATGATGATCTGGAGCGCATCCGGTTTCTGGTCCTTGACCCGCTTCACAAGCGCTGCGTACCCCTGTTCATCCTGGATCGGGTCCGCCAGCATGTCCAGCGCTATGCCGAGCTTCTTCGCCGATGCGGCGGCCTGCGAGCGGTAGAGCTTCTGGAACCGATCGAGGTCGTAGGTTGTCCCCGGCCATCCCAGCCAGTATGGGCGGGGCATTTGCATGATCGCGCCCGTGATGCGTACCGCGGGTGACGGCCGCAACGTCTCGACCGGAACGTAATCCGTAGCAGCAGCGGGTTTCGCCTGACCGAATGTGGGCTCGAGCGCTTTGCCGACCAAGCCCGTGGTCATAGCCGCCGACCCTGCGAACTTCAGACACTGCCTTCGCGTCAGGCAGCAGTCGCAATGCGCATGGTTCTCCATGTGGTGGTTGTCCTTTCTGTTCTCGTTGGACGACCGCTGTGTCGGTATTCCTGAAGCATTCGGCTCATTGGCCGTAGGGTCCTCCATTGATTCCTGCGGTGGCGGGCGACAACGGCGGCCGAATGGGCTGACGCGACCAGTATCAAGTTCGACTGCCGGAGCCGGTCCGCAAGGTGTTGGATGCCCTCACATGGAACATCGGAATATGCGACCGGCATCCCGCAACATGCAATACATCCGCGCTCGCCGTGGACGTCCCTGGCGCGCGCTGCTGATCGGTCTCATCTTGCTGCCCTTCACGGCCTACTGGTCCGTCGAGATACTCAGCGACATCATCTTCTCGCTGCTGGTTCCGCCCGTGTGCGCGCTCATGGTGCTCGCGGTTGTCAACGTGGGGATGCGGAGATGGACGCCTCGCCTTGCGCTCTCGGGGTGGGAACTGGCGCTGGTCTACGTCTTCCTCTCCGTTGCCAACTCCATGTGCGCCGAGTGGACGTACGTCAATGCCATGTACATCCCGACGTATGCCCTGTTTGCGGATCGGAACGCATGGGAGAAGGAACATGTGCTGCCGCACCTGCCGGGCTGGTTCTACCTGACCGATCCGGCTGAACTTGAGGACTATCGCCGTGGAGGCTACGGTCTGGCGCACTTCCTGACGCGCCTGACGATCTGGGCAAAGCCGATTGCTGCATGGACGCTTCTGTTCGGGCTGATCTGCGGGGCCATGCTGTGCATCAACGCCCTCATGCGCGACCAGTGGACCCGCCGCGAAAAGCTGGCATTCCCGATCATCCAGGTGCCCCTCCTGTTGACGAAGCCCGAATCGCCCGCATGGCGCAGCGGCTTCCTCTGGGCCGGATTCGGCGTCATCTTCGCCATAGACATGCTCAACGGCTTCGCATTCCTCTATCCGGCGCTGCCGACGGTGAATGTGCGCTTCCTCGCGGGCAGGCTGGTGGACCTAATCCCCAGCATGAGCAATCCGCCCTGGGTCTCGTTGGGGTGGACCTCGGTGGGCCTGTTCCCCTATATGGCAGCCATCGGCCTGTTCATGCCCACGGACCTGCTCTTCTCGTGCGTGTTCTTCTTCTTCGCGCGCAAGGCGCTCCAGTTCGGCATGGAGGTGTACGGCTACGAGCAGGGCGTGTTCGGCGGCGGATGGCTCGTGCCCGCCGCGCCATACTTCAGCGAGCAGACATGGGGCGCCGTGTTCGCGCTGTTCATCGGCGCGATCGTATCATCGCGCGGCTATCTGCGCGAGCTGTGGGGCCACATCCTGCGCAATACCGGCTTCGACGATGCCGAAGTGAAGCCGCGAGGGAGCCTGATCGGCCTCATCGCGTGCCTCGGCGGATTGGCTGCGCTGGGCTATGCCGTTGGACTGGGGCCGGGTCTGGTTGTGGGCTACGTGGGGGTCTTCCTTGTGTTCAGCGTGGTCCTGACCCGCATGAGGGCGCAGGTGGGTCCTCCGATCCACGAAATGGCATTCCTCAGTCCCCATCAGGTGCTGCTCGGCGTGGCCGGTTTCAAGGTCCTGCCCGAGGCGGCAACCGTAAAGCTGTACCACCTCTTCTTTGTGGCCAATCGCATCCACCGCTCGCATCCCATGCCATACCAGCTCGAGGCGTTTAAGATCGGCCAGACATCGGGCATACCGGCGCGAACCGTCTTCTGGACCGTCGTCGCGGCTTTCGTGCTCGGAACGGCGTTCGGCAACGGCGCCTATGCGCTGAGGGGATACATCCACGGCGCGCAGCCCGGATGGGGCGAGCCCGGAGTGGCCGCGCGCACGATCGCCGAACAGCCCCAGGCAGGCGGACCTGCCGCGCCGCTGGCCATGCTGGCCGGTTTCGGGATCGTCATGGTCCTCGACGCGATCCGGTTCCAGACGCCGGGGTTCCCGCTCCATCCTGTCGGCTATGCGCTCTCGATGAACTACGGCATTGACTACTGCTGGTTCGGATTGCTGATCGTGCTCCTAGTGAAGTCGGCTGTGCAGCGGTACTACGGCCTGCGGGGCTATGAGCGCCTGCGCCTCGTGGCGATAGGCGTCATCCTGGGCGAGTTCGCCGCGGAGCTCATCTGGTCCACATACTCTATGCTGACCCAGAGCGCTGCGTATAGTGTGTCGTTCTACAATCGGGCGGGGTGGCTCAAGTAGAGCCGGCGATGGTCTGGCTGGCGCTGAGGAGGCGGTTGGCGTTGCCCAGAGGATCGGGGACGTAGAGGTAGCGGTTCGCTCGTTCGCGACTCCGGCCTATCATTCTGAGCGATACGCGGCCAGGAACTCCTGCCTTGTTACGCCCGCCTGACGACAGATGGTCCGGAGCGTAGAGCCCTTGATGGTCGTGTGGTTCGGCATGGTCAGCGGGGTACTGCTGTCGTCGGCATTCGCCCGAACCATTGCGATATGCTCCCGCTCGCGCACGATCGTGAACCCGAGGCGCTTGAGAGCGCCGATCACGCGCGCTATCGGGGCGTCGTGTGGCCATTGCGTCACGCTGCGCTCACCAGCGCCTCACCCACAAACACCTCGCGAACCTCAGGCTCGCCGCTCAGGGCGTCCCGTCCGAAGGTCTCCAGATGGAAGCGGATTGCCGACTGGACCTCCCGGAGCGCCTCCTCGAAGGAATCGCCCTCCGCGACGCATACGCCCTTCAGCCCGATCGGGTACGCCACGTAGCCGTCGTCATGGCGCTCTACGATCACCTTAACACTGGTCATTGGGTACCTCCAACACTGCTCGAACCACTTGCTCCAACAACGACTATACCACCTCGATCCGGCGGGTGGGATTGGGTGTCACCGAAGCAGGGACCCACATGCGAAGCGCCCTGGCAACCCGCTCGTCCGACAGGACCTGGCTCACCGGACGATGTGGGCGACTGAGGCGGCGCGAATAGGCCCCGGCAAGGTCGCCGACGAGCTTCTCGGAGGGCGGCGGTGTCTGGAAGGGATCGTCGGCCAGGATCAGCAGGAGTTTCTCGCCCTTCGCCTTCAGCCCGGCGGCCCGAAGCTTGCGCGCATCTGCCATGGCCTGACGGGTGAAAACGACCCGCCAGATCACCAGTCGAGCGCCTCACTGCAATCCCCGATCGGCGTTGCCATCCCCTCACGAATCGATGCGCGCATGCCTGGGATGGAGATCAGGTAAAGGGTCTCCTGGATGGAACGCCACTCGTCGGCGCCGATCAGCACGGCAGAGGCGTCCTCGCTGTTGAGAATGATTGGCTTGCGCTTGCCGGCGGCACGCCGGATCAGCGTCGCCAGCGCCTTGTCGCCCTTGTCTATGTCTATTGCCGTCATGGTCGTCCACCCGTTACTACAACGAGCCGATCGGACGGACCGTGGTGCCGTGGCACGATCCGACCCGCACACTCTATTCTACCGCCGACCGCGAGACTGCGACGACGGCAGCCGCAACGATGGTCCCGTTGGGAAGCGCGGCAACGGCGCGAAGACAGTGTATGGTTCCACATACGCCGTCTGCACAACGCCGTCCTTGACCCGCGAGACCCTGTTGCCGACCTCATCGTACCCATCCACGAACGTCACCAGCCCCGCCGTCATGTAAGAACGACTGTAGTTCGGCGGCATGGAGTATCATACGCGAAGGAGGCCGGTCGGGTGACCGACGATGTCAGGGACCGGCGCCGAGCCTCGAGGAGGGCCCGATGACGAACCGCGAGCGAGTGATCGCGAGCATAGGACACCGGCAGCCGGACCGGACGCCGTTTGAGGTTGGCTTTACGCAACCTGCCTATGCACGGTTCGCCGAATACGTTGGTGACCCCTCGTTCGCGAGCAGGATTGACAACTGCCTGGCGACGTTGTCCACCTCGCCCGCCGATGCCTGGCATGAGGTCAGGCCGAACGTGTGGCGCGACGAGTGGGGAGTCGAATGGGACAAGAGCGTTGACCCGGACATTGGCGTCGTCTGCAATCGGGTGGTAACGCCTGCCAATGTGGACAGCTTCCCTTGCCCTGATCCGGCCGACCCGACGCGATACGACAACTACGCAGCCGCGATCGCCGGATCGGCTTCGCGATATCGCGTCGCCAACCTCGGCTTCAGCCTTTACGAGCGCGCATGGACGCTGGCCGGCATGGAAGAGGTCATGGCAGGAATGGTGCTGGACAAGCCGTTCGTCCATCGGCTTCTGGACCGGATACTCGAGGTCAACCTCGGGATCATCGAGCGCGCTTGTGCCTTCGACATTGACGCCATGATGTTCGGCGACGACTGGGGACAGCAGACGGGCCTGCAGATGGGCGCGCGACGCTGGCGCGAGTTCATCAAGCCGCGAGTCTGCGCCATGTACGGGGCGGTCAAGGCACACGGCAAACGCGTCTTCATCCACTCGTGCGGCAAGGTGGACGAACTGTTCCCCGATCTCATTGAGTGCGGCCTTGATGTGTTCAACCCGTTTCAGCCGGAGGTCATTGACGTCGAGGAGGCGAAGAGGGCATACGGGCGTGATCTCACGTTCTTCGGCGGCATCAGCACGCAGAGGACGCTTCCGTATGGGACGCCGCAGCAGGTACGCGACGAGGTGCGGCGGCTCATCGAGGTGGTTGGGAAGGACGGCGGGCTGATCGCGGCTCCCGCGCACGCCATTCCCGGCGACGCGAAGCCGGAAAACATCGAAGCCATGTTGGAGGTCCTGCATGAGGGGTAGGAACTTCGCCCTGTTCGCGCTCGCCGCTGTAATCGGCCTGCTGCTCACATCGGTCGCATGCGTCCTCTCCGTCGCATCTACACCGCCGACGCTGACGACCGACATGGACAACCTGAACGGCGAGTGGCGCTTTCGAACGGATCCCGAACGGACGGGCGAGAAGCTCGGTTGGCACATGTCCGACACGGACGACTCGGGCTGGAAGACGCTGAACGTTCCGGGGTACTGGGAGCCGCAGGGCATAACCGACCCTCGTCCCGGAATGGCCCCCAAGCCGAAGGTCGGCGCTCAGTGGACCGACTACGACGGCATGGCATGGTACCGGAAGCGGGTCATCGTGCCGGGAGAGTGGGCAGGTAAGCCGTTGATGCTCACTCTGGGTAGTGTGGACGACGCGGATCGGACGTTCGTCAACGGCAAGCTCGTGGGAGAGACGTCCATAAACAAGTCGCAATCCGTGCTGATCCAGCGTGCCTACCGTGTTGCGCCGGACCTTGTCAGGGCAGGCTCGGAGAATGTCATCGCGGTATGCGTCACGGATGGGGGAGGTCCGGGAGGCATGATGGGCCCGAACGTATCACTGGTTCCCGAGGAGGCGCTTTCGGCTCCGGTTCGGCTGCCCTCTTCCGACAGGCCGCTGGAGGATCGTTTCGCGAACCCGCCGGCAGCCTCGCGCATACTGAAGATCATCCACGGTTGGCCCGACGACGCGCAGGCACAGGACGCTCGCATACGGACGCTCGCGCAGCAGGGCTTCGGCGGGGTGGTCTGCAATGTCTCGTTCACCGAGTACTTGCGCAGCAAGCCCCGGTGGGAGGCGTTCGTCCGCGCCGTCAATGAGGCCCGGAAGTCCGGAATGTCCATGTGGCTCTACGACGAGAAAGGCTATCCGTCGGGCAGCGCTGATGGTCTGACGCTCGAAGGGCATCCGGAATACGAGGCTCAGGGACTGCTGATCGCCGATGCCGTGACCGACGGCGAGCGGGTGGAACTGAACGTTCCTCCGGGCAAGCTGCATCTATCGGCCGCGATTCCGCTCAAGGATGGCCGTCTGGACCTCGCGGCCATGACGAATCTCACGCACGCGGACGGCAAAGTCATCTGGAAGCCGGAGAAGGGCCGATGGCATGTGATGGTCATCACGGAGGACCGGCTCTATGACGGCACACACGCGGCGAACAGCTTCGGCGACCGCCTGCCGTACATAGACCTCCTGGCTCCAGGACCGACCGGGCGGTTCCTTGAGGTGACCCACGACGCGTATGCGAAGCATCTCGGAGCTGACCTGGGGAAGTACTTCGTGAGCACGTTCACCGATGAGCCGTCGCTCATGAGCATGTTCCTCAGCCGAATGCCGTATCGTGTGCTGCCCTGGTCGCCCGTGATGGCTCGCGAGTTCCGCGCTCGCAGGGGATACGACATCGCGGATCGGCTGCCATTGCTGGTGAGCGGCAACGGGCCCGATGCCATGAAGATCCGCTACGACTTCTGGCGTACGGTTGGAGAACTCGTGTCCGACAGCTTTTTCGGGCAGATCCAGCGATGGTGCGGCAAGCATGGGGTGCTATCGGGCGGGCACCTGCTGTTTG
>JBBIQU010000073.1:3014-3289 GCA_037442185.1 Chthonomonadales bacterium | reverse complement strand
TTCATGGCGTGCGCGCGCCGGGTGGATGCGCCGAGCATTGATTGCCTGACGAGCATCCCGTCGGAAGTGCCGTGGCACATTGCGCGGATGATCGGGAGCGTTGCCGACCTGGAAGGCCGCACCGTCACCATGTGCGAGACCTCCGATTTCGGCCAGTTCTACAGGGGCAAAGACGATACGCGACCGGTGCGCGTGGTCACCGAGCCGGAGATACGTGGGACGTGCAATCGCTTGATGCTCGGCGGCATCAACACAATCACGAGTTATTACTCGTT
>JBBIQU010000073.1:0-3004 GCA_037442185.1 Chthonomonadales bacterium | reverse complement strand
GGGATCTCACTTCCGAGCAGCTCCGGCGAATCAATGCGTACGTGGGCCGATGCAGCGCTATGCTCAAGGGCGGACATCAGGTCGCCGATATCGCCGTTGTCTATCCGATCGAGAGCGCATGGGTGCGTTTTCGACCATCGCGGCACATGACTACCGAGAGCCCGGAGACCGTCTCCCTGGAACGCACATTCAGGCGGGTGTCTGAAGCGCTCTACGCTTCGAGGCGTGACTTTACCTATGTGGATGCCAGGGCTCTGGAGGCGGCACGTGTCGAGAAGGGCGTTCTCGTACACAACGGGCTGCGATGGCGCGTGATTGTGCTGCCGGGAGTTGATACGCTCTCGATGGCGGCGTGGCGGAAGATCGAGGGGTTCGTTCGGAGCGGCGGGGTAGTGATCGCCGTTGGATCGAAACCCAAGAACAGCGAGAAGGAGTTTCCTTCTGCAGCGGTCCAGCGTATCTCGGACTTCGTTCTCGGGGCGAAGGATGGCCTGAGCGTTCATGCTGCAGGAGCTTCCGGCGTAGGCGCTTTCGTGCCGATGGGATCGGAACACCTCCTGGCCGCGGTGCTTGATCGGTTGTTGGAGGCGGACGTAGTCGTTGCGGACGCCTCCGCACCGATACGGGTCACCCATCGGCGCGCCGAGGGACATGAGCTGTTCTTCCTGATCAACGACGGCGGAGATCGGTGGTCCGGCGACGTTGCCGTGTGCGCGGAGGGGCCTGGAGAGCTTTGGGACCCGATGAGCGGCAAGCGTGTTGCTTTGGCGGGACCCAACGGGATACGCATCACGCTGGAACCCTACTCGGGGGTCTTCTTGCGTTTTGGCAAGGCGCGGACGCCTGCCCGGCGCAAGGCAGCATCCGGCGGTCTCCCGCAACTCAGCTTGCGACCGATCAAGCCGACGGCGGTCGTCCATGCGGCAGGCACGCACGTCGAAGCTTCGGTCAAGCGGGCGGCCAGCCCATTCACGGGTGCCGAAGACGCCTGGGAGGCGCTTGGCATCGTGAAGAAGAGCGACGTGGATACGTTCATGTTCGCGGTCATGCGCTTCGCGCAACCCGTGCGGGTATCGGACAGCGACTTCCTTTCATTCAGGGTCAGCGTGCCGCAGGGCCAGCCGTCTGCGCCACAGCTGCTGGTCATTGTGACCGACAGCAGGGGCGTACAGTACTGGGCCGAGACAGGCAGGGCGCTCTCGGTTCCGGGCAAGGATGAGATCGTGCTCCCGCTAC
This sequence comes from Chthonomonadales bacterium, assembly GCA_037442185.1. Lineage (GTDB taxonomy): Bacteria > Armatimonadota > Chthonomonadetes > Chthonomonadales > CAJBBX01 > JAAYVH01. The sequence continues at coordinate 1,768 of JBBIQU010000073.1, read as the reverse complement.
AGGCATTCAGCCATGCGCCGTTTTCCACAGGCCCTGCCGGGTCGCTGGACTGGGGATCGGTGGCGGCGATCAACGTGGGCTGGGGAGGTCACTTCGGCAAGGAGGGCGACCGAATCGGCTTCACGGTCTCGGCGCCGGTCGCAGGTGGGGTAGGGCGTCCATAGACGGTTGATCCGCTTCGTCGGACGGTAGCGCAGGGCGGGATGAACGGAGTCAGCGGCCCCGCAGTCTGAGCGCCGCCCATGCGCCCATGCCCCGAGCGAGTTTCCATCCGGTTCGCATCGGATGCAGCAGACGGTAGGGGAGAATAGGGGCGTCGGGGGCAAGGCCATATCGGTGACGCAGGCTCGCGTCGCTCGGGAACGCCAGGCTTAGCAGGTAGCGCAGGCGCGCGCCGTGGTTTGGCAACGCCCTGAACCGAGCGATGCGCTCCATATAAGCCGCAGGCACCGACGCGGCGCTGTGCAATCCGTGTTCCGGGTGGTTCTCGAAGAGGCGCTCCAGCGCTATAGCCTCGCATCCCGCCGGGATTCCGGGCACGCCGGCGTCCCAGTATGCGTTCAGCGTTGCGCCGACGAGCTGACACTGCTCAACAATGTCCCAGCGACGGGCGGTGTCCCAGAACTGCTCCCAGGTCCAGGTCGGTTCCCACCCAGGCGGCTGCTCGCCTCTTACCGGCTCGGCAAACGGCCACACGAGGTCGCGCAGTTGCAGGCTCGCCAGTTTCTCCTCGAACGTCGCGCCTTTCGCCGGCCGTCCGATGCGCGGATGGCGTCCGGTAGCGTTACGGTGGATCATCAGGAGCATGTCCGTGGCCCACTTGGGCGACTGCGTCAGCGGCGGCCTCAAGTGAACGCAGAAATGCGCCGCCGCGACGAGCAGCTCATGCAGAGGATGAAGCAGAAGAAGGCCAGCATCCGGCGGGTCGGACAGGTCTGACAGGTCGGACTCGTCCGACAAGTCGGACGACTCGGACAACTCCCTGTGCGCCGCAGCCCACGCCTCCTCAAGGGCCGGGCTGTTCGCGGGATGTCCCGGCAGGCGCGTTTGAAGGTCCAAGGCGACACGGCCTTGCGCGAGACAGCGTAGCCCCGGTCCCTCCTGCGCTTGAAGGAAAGCGTCTTCGGGGCTGTTCCACGGTTCGGGCTCATAGCCCAGACCGCGCAGGGCGTTCGTGGCTCGATCAAGATCCTGTTCGTGTACGACGAGGTCCAGGTCACTGAGATGGCGGGGCAGAGCTCCCGTATAGAGGCTCAGCACGTGCGCCGCACCCTTCATGGCGATTGCACGTGCCCCGAACGATCGCAGGACGCTGGCCGCTTCGCCCAACCGTGCGCGCGCGCGATCGGCCTCGAGCAGCATGGTCCCGTACTCGGCCTCGAGGCGTTCCTCGTCAGCGCTGACCGGCCCGCGGACGGGGTCCACGAGCCGGACATATAGCGCCGGGACCAGTTCAGGATGGCCAGAGAGTGACGGGAGTTGCACGGACGTAGTCTAGCACGGCAGGGGGCAACGTGTGATCCGTACCGGTAGGGGCGTGTCAACCGGACGGAGAGCGTATGGCCGAAGAGAACCACGTTCGGCCCCGGCTGGCACGCCCGATAATCGCAGACGCCGATCACGGTTCCATCTCAAGGGCGAGCCGCCCGCGGCGGGAGGCTAGCTATCGGGCTCGGGACGTGGTTCCTGCGGGCGACTCGCCCCTACGCCGACGATCGCGCGTGTACGCGTAGGGGCGTGTCTGCCGGATTGAGAGCGTACTTCCGAA
>JBBIQU010000072.1:8902-19779 GCA_037442185.1 Chthonomonadales bacterium | reverse complement strand
ACCCGGGCCCAACGCCATGCACGCCAAGCCTTGCCGCAGGCAAACGACCTGCCGGACCTCACGGACATCGCTCACAGCCCGCGCAGCCGTGGCGCTTTCCTGGAAGCGATACGGAGGTCGGACCAACTGCGCCTTCGTATTGCAGTCTATGTCACCAATGATGTTCCAGACGCCAGACGGATAGTCAACCGCTTCGTCAGCCCTCTGCCGATGGCGACGAAGAGCTGGTCCGGTCGCAGGATAGGCGACGAGGTACTGATCTCCAACTACGCAGGCGGGGGCCAGCCTCGCGGGGCGTTCACGCTCCTCGCGCGCTCTGGTAGGGCGGCGGTCTGTGTTGATCTGATGCATCGGATCACGCCCGGAGCGGGGAAGCCCATCCATCAGGTGTTCTCGGACGAGGATCTGCGGTGGGCCGAGGACGTTGCCATTGGATGCGTGGAGCGGCTGAAGAAGATGGGCTACGGCGACGAGAAGGCGAAAAAGGCACAGTCAAAGACGAAAGGGAAGTCGAAGCCGAAAGGCAAGTAACCATCGCCCGCAGGGGCGAACCCACGATCGCCCCTGCGCCACCCGGCCGTACGAGCCCTGCCCGCTGGCCCCGCGACTGCGACGAAAACCACCGGTCTGTCCATGAGGGCCATCAGCAGGCGGTCGTCTGTCGCTGGATCATGGTTATATTCTAGCCACCGCATGGTTGATTCTCAACCACTTACCGTTTCGGCCACTCACCTCCGGCGAGACGGCGTTGGGCGGCTCCCTCCTCCGATCCGAACTCCCGCCACTTCCCCTCTCGGATATGCCCTCCGCACCGCTTCGGGCACGTTGGCCGGAAGGCGGAAGTCGCCGCTGAGGGGGTCGGTGAAGGTGACGGGGGCGATGAGGCTGCCCCGGTCGAGGCCGAGTTCCTTACGTACATCGTCGAGGCTGGCGTAACGCTTGTTGCGCAGCCATGGGGCGGCCCAGTGGAACAGACCCTGCCCGGGCTCGACGGCGTAGACGTTCTCGGAGAAGGTCAGCGCCAGCGTCTCGAGGCTGAGGCCCTGCGGCGCTCCTGCATCGTTGGCGGCCTGGTATTCGCGCGCGAAGTCGGCTTCGGGCACGTGCGAAGGCCGCTCGCGGCGGTCGGTCTGCATGCGCCTGGGCCAGTGCCGCTCGTCATAGGTAGTCCACCATCCCCAGACCTGCGCGTCACGGTTGTAGACGATGAGGTTGCGCCGAATGGTGTTGTGGTGGTTCCATATCCACTCCTCGGGCGCGCCTTCCTTGGCCCCGATGCGGGGCGTGCGGCGCATCTGCTCGCGGAACTGGAACCCTTCCTTGTTGGCGAACAGGATGTTGCGCTCGACGAGGCAGTTGGCCGACGATGAGAGGGCGATGCCGCCGTTGGCACCCCATGCCCCGCCGGAACTGAGCAGGCCGTTGCGCGCAATGACGTTGTCGTGGGCATGGAGGCCGTAGCTGATCTCATAGAAGATGCCCGCGTCCTCGTTGTCTGCGATGAGGCAGTTGCGCACGATGCACGCTTCATTGCCGATGTCGAACCAGATCCCGTGGCCCCGATTGCTCAGGAACTGCGAGAGCTCGATGACGACTCCGCGGGAGAGGACGACCTTGCAGCCCCCCATGCCCCAGCCCCGGTCGAAGTTCTTCGTGTTGTTGTTGCGCACGACGCAGTCCGTGATGAGCAAGCGATGCGCGAAGCCGCCCGTGAACCCGTCCTGGCCATTGTCGAGGAAGCGGCATCTGCGGGCGACATGATCTGGTCCCCGGAAGTCGGCGCCGTCGGTGTTGGACTGCTCGATCGTGCAATCCTCGATGACGTCGCCTGTGCCGCCGAGCCGCACGAGGGCCTGCTGGGCCTGAGTGGCTCCATAGCGGAAGGTGATGCCCCGGGTGTGGACATGGTCGCCGCGCACGTCCCACAGGGTCTGGCGGACGCTCGCCTCGACGCACGGAGACCATGCCGGATCGGAGCCGAGCGCGGCGTTGTTGGAAGCCTGCACATAGAGCCGCTTGCCTTCGAGGTCGGCATAGAAGGTGCCGCGTCCCACCTGATCGCGCCGGAGCACCTGATGGAGCGCGTAGCCGTTGACGAACACCTGCTCGGCACGTCCGATGAGCTTGTGGTAATCGTCGGCGGGATGCGTGCCCGTGGGGGACCACGTGATGAAGCGATGCGGCCAAGGGGCGGAGTAGACGTTTTCGCCCTCGGGGGCGGGCTCTTTGCGCCAATCGAGCAGTCGGTCCGCGCCCGTCACCACGACGACGGCATTGGGCGCTGCCTCGAATCGGATGGGCTTTTGGGGCGTCCCGTCGGCCTCTATGGACACCGCCTCGCGATACGTGCCGCTGTGGATGACCACCCGATCGCCCGCGCGGACCTTCGCCGCGGCCCCGGCAAGGGTTCGATACTGAGCCGCAGCCGGAATGCCCGCCAGAGGAGCCTGCGAGACGTGATAGGTTGATGCGGAAGCCGATGCCGGTAGCGCCAGGAAGCACATCAGCCTGGCAAGCCGGGCCACGTCCAGCCTGTCCATCGCGTCCATCCTCCTACGGCGCGTTGTACAGCACGTTGCCCGTGGCCTTGAGCTGCATGTAGAGGCGGTCGTGGCGGCGGGGGGCGACCTTGCGCTTCGGGGGATCGGGGCAAGAGTAGACCGCGACCTCGCGCTCGTTCCAGACGATCACCTCTTCGCGGCCGTCGCCGAGTACGTCGCATACGCGGACGCCCGCTTCCATGCACCCCCGATGCGCGGTGAGCATGAGCCGCTCGCCTGTGCGCCACCGATGGACGGATGCCCGCGGGTTGGGAACGTGCCGCTCGATGGCAAGGATCTCCATCTCGCCGTCGCCGTCCCAGTCAATGGGGCGCGGGTACTCGGCCATGGCCCGACTGCCTTCGCGATTGTCCTTCCAGACGGTGTCGAGCCGCTTGATGGTGACCTCGCGGGCGGCTTCGGGCGCGGTCAGGTCAACGATGCGGTGGTCGCGGACGTCCTCGCGGCCCGTATGGGTGTTGTTGCGGATGAGGAGCTGTGCCTGCGGCCGGTCGGGATAGAACCGCCCGATATGCGCGCTGTGGGTGTTCTGCGACAGCTCGTAGCGCCGCGCCACGCCGATTCCGTTCACATAGAGGCCCCGATCGGTTCCGGCATGGCCGTACTCGCCGATGACGACCTCCAGTCCGGGCTCGGGCAGGATGTCGCCGACCTGCAGCGTCGTGTACTGGTCCGACTTGCCGTCCACGCGCCAGAGGAGCTTGCCGGCCCGATCGAAGGCCTCCAGTCCGACGACGACCTCGTCCCAGCCGTCGCCGTCGAGATCGGCAGCCCGGGCAGGCGCGTAGCAGACGCCGAACAGGTCATCATGCCTCCAGCTTCGGTCGCTGGCGACATTGGTCCAGTCGAACGCGACAACGTGGTCCTTGCCCTGAAACGGGACGTGGACGGGGTGGCTCTGGACGACGAGGCCCGTGGGCGCGTCCTTCCGACAGAGCCGCGCGGCCAGCAGATGGGTGCCTTCATGGTTCCATCCGAGCCGACTGCGCAGATCAACGCGGCGCTTGACTTTGCCGGTCCGTCCATCGAGCGCGATGACCTCGTGGCCCGATCGGTCAAGGAAGACGAACTCGTTGCGGCGGTCGGCATCCACATCGGCGACGACGCCGTGAAGGTCCGACTGCATGGGGCGACGGCCGTCGGGATCGTCGCGCACCCAACCGGCTGAGGGGCGGGCTTTGTACCGCGTCGGTATCTCGCAACGCCACATCGGCTTGCCGCGATGGTCATAGGCGACCGTGCCCCCATCGCTGACGAGTGCGAAGTCCGTCTCGCGGTCGCCGTTCAGATCGCCGAGAACGAGCACGACAGCGCTGTCGGCGGCTTCGCGGATGGGCGCGATGGAGAAGACGAACGGCTCAAGCGACCCGCGCGGTACCGCCGTCGCCAGCATCAGTCCGATCAGTCCGATCAGTCCGATCGGTCCCATCCGCCGGACCCTTCAGTCCAACCCCAGCGAGTCGGCGAACCTGTCGTCGTCGGTGAGGTCGTCCTCGCTGAGGGGGCGCCAGCGGCCGTTGCCGAGATAAACGAGGATCGTGCCGCATCCGCTGCATCTGGCGCGGCTGTCATAGCCGGTTCCCGGCACGGGAGCGGCCGGCGCTCCGGTGCGCTTGTCGCGCGGGCGCAGCTCCTTGCCACACACTGGGCATCGCCCGAAGATGGGTGGCGCATCGCCCAGATCGGGCTCGATCTCCTCGTCGGTGGTGATGTCAATGCGGGGCTTGGTGAGTGTCTCGGTATCCATGGCAGGACGTTCCTGATCGTTTGGGCAATGTAGTACGGATAGGGTACCACGCCGGCAAGGGTGGAAGCCTTCGGGGAGGCATGCATGGGTCACTTCTGGACGGCCATCGGCATCGTGACGGTCCTGGCGATTCCGCTGTGCGCAGCTCTCGGCGACGATCGCCAACCGCTGCGGCTGTGGTATGCGCAGCCCGCCAGGCAATGGGTGGAAGCCCTCGCCATAGGCAACGGCCGCCTCGGCGCCATGGCATTCGGCGGCGTCGAGCGTGAACGGCTCCAGATCAATGAAGACACGTTCTGGTCGGGCGGTCCCTACGATCCGGCGCGCGACGACACCGCAGCCGACTTGGCCGAGGCGCGCAGGCTCGTCTTCGCCGGAAAGTACTCCGAGGCCGACAGGATCATCCACCAGAAGCTGCTCGGGAGGCCTTCGGGCCAGATGTCGTATCAGCCGATCGGCGACCTGATCATTGAAATGGCGGGCGCCGGCGACGTTTCGGCCTATCGGCGGGAGCTCGATCTCGACAGCGCCGTCGCGACCGTCTCGTGGAAGCGAGGCGGCATCCGCTTCACCCGCGAGGCATTTGCATCGCCCGTGGCCGGCGTGATCGTCGTGCGACTGACCGCCGACAGGCCCCGCTCGGTATCGGCCCGCCTCAGCCTGAACACGCCGCAGAGCGCCGCCATTCAGCCCGTCGGACCCGCCGAGGTCGTCATGACCGGATCGGGCCCGGCCTACAGGGGCGTGCCCGGAGCGCTTCGCTTCGCGTGCCGGGTCCGGGCCGTCCCGTCCGGAGGCAGCGCGCGCATCGAGGAGGGTCGCATCGTCATCGAGGATGCAGACGCCGTGACGATTCTGCTCGACGCGGCCACGAGCTACGTCAACTGGCGCGACGTGTCCGGCGATCCGGTTGCCGCCACCAAGCGGCGCATACAAGCAGCCGCCCGGCAGTCGTTCTCGGGTCTTCGATCGGCGCACATCGCTGAGCATCGGCGGCTGTTCCGAAGGGTCTCCCTCGATCTGGGCTCATCGCCCGCCGCCGACAAGCCGACCGACGAGCGTTTGAAAGCGTTCGCTGGAGGCGCGGATGATCCGCAGCTTGCGGCACTGTACTACCAGTTCGGGCGCTACCTGCTGATCTGCTCGTCGAGGCCCGGCACGCAGCCAGCGAACCTGCAGGGGCTATGGAACGAGAGCACGTCGCCGCCGTGGGACAGCAAGTACACCATCAACATCAACACCGAGATGAACTACTGGCCTGCCGAGAGCGCCAACCTCTCGGAATGCGGCGAACCGCTTGCCCGAATGCTCCGCGAGATGGCGGAGAGCGGGGCGCGAACGGCGAAGCGCATGTTCGGCGCGAGAGGCTGGGTCTGCTTCCACAACACGGACCTCTGGCGGGCGACCGCCGCGATTGACGGGCCCTGGGCATATACGCCCATATGCGGCGCGTGGTTGGCCACGTACCTCTGGGAGCGCTACCTCTTCTCCGGCGAGCGCACGCATCTCGAGGAGGCGTATCCGATCCTGAAGGGTGCCGCCGAGTTCTTCCTCGACACACTCGTCGAGGACCCGAAGACGGGCTTCCTCGTCACCTGCCCGACGGCTTCACCCGAGAATCGGCATGCGAAAGGAGCCTACGCCTGCGCCGGTTCCACGATGGACAATCAGATACTCCGCGACCTGTTCGCCTATGTCATCGAGGCCTCGACGACGCTGAATCGCGATTCGGACCTGCGCATGCAGCTCGAATCTGCGCGCCGACGTCTGCCGCCCGACCGCATCGGCAAGGCCGGGCAGCTTCAGGAGTGGATGGAAGATTGGGACATGGAGGCGCCCGAAATCCACCATCGGCACGTCTCGCACCTGTATGGCCTCTTCCCGAGCGCTCAGATCACGCCCAGGCGGACGCCGGAACTGGCCCGGGCCGTGCGCAAGTCGCTGGAGATACGCGGCGACGAGGCAACGGGATGGAGCCTCGGATGGAAGCTGAACCTTTGGGCGCGGCTTCTGGACAGCGAGCGAGCCTACAAGCTCCTGCGCATGCTGCTCGACCCGTCTCGGACCTATCCCAACCTGTTCGACGCGCATCCGCCCTTCCAGATTGACGGCAACTTCGGCGGCGTCTCGGGCATCAACGAGATGTTGCTCCAGAGCCATTCCGGCGAGATCGAGCTCCTGCCTGCGTTGCCGAAGGCGTGGCCGAGCGGTTCGGTCAGCGGGCTCAGGGCCCGAGGCGGCGTCGAAGTCGCGATTCGCTGGCGCGACGGCAAGCTCGCGGAAGCACGGCTCAAGGGACTTCGAGCGGGCGAGCATCGCGTGCGGTACGGCGATCGTCAAACGGCTCTCCGGCTCCGGAAAGGCCAGGCGGTCTTGCTGTCGGGCGAACTTGAGGCTGCCCCGTAGGCGTCAGCACTCGCGCAGGGCATTGAACGCAATCGCTTCTGATCGCTCGGGCCCGGGCCGCAGACGCTCGGAACGCCGCAATCGTGGAGCGGCGGGCGCATGGTTACGGTACTACTAGCGGGTCATACCGCGAAACGCGAGGAAAGCTGCGCTCAGGACGTCGGCCGCAACGGACTTTCGGATTGCCTTCCAGTCAGCATGAGCGGCATCGCAGAGATCAATGAGGTCGAGCACCTCTTGCCGCGTGAACGAACGGCTCAGATCGTAGTCGGCGTCGTGCCGGTCCTGCTGGAGATCAACAAACGCTTGAGCGACCCGCACGACTTCTTGCGGAACCTGCGCCCCAGCAAGCGCTCCCTTGAGCTTGCCCCCGCCCTGTTTGACGATCTCCCTGCACGCCTCGTCCATCGTTGTGTGAACGAAGGCGCGGCGGAGGCGACTCCGAAGCGGTTCTCTGTCCGGGGTGCGTCCGATCCAGCGGTTGACTGCCGATTCCGCCAGCAGATGGAACAGTGAGTAATATGCGGCCGAGACGGCCCGTCTCAGGCTGGCCTGCCGCGGGCGCTTGGGTTCTGCTCTCGCCAGCGGCGAGCCTGATGCAGCAAATCATCTGGAAGACCCAACCGACTAGGCCTCCGACTCGCCTCGGAAACGGACGTACACCCATCGGTCTCCAACTTCAGGGAGGCCCCTCAACGTAGCTCTCACCAGATCGCGCACGCGATTGCGTACGGATCGGGTGAGGTCGGCGTCCCTCAGGTACGCCCACACCCAAAGCGCTTCGCTGCCGGACGCGTCCGTGTCCTCCACGACATCCCAGCGAACAACGTGCGCAGGGAGGTCCTTCAGCGTGCTCAGTGCGCTGCTAACGCTCGTGGTGTCCATGCCTTCAGTGTACCACTGCCGGCGCCGCGCATCCGGCGTTAGCATGTGCCCTCTGGGTCTTGCCGCGCCGCACCCTGTGCCTCAAGGGGAGTATTCGGCTCGCCAGGGCGAGGCCACCGGACAACGGGGTGTTGGGCGCCGCCGTCACCATAGCTCATCCTCGAGCGCACGCACCTCCTACACGATCACTATGCGGTGGCAGTCACGTCGAGCACCGGGGGCGCCACGGACTCCATGAACAGCCACGCATGTTGCAGTATCTGTAGTGGCTAAGGCAGGTCGCCCGTCCGCTCTGCCGCACACCGAATCGGCCCCGCGGAGCCGCATGAACCCCGAGTCTGCCGACGAGCCTTTCCGCATACGTTGAGTCACTGCGAGTGATTACTTCGGAGAGCATCGGCCCAGCGGAATACGCCCCGCATACGGTTCTGCTGTACGCCAACAGAAACGTCAGCCCATTCGCGTTCATGCGGGTCTGTGGTACGGTGAATCATGCGCGCATTAGACCGTTAGGGGGAATGGATGAGACACGAACGGAGCGATGTGGCAGGACCCTCAGAGCATCCTTTCGAGAGGGCCTTGGTGGTCTCGATGGAGGAAACATGTATGGCCCTCCGGGCCATGGGCAAGGTCAACTGGGCGGAGTTCCTGCTCAATCCCCGCCGCCTTCGCGGAAGCGATTTCCTGATGCGCTGGTCTCAGGGCGTCTGGAGCGAAGAACGCCTGACCCAAGCCGGGAACGCCACGGGAAAGTAATTCGCGTCGCCCTATGGTCCGAGCGGAACCGCACCTGACAACGATGTTCGCGCGTTCGAGCTGTACTTCGAGCGCCTTGAGAGAGCGGGCCTCGGAAACATCAAGAGGCCCGACCTGCTGATCTATCGGACGACAGACCAAGCCAGGGTTGATGCCACCGTCAACGCGCTGAACGGTATCAGTGAGTTGCCGTTCACCCCGGAGGACGATCCCCATATGCAGGACCTGTTGGCACGCGCTGTCATCGCTGTTGAATGCGAGAACAGCCTATGGCGCGCCAAGCAAATGCCCGACTACGCATCGCCGCTCACACCACAGAAGCGTCTTGGCGGACGCAAGGGTCTTAAGAAGACCGCCGTGGTTCCGACGATCATCATCAAGGAAGAGGATAGAGAGCCCCTGAGAAGCTGGCAAGCGAGGACCGGAGTTCCGATCCATGTGTGGCACGCCTTCTTTGATGAGGCGTACGGTATATCATTCGCCGATGCCGAGCGTCTATTGATGCGAGGTGACATTGAGCCAACACAGCAGGTGTTTCAGGCCCCCGGCGGCGCAACTACCAAGAAGGTGATCTACAAGATCTACCACAAACACGCTTACCCGCTGGCCACTACAGTTGAGGAGCCGCGGCTCGAGGCTGACTCGATCACCGATAGGAACGGGCACATACTTCCGTACGTGCGGTTTGTCGGGGGCAAGTCCGAACTGAGCCAGGAAACGTTGGCCGTCCTGGATGCCGCCGAGAGACTCGGATGAACCAAACACGACCCCAGGCTCTTCCGAGAACAGGCCGTGAGCGCGAGAGGCTCCGGACCAAGGGCCAGTTCTGGACGCCCGACTGGGTGGCTGAGTTCATGGTCGCCTATGCTCTACGGGAGAAGCCGGGGCGGTTGCTCGATCCGGCGCTAGGTGAAGGCGCGTTTTTCCGAGCGGCGAAACGCTATGCGGCATTGCACGGTTTCAACCTTGTGCTCTTCGGCCGCGACATTGACCCCGACATGGTCCACCAAGCGCGCAACGCAGGACTCACCGACGCCGATCTCATGAACGTGAGCATCAGGGACTTTGTGCTTGATCCGCCGTCCGAGCAGTTCCCAGCCATCGTCGCGAATCCACCATACATCCGGCATCATCGGATTGCCACACCGCAGAAAGCATCCTTGCGCGCGTTCGCAAAGGCCGAGACCGGTCGGCGCATTGACGGGCGCGCAGGGCTCCACGTGTATTTCCTCATCAGGGCGCTTCGGACGCTATCGCCGGGAGGTCGGCTCAGCTTCATCGTGTCCGCAGATACCTGTGAGGGCGTGTTTGCTCAAACGCTCTGGGATTGGATTGTGTCGCGATACAGGTTGGAGACCGTTGTCGTCTTCTCGCCCGAGGCGGCTCCTTTCCCCGATGTTGACACCAATGCGCTGGTGTTCTGTATCAGGAACGAACGCCCCGAGAAGCAGTTCGATTGGGTGAGGTGCCAGCGCGCGAACTGCGATGAACTTATCTCGCTGCTATCGGGCGAGACTCGCGAAGAGTACAATGCCATCGAGGTCCACCGGAGGAGCATCGATGAGGCGCTTTCGACAGGGCTTTCTCGTCCGCCGATGCAAGCCACCGCGGATCAGTACACCCTCGGCGACTATGCCTCCGTCAAGCGCGGGATCGTCACGGGCGACAATGACTTCTTCTTCATGACTCTCAGGCAGGCGCACGAGCTTGGGATACCGGAGTCCTTGCTGGTCAAGGCTGTCGGGCGATTGCGGGATATCAAAGGAGAGCAGTTCACTCCCGAAGACGCTGAGCTACTTGAGGCTCGGTCTCGGCCGACCCGGCTTCTCAGCGTCAATGGCTATTCCTTCGAGCAACTTCCCACTGAAGTTCAGCAATACCTGAGAGAAGGCGAGAGACGCGGGCTCAACACGAAGGCGCTAATCAGAACGCGAAGGCCGTGGTATCGCATGGAGACCCGAAATGTCCCTCCGATCATGTTCGCGTACCTGGGGCGAAGATGCGCGCGCTTTATTAGAAACCATGCAGGTGTCGTACCGTTGACCTGCCTCCTGTGCGTCTATCCGAAGCGCGATGATCCGGAGTTCGTTGAGAGCCTCTGGAGGATACTCTCAGCGCCTGAGACGATTGCCAACCTCAGAAAGGTCGGTAAGTCCTACGGCGGCGATGCAATCAAGGTCGAGCCTCGCGCATTGGAGCGCTTACCCTTACCCGACGCTCTTGTCCGCGCCGAGAACCTGGATAAGCTCCTCGGGCCACGGCAAAGCCTACTTGACTTCAGCGAAGAGTGACTTTCGGCGCCTCGCGCGGCACTGCACGCTCACGGGGCTGGAAGCGCGGGATGCCCAGGTCTGCGGGAGCGATTGCTGACCATGCAGCGCAGCCGTAAGCCTCCGGCCCATGAACTCGGCACTCTGAACCAGCATAACCACCACCGGCGCCACGGGTTCGTGGCTACTGCCACGGTGAGCTACCTGCCCTGATCGCGCACCGCGGTACACTAGATTTAGCGTCAACGAAAG
>JBBIQU010000072.1:0-8802 GCA_037442185.1 Chthonomonadales bacterium | reverse complement strand
GAGCTACCTGCCCTGATCGCGCACCGCGGTACACTAGATTTAGCGTCAACGAAAGAAGGCTAAGTCATGCTTCGCGTCGTCGTTATCGGAATGGGGCCGATCGGAAATCGGCATGCGCGCATCTATCGGGAGGACCCGAACGCCGAGCTGGTGGGTGTCTGCGACATCATCCCCGAGCGGGCAGAGGCCGCATCGAAGGAACATGGCGTCCCGGGCTTCGTCAACGCCGTGGAGATGCTCGATAGGCTCAGGCCCGACATGGCAAGCATCGCAACGGGCGGCATCGAGTACGGCAGCGACCATTACGAACCCACCATGCAGGCGTTCGAGGCCGGATGCCACGTGCTATGCGAGAAGCCCATCTGCAATGAGATCGAGCCCGCAGAGGCCATGGTCGCCAAGGCGCGCGAGAAGGGGCTCTGCTTCGGCATTGATTTCAACCATCGGTTCACCCCCGCTGCCCGCATCGCCAAGCGATGGCAGAACGAGGGCAGGCTCGGGCGCCTTCTTTTCGTCAACATGGCCATGTGGATCGGCAACCCGAACGAAAGCTCGCCCTACTTCCACCTGAAGGCGCTCCATCCGCACACGATAGACGTCATGCGGCATTTCTGCGGCGACATCGAGGCGGTCCAATGCTTCGCCGTCAAGGCCCCCGGACGCAGGATATGGTCCACGGCCCAGTTCAACATGCGCTTCGTCAACGGCGTCGTCGGCTCCCTGACCGGAAGCTACGACATCGCGCGAGGCCACCCCATGGAACGCTGCGAAGTCGCCGGTACCGGAGGCCGCCTGGTTATCGAGGACATGTGGCGCGAGGCCACGCTCTATCCCGCCGAAACTTACGAGAAGCAGGTCTATACGAACCCCGTCTTCGGCGGCTATCGGGACTTCAAAGACACGTTCAGGGCGCGCCTGCATCGCTTCACCGAGCAGGTCAGCCAGGGCGCCAAGCCCGACGAGATTGACGGTACCGGCGCCGACGGCCTCGCGGCTCAGAAGGTCATAGCCGCCGCCATCGAGTCGCTCGAGACCGAGACCGTGGTGCGCGTCAAGTAGGGCGGCGGCGCACCAAGAGCAACTGACGCAACCTGCGCCTCCGCCTGGCGCCGAACCGCCAGGCGAGGAGCAACAGTCGGCCGAAGGACGAAGGTCGAGCCCGGTGGAACCTCATCACTGAGCCAACCGACGAGCCATTCACGACAACGCATCTCGAAGAGGAGACTGACATGCGCAACGTCTGTGCCGCACTCGCCGTACTGTGCCTGATCGCCGCCATTCCGGCAGCGACCGTCGCTCAAGCCAAGAAGAAACCGCAGACCAAGAAGCCCACGACGTCGTCTCAGAAGAAGCCCGTCAAGCCGCCCGTGCTCGGCACGAAGCAGATGTCCGGTGACCAGGCTGTGGTAAGAACGGAGTACACGCTCGGCAAGGACGACCCGATGAACATCAAGGTGACCCGCGTCGAGTACCGGGCCGATCGCATCCGGGCGGGCGAGTATTTCTATGAGCCCGACGCGGCGCACAAAGCCCTGGTTGTGTACTTCACCTTCCACAACCCGCAGTCGCTGGACAGGCCCGTCACCGGCGGCACATTCAAGTTCATGGCCGTGGACACGCAGGGCACCAACCATGACGGCTCCCGCACCGCCTTCCGTCCGGATACGGGCTCGGACATTGACCTTCAGCTCAAGCCGGGACAGAAGATGGACGCTTACACGTATGTCGCGCTGCCTGCCAAGGGCGACATCGAGAAGCTGATCATCCAGTCGCACGACGACCGCGTGCTGCGCTATGCGCTCACCGGCAAAGTGAAGCCGCTGGAAGCGGCCTATGCCGATCCCGACGACAAGTCGGGTTGCTCCGCGCGATCGGAGTGCGCCGCAAAGGTCGGCGTTCCCTTCCCGCTCCCGCTTCGCGAGCCCGTGTACCAGAGCGCGTTCGACGTGACGGTTGACAGCCATACCGTCGTCTCCGAGCCGATCACCGAAGACGGCGAACTGCCTGAGGATCACGTGAATCTCGTGGTATCTCTGCGCGCCAGGCTGGTGCCTCCGAGCCCAAAAACCGCCTTGGACTTCTCGGGCCTCAACATCAGCGCTCGGATGGACGACGGCAGCGTCGCCGAAGGCATCAGAGAGCTGGTTCACGCCACGGGCAAACGGTCGGTTGACTTCAATCTCGAGAAGGCTGCCGAGGTCAAGTTCCGCATGAGCATCCCCATCCCCAAGGATGCCAAGCCGACGGCCCTCATCATCAAAGGACCGTTTGACGAGATGCGGAGCTGGGTGATCGAACTCTAGCGGCTCAAGTTACGCCCCCGGGATCCATCGGGCGCCATAGGTCGGCGTTCGCGCCATGACCGCGACCCGCGGACCCCGGGGGGAACCACACGAATCCCCGGTGAAGGTCGAGCGCATTGGCGGCTCGGCTCAAGCTCCGTCCTGCATGCGTCGCAACGGCGTTGAGCGGGTTCTTTTTCGCAGGCTGAGTGTTTTCGCGGCCTTCGTACGTCTAATCCATCAGAACAGCGCATAGGGAGGCGGCGCGTGCATCGCGGTACGACGCAGCACGCGGAAGGCGGTCAATCGGTAAGGACCGCGTCCGAACGAGAGCTGATGGCAGCATGCCGGGCGGGGGATCGCCTCGCGCTCGAACGGCTGCTGACGCCCTACGAAGCGCCCCTCTATCACCTGTGCCTCGGCATCTTGCGGAATGCTGCCGATGCCGAGGACGCAGTTCAGGAGACATTCCTGAGGGCTATGCGCGGACTGGCCGGGTTCAGGGGAGATGCTGCGGTGGGGACCTGGCTGCAGAGGATTGCGGTGAACGTGTGCATCGAATGGAAACGATCACGCAGGCCAACGGCCCCGCTTGAGGCCGCGGAGCGGTTCGCGGGAGCAAGCGGCGGGTTCGAGGAGACGGCGATCCGGCACCAGCTGGCGCTGGACGCCCTTGGAGCCCTGAGCGAGTCCCAGCGCGCCGCGTTGATCCTCAAGGATGTGCAGGGCCTCACGGTTGACGAGATCGCCGCAACGCTGAGCTGGAATGCCAAGAAGGTCGAGAACGAGCTCTACCGGGCGCGCAAGGCTCTCGCTGTCTGGCGAGCCGGCGCGCTTCAGGCGGGTAACTGACATGGCCGAGATCGAACCCCTAACGCCCAGCGAAGTCTCCGACCTCCTGTCGGGCCTGACCGAAGCGCCCGTCCCCGAAGGTATGGCGCAACGGGCCGTCCATCGGTGGATCGAAGAGTCGCGAGGTACCGGCTCGCGAAGCCGACCGGCGATGCACATGGGCCTGTCGGTCCTCCGCCCCATTGCCGCCCTGGCCGCCGCCGCGATCCTGGTGGTCGTGGTGCGAAGCCGCATCGGCGATGGCGTTGCGCCCGACGCGGGACAGAGCGTTGCGTCGAGCGCCGAACGAGCGACCCGATCCGCCAAGGCTGTCGAGACGGCTCCTTCGCCTCTTCCGCTCACGAAGGGCGCCGCCCGCGAAAGCAAAGCGAAGGGGCGCGGAACCACGGCCCCATCGGCAGGAGCGCCGCGCGTTGCCGAGGCGTTCCCTCCCGTTCGCGCCGACAAGCGTACGCGGGCGGTATCGCAGTTGGAGTCGGAAAAGGCCTTCGCCGATTCTGGCGCCGGAGAGGCGCAGCCGCCTGCACCGGCGCTCCAAGAGGCGCGCCGCGCTGAGGCTCCGGATGCCGACCTTGCCTATCTGAACGCGCCCGCCGATGCGGATCGAAGCGCGGACGGACCGCCGAGCTTCGCCGACGCCCGACTGGCCAAGCCGGTGTCGCTGACCGAAGACGAGATCACGTTTGCCGACCTCTCGGGCAGGATCGGGGGCGACTCCGGCGTGGACATCGTCTTGCCCGCTCGTCTTGCGCAGCAGCCGATCGCCATCCATTGCAGCGACCGTCCCGTGGGCGAAGTCCTGCGTATAGTTGCGCGTGCCCTCGACATTCGATGGGAGGTCTCGGGGAGCCGGATTCCGCGCCGATATGCCGCCGTCCCGCCCCATGGCGACAAGCTTGCGACGGCAGACGGCGCCGTTGAGAGCATGGCGGGGCGCATGGGATTGGCGGGCGCGGCCGGAATGCGCGCGGCGCCCGGGGCCGCCAGGTCGGACGCTGCGGGTCACGCGCGTGGCGGCGTCCTCCTCAACATCATCGGTTCGCCGGCTCGTGTGCGAGCGCTGCGTCAGGAAGGCGCAGCTCCGCCCGATGCCGTTCGGACCGACGGTTGGATTATCGTCCGATGATTGCATCTCCCCTGCCGGGCAGGCGGGGAGAGGAACGGAGCGAACCATGAACACCAATGCACTGAGATCTGCAAAGAAGTGGCGCGTTGCCGCCGCGGTGGCGGCGTTGACGGCGGTGGCGGCGTTTGCCTCCATCAGGACCTTCGTCGGTCAGACCGGGCGCGCCAAGCCGGGCGCTTCAACATCCCGGGTCCACACAGAACCTGTCGCCGTCTCGCATCAGGAAACGCCGGGCGCGCTGCAGATCATGGACAAGTCCGGCAAGACGGTCGGATTCTGTCCGCTCAAGCACACCGACGTTGTGGCCGACATCGCGGGCTACGTCTCGCGCGTCACGGTAACCCAGCAGTTTGCCAATCCGTCGCGGGAGCCCATCGAGGCCATCTATACGTTCCCGCTGCCCGCGGATGCCGCCGTTGACGACATGACCATGGTCATCGGCAAGCGGGTGATCAAGGGGCAGATCATGCGGCGCGAAGATGCGAGAGTCGTCTACGAAGAGGCGAAGGCTCGCGGTCAGGCCGCCGCCCTGCTCGATCAGGAGCGGCCCAACATCTTCACCCAGGCCGTGGCCAACATCATGCCCGGCAGCGACGTGAAGATCACCATCAGTTACGTCAACCTGTTGAAGTACGAAGAGGGACGCTACGAGTTCGCGTACCCCATGGTCGTCGGACCCCGATACACCCCCAGCGGCGGCTACAGGAAGCCGGGCGAAAGGGGAGCCCCGAGCAAGGACAAGGTGATCTACGAAGATCCGGGCAAGACCTCCGTTGTCACCGATGCCGAGAAGATCACGCCTCCCATCACCCCTCCCGGCACGCGCGCCGGCCATGACATCTCCGTGACCGTGAATCTGGACGCCGGCCTCCCGCTGCGCGAGGTGAAGAGCGCTCTGCACAAGGTCATTGTCACGCCCGCAGGTCCCAATCGGGCCGTGGTGAAGCTGGCGGATCAGGCCACGATCCCCAACAAGGACTTTGTGCTGCGCTTCTCGGCGGCCGGCTCCGAGATGGCCGAAGGCATCCTGACCTATGTCAAGCCCGACGCCGAAGGCGGTTACTTCACGCTCATCATGCAGCCCCCGATGGCGCCTCCGCAGGACATGGTGTCGCCCAAGGAGATGGTGTTCGTCATTGACCAGACGGGCTCGCAGAGCGGGTGGCCGATCAAGAAGGCCAAGGAGACCATGGCCCACTGTCTGAAGAGCCTGAACCCGGGCGACACCTTCCAGCTCATCGGCTTCAATACGGAGGTGTTCCCCTGCTTCGAGGCTCCCGTGCCCGCGACGAAGGCCAATATCGAGAAGGCCCTGAAATGGCTCGAGCCGATCGAAGGCAGAGGCGGCACGGATATCCTCAAGTCCGTGGACTACGCGCTCCAGATCCCGCGCGATCCGGGCCGACTCAGGATCGTCTGCTACCTGACCGACGGCTATGTCGGCAACGACATGCAGATCATCGAGTACATCGGCAAGCACCGCGGCGAGGCGCGCATGTTCCCCATGGGTATCGGCAACTCGGTGAACCGGTTCCTCATCGAGGGCATGGCCCGCGAGGGCAAGGGCGCTCCCGACTACGTGTTCCTCGATGCGCCGGGCGCCGAGCATGCGGCCCGTTTCTACCGCCGCATCTCCAGCCCGCTGCTGATTGACGTATCGGTGGATTGGGGCGGACTTCCGGTCGAGGAGGTCTACCCGAGCCACATTCCGGACGTGTTCACGGCGCAGCCGGTGATCCTCAAGGGCAGGTATTCCAGGGCCGCCGAGGGCTTCATCACGGTCAGCGGCACCCTGCGAGGCAAGCCCTGGAGCCGCAGGATCAAGGTGAGCCTGCCCGATCGGGATGCCGACGGCAGCGCCATCTCGACGCTCTGGGCCCGCGAGAAGATCGAGGAGATCCAGCGGCAGGACTGGGTCGGCGCGCAGACCGGCAATCCCAAGGGCGACATCAAGGACGCCATCGTAAGGGTAGCGCTGGAGCATCGGCTCATGAGCCAGTACACCTCATTCGTCGCCGTCGAGCAGAAGGTGGTCAATGTCGGCGGCAAGCAGAGGACCGTGGACGTCCCGGTCGAGATGCCCGAGGGCGTGTCCTATGAAGGCATATTCGGCGATCGCGAGCAGATGCCGGTTCCGGCGTCCCGGATGGCTGCGGTTGCAGGCGCCCCGATGATGCTGGGCAAGACAATCTCGCAGAGCCCGATGGGCGGCGGCTACGAAGGCAGTGCCGGCGCAGGAGGACTCGCGTATAGCCTGAGCGAGAACCGACGCCGCGTCCGAGCCGACAAGGCGGAAACGGAGGACCGTCATCTCGGACTTGATCTCTCGGCACTGCCGGCTGAGGAGGCGCGCAAGACCCTCGAGCGTATGAAGCCCGATGACCGTCGCGCGGCCCTGCGAACGCTCAAACTGAGCAAGGAGCTCCGTGATCGGCTCGACAAGGGAGCCAAAGGCAAGCTGGAGATACAGGTCTGGCTCGCCGAGCTTCCTGCAGACGGGCTCAAGAGGCTCAAGGAAGCGGGGTTCGTTCTCGCGACCGAGCTTCGCCCGAAGAAGCTGCTGCTTGGGACGATCACCGCCGACAAGCTTGATGCGCTGATCGCGCTGGACTTCGTGCGGGCGGTCGAAACGCCGAGGATGCGCTGATCCTCCCGGGCCGTCCGCCCGACTTCTCGCCGCGCCCCCTCCAACGGCACTCGTGCCGGAGGGGGCGCGATACGTTATGGGACTGTGGTCGCCACGCGCGCGCAGAGCCTCAAGAGCCGCCCGTAAGGTGCGTCGCTGAGCCCTGAAATGGTCACTCCGATTCCGCCCGCCGAATGGATGAAGCGATGCGCATCGAGAGCCATCCCGACATGCGTGATGCCCCTGCGCCTCGGGTCGGCGTCGCCGCCGAAGAAGAGCAGGTCGCCTTCGCGCAAGTCATCGGTGTCAACGCGTCGGCAGCCTTCCCATGCGGCCTGCCGGTAGGCGTCGCGCGGGATCACCGTGCCGTGCAGGCCGTAGACAAGCTGGGTGAAGCCGGAACAGTCAATGCCGAACGGCGTCCTGCCGCCCCACAGGTACGGAACCCCCAGGAGCCGCTTTGCAGTCGCCGCGAGCTCGGCGGTACTCACCGGCTTCGCGCGTGAAGGCGGATCATCAAGAGCGGCGGTTCGGATGAACGCTTCGCCGGCCATGCCGAAGTGAATCCGCGTCCATGGTCCGGTCGTGTTCCCGCTCGATTGGGCGTTCTCATGGACGATAGCCCCCAGAGGCAGCAGCCCGCGCGGCTCTCCGTCAGGCCCGTCTAAGACGGGCTCGATCAGGGATGTGACTACCTTCGCCGGAGCAGCAGCGTCGCATGGGACGACGGCATCGCCTCGGACCCATCCGGCGTACCCGTCGGGAGTGCGCACCAGCGACCACTCGCCCGTTTGAGCCTGGATTTCAACCGACTCGCCGAACAGCGCCTGGCTCACCATTTCGGCCTTGCTGTCGGGGCTTGCGCGCATGGCGACGACGTTCGCCGCGATTCGCCACTCACGCGCGCTTTGGTCAGAGACGAAGCAGTCGCTCAACCGCCTCTCCAGTCGTCATCGCAGGCACGACGCGGCGCGCTCCTGCAAAGGTCTTCGTGCGCAGGAACCCCTCACGCTCGGCCTGATCGAGGCGAGCGTCAATGAGCGACGGGGGAACAACGAACACACGCGCGAACCGCGAGCGCTCGACCCGGTCGGCCGTCGCTGCTGGCACCGACCTCGAGAACTCGTCCATGAAGCACCAGACGAACGCCGCAGGCGACAGGTCGTGGGGCGCAATGCCGACCGCGTCCACTGTGCCGGAGGCTCCCCGCATGCGCACCGTTCGGGCGATGCCGACCTGGCGCAGGATGCGAAGCGCCAGCAGCAGCGACCGCCTGCTCACGCATCGCCACTCGCGCGCCGCATACCGGATCACAAACTCCATGGGCACGATGGGCTCAACCGTGAGCAGCAGGCCGGACTGGTGTAGCGCCAGCTCATCGTGCTGCGCGCCCTTCGGCGTGCCGCCCTCGATGAGGACAGGATAGAGGAGCTCAGCGGCGACAGCGCCAACCAGCGGGTCCGCCCGCGTCGTGGCGTAGTAGACCAGGTCGCGCCGGACCGACATGTCGCCGATGTTCGATATGAGCCGCAGAAAGCGCGGTCGGTCTTCCGGCGATGCTGCGCCGGCTCTCAAGCGTTGGGCCAGCTTGGCGGCGATCCTTGCGCGAGTCTTGGCCGACCGATGGCTCAGCGAGGCCGCAACGATCTCCGAAACGCCGCGACGGAGACCCGTGTCCATGAGCAGCGCCGCTGCGCTGATCGTCTCGCGCAGATAGAGCTCCTGCCCGAACGTTGGGAATGCGCGCGCCTCCATGGGAGAGCCCATTATATCAGAACCCTCTCGGTCGGGCAATCGCACCCCGCCCCCAACTCGCAGGCCAGTTCCCCCGCCCCCGTCCCCTGTGCGCAGCCCAGTTCCCCCGCCACCTGGGTGGGCGGGGGCAAGGGCATAGGAGCTAACTTACGAGTTGACAG
>JBBIQU010000071.1:5899-19950 GCA_037442185.1 Chthonomonadales bacterium | reverse complement strand
GGTAGAAGTTGCGGCGGTTGGCGCACCGGAAGGCGTCGGCGAAGTCGAAGGACCACGACCCGCCGCGCAGGCAACGGTAAGTATCAGTAGACGCCTGTGCGGTATCGCCCCGCTTCCAGCGGTCGGGGGCATCGAAATCAAACCAGTCGGCGCACCATTCCCATACGTTGCCGCTCATCTGGCGCAGGCCCCAGGGGCTGATGCCCTCGGGATACGCCCAGACGGAGCAGGTCTTCTCGTTGCCGCTGTTGCGCGACCAGCGGCACCGGCGGCCGTCTTCCCAGTCGTCGCCCCAGGGGTAGACGCGGCCGTCCAGCCCGCGGGCGCCCTTCTCCCACTCGAGCTCCGTCGGCAGGCGCAGCCCGGCCCACTCGCAGTACGCCACTGCATCGTACCAGGTGACGTTCACGACGGGGTGATCCGACCGATCCGACCGATCCGACCGATCCGACCGATCCGACCGATAGCCGGCCTCTGCAACGAAGCGCCGCCACTGCTCATTCGTCACTGGCGTGACGGCGATGTAGCAGGCGGGGAGATAGACAGGGAAGGGCGGGTCGTGGCACAGGAACTCCCCCTCGGGGATCAGGGCAAGGACCGTGCCGTCCTTCTCATTTTCGATAAACCATTCGGGCATCCGGCCGTTCCTCCTACCGCATCCTCACCACGCGCTCATTGGTGCGGATATCGCGCTTGGTGAGCAGGTCGTGGACGGTGGCGCATAGGTAGCGGTCCTCATCCACCATGAACTCGACACGGAGGCGCGTCTGCCCTGCACGTCCCGGCGGGGTAATGCGAATCACGTCGCCCTCGTTGAGCGGGAAGACGCACTCGCGCTCCTCGACAGCCGTCGGCGTCCAGTACCGGTGGCCGCCGGCCCGCTCCTTCCAGTCTATGCGCGCCCTCCCCGCGAGACCCACTTCGCAAACGGCCAGCACGAGCTGGTTCTGGCCGTCCTGCAGCGCATAGTGTCGCGCGTCGCCCGCCGGGGCCGGATAGCGGGAGCCGCGCCGCACGAGCAGCTCGTACTCGGGCTGCTGATGCGTATGATCGAGGAGCCGCACGGCGTAGTCGTGGTGGATGATCTGGTCCACAGCATGGCCCGCGCCGAAGAGCGCCGCCCCCACGGCCACTGAACTGAAGGGCGACCATGCGCGCACGCGCCTGCGGCCCACCCGAGCCTCGATAACCGCCGCCACGCCCGGCAACTGCGTCGAGCCGCCTACGAGCAGCGCCTCCTCGACATCGGGGGCGCCGGCGTCTCCAGCCTCCGTCAGAACGCGGTCGGTCAGCTCGCCGATCCTGTCATAGAGCCCTTGGTCGCGCAGTAGCTGCTCGAACTCGCCGCGGTTGATGCGGACGGTCTTCAGGCCGGGACTTCGGAAGTCGGCTGCGTCGGTGGAGAGCGCAAGGGTGCTGAGCTCGATCTTCACGGCTTCGGCCCGGGCGCGGATCGCGGCGCGCACGGGCTCGGGCAGATTCGACAGCTTCCCGCACGCAGCTTCGGCCAGCCAATCGTCCACGGTCTCTCCGCCGATGTCGAGACCGCCGGCCGCGAAGACGCGCGCCCTCCGGTAGGCGTCGGAACCGGCTTGCGGTTCGATGCCGACTTCGACGACGGCGATGTCGAGCGTGCCACCGCCGAAATCCACGATGAGCAGCGTCTTCGGAGCGCCGAGGTCCACGCCGTAGCCAAGCGCCGCCGCGACCGGCTCGTCGAGGGTTCGGAACCGGCGCACGCGCAGTCCGCGCGCGATGCCGTGCAGCTCGGCGCGGTAGGAGTCGTAACTCTCGACCGGCGCGGTGATGACCAGGTCGCGGATGGCCGGTTCGGGACGGCGGAAGAGGCGCAGCAGCCGGGCCAGAAACCCTTCGGGCGCCCGGTTGCGGCCCGCGAGGCGCTCAGCTTCGTCGCTCGCCAGCGCGGTGACCCGCTCGACGAACGCCGAGGCGCACGCCCGGGCGGTGATGTTCGCGCCGGCGCAGCGGGCGATGGGACGGGTCGGCTCGCGGCCCAGCGCCCGTTTCCACGAGCGCGCCAGGGGCGTGAGCTTGCCCATATGAAAGTCGCGCTCCAGCTCGAGCGCCGCCTTGACATGGGCGCCGATATGGCACCGGTCGTGCGCATCGAAGAAGAGCTGCGAGGGGACCATCGGCGTGTGCTCGATGGGTTCCTCGACGCACACGTCGCCCAGGTGCACCGGCGCGGCATCCCTGCTCACGCACCGGGCCACGACGGTGTTCGTCGTGCCCAGGTCTATGGCCCAGCACTCTTCGGGCGGCGCCTCCTTCTGCGGTTTCGGCATCGGTGTCTCCAGGGGAAGGACTTACCGCGACTACGTTCTGGTTCGGGGGCGTGTTTCCCTCTTGGCGGGGGGCGTCCGACGGGTCGTACTTGTCGGACCTGTCGGACTTGGGGCGCTCCGGGTCCTGCCTGCGGAGGTACAATCGGGCCATGGAGCCCGTTTCGCCTGACGAACTCAGATTGGACCGAAGCGCTCTCAGCGTCGGCTCGCTGGACGACGAGGACCCGGACATCGAGTACTGGTTCGAAGCGTCAGTCGAGGATCGCTTGCGGCATCTGGAGATGCTCAGAAGACTCAACTATGGACGTAGAGCTACCGGCCGACTTCAGAGAGTTCTTACGATCACTGAATGCTAGCGGGGTGGTCTACCTGCTGATCGGGGGCTACGCCGTGGCATGCCACGGGTATCCCCGTGCGACCAACGACCTCGATGTCTGGGTCGAGGTTTCGGAGGCGAATGCACAACGCCTCGTTGCCGCCCTGACGGGATTCGGGTTCGGGCTTCCGGAGCTGCGACCGGAGCTGTTCATGCGCGAACGGGGCATGGTCCGCATGGGCAGGCCGCCGCTCAGGATCGAGATCGCGACGACGATTTCCGGCGTCACCTTCACAGAGTGCATGGATCGGGCGGACACGATGACACTGGACGGAGTCCCCGTGCCTGTGATCAGCCTCGGGCACCTCATTAAGAACAAGCGGGCCGCCGGTCGGCCCAAGGACCTTGCAGACGTGGCGGTTCTGGAGAAGAAGCAGCACAGAGATGCCAGATTGCGCGGTCGAGGGCCGGCTCCGTAGTCCTGCGGGGACGTCTGCCCTGCCCGTCCCGGCGGGGTAATGCGGATCGCGTCGCCCTCGTTGAGCGGGAAGACGCACTCGCGCTCCTCGATCGCATTCAGCATCCCTGCCCACGCAACGGTCGGGCACACTCCGAAGGTACGGCGGGCAGGTGCAGCGAATACGGGCGATGGCTCGGACGCGTCGGACGGGCCTGGCGAAGGGAGGCGCGCCGTGATCATGGGAATGGCCGGGATGGCGGCTGTCTGTCTGGCGGCGATGGCCGCCGAAGGCGGGGCGGAAGCGCAGGCGACGCCGATGCGCGGCCCGTTGCGTGTGCATCCAGCCAACCCGCGATACTTCACCGACAACTCGGGCAAGGCGATCCTGCTGGTCGGGTCCCACACGTGGAACAACCTGCAGGACATGGGCGAGACCGATCCGCCTGCCGCCTTCGACTTCGACGGCTACCTCGATTTCCTCGCCCGGCACGGCCACAACTTCATCCGGCTCTGGCGATGGGAGCTTGTCAACTGGGACGCGACCTCGCACGTGCCCATGCCGCGCACCCACTTCGTCGCCCCGCACCCGTGGCTGCGCACGGGCCCGGGAACCGCGCTCGACGGCAAGCCGAAGTTCGACCTGTCGCGGTTCGACGAGGCATACTTCCGACGGCTCCGATCGCGCATTGATGCGGCCCGCAAGCGGGGCATCTATGTCTCGGTCATGCTCTTCGAGGGCTGGGGCATGCAGTTCGTGGCGGACGCGTGGAAGAAGCACCCCTTCCACCCGGCCAACAACGTGAACGGCCTCGACGGCGATGCTAACGGCGATGGGAAGGGGCTGGAGATCCACACGCTCGCTCGCCCCGAAGTGACGCGCATCCAGGAAGCCTACGTCCGCAAGGTGATGGACACTGTGGGCAGCTTCGACAACGTGCTCTACGAGATCGGCAACGAGACGCACCCGTCCTCGACCGAGTGGCAGTACCACATGATCCGCTTCATGCAAGAGTACGAGAAGGGCAAGCGCAAGCGGCATCCCGTGGGCATGACATTCCAGTACCGGGGCGGCAGCAACCAGACGCTTTTCGACAGTCCCGCCGACTGGGTATCACCCAACCCTGAGGCCGGCGCCCGTGACTACCGCACGAACCCGCCCACGGCCGATGGCCGCAAGGTCGTCCTGTCGGACACCGACCACCTCTGGGGCATCGGCGGCAATGCCGACTGGGTCTGGCGAACGTTCCTCCGTGGGCACAACCCCATCTTCATGGACCCGTACAAGCGGGACATCCTCGAAGGAGGCAGCTTCGAGCAGTGGGAACCCGTCCGTCGCGCCCTCGGCGTCGCTTTGCGTCTTTCGAGGGGCGTTGACCTCGCATCTATGTCGCCCCAGGATGCAGTGGCTTCTTCCGGCTACTGCTTGGCCAAGCCCGGCGCCGAGTACGTGGCCTATCTGCCGAAGGGACGCGAGGTGACCATGGACCTGACGGCCGCGAGCGGGACGCTGACCGTCGAGTGGATCCATCCGATCGAGGGCACGGTCACCCGAGCGGAACCCGTCAGCGGTGGTTCGAAGCAGACGCTGCGAGCGCCGTTCAGCGGTCCGGCGGTTGTACATCTGCGCTAGAAAGGCCATACGTCCCTATGAGGAACCTGACGGTTATCGCGGCGGCAGCCGCCGCCATGGCGTGTATCTTTCAGAGACCAACCCCTAATCGCCTGCCGGAGGGCAAGGGTCTGGCCGACCGGCACAGAACAGGGCCGCGGCAAGCGAATGTGAGACCTTCCGGCGGGATGTGCGTCTGAATACTGGGAGTTCGCTCGGAGAGCGCCGCTCGAGTCGCTGAGTAGCCCGAGCCTTGGCACGATGAATACGCACGGAGCCAGTTGCACACCCTCGCAACCCTCCCTTCGGGCGGGCCGCACAGATCTGTGTTCCACGTTTCTGTTCGTCTGTCTGCTCGACGTTCGCGACACCCCGGACTTGATACCCACGCTCACGTGGATGGCCTTCTCGCTCGGGCGCTGCTCGTCTCGTCCCCACCGGGCTCGAGCAGCAGAGCGGCGTGTCCGCCCAAGCAGAATGCGCAGAACAGGAGGCGTGGAATGGCGACCGAACTACAATCGCTGTTGAGAAGAGCGCTCGATGCGCTCGGCGAATCTTGCGGCAGGAAACAGGTTACGAACGGCAGTCCGGTGTTGACCGGAGCGGCATCGCGGCTTCAGAACGCACTGCATCTGGCTTCGGAGATCGAGCTGGACGCTCGGACAGGCTGGCTCATTGCCGTGGATGGAGCCAACCAGATCATCCGCGAAGGCTGGGACCCACGGGAGGAGGTCCCAGACGCCACGATCTGGCGAGCCGATTGGGGCGTGAGCACAGACGCCAACGGCGTGGCAACGTGGAGAGCATGGTGGCCGATCGCAGAAACGCCTGAGGATGACAGCACGCTCGCGTACGCGTCAGCCCACAACCCGCCGGTGACAGGACGGCCTACGTTCGCAGAGGGCGTATTCGGACGCGGGTCTCGGGAATGGCCTGGGCCAATGGTCCATCGGCCTTCAGGGGACATGGTTGAGTCGTTCCTGATGCGTGACGGAAGCCATGTCTCCGAAGAGCTCGACATGGGCGCAGTAGGCCAGTCTGCGCGCGTTCACACCATGGTCTTCTGGGTCCGCCCCGACGTCCACTGGCTCAAGGACGCCCGCGAGGACATGCCCATCATCCGCAAGCGGGGACTGGAGCACAAGGCGCAGTATTGGCTTGGGATAACGGGCGACGGTGAGTTCGTCTACAAGGTATCGCCGAACGGCGAGTACAACAACCTGACGACGGTGACATCGTCCATCCAGATGGACCTCGATGAGCCGGAGCCGCTGTAGTATCGCGTGGCGGCACGCTTCGACGCCGCCAACGGTCTGATCGCAATCGGCGTGGCCGCGATCGGCGACGAACTGACCTGGACTTCGGAAGAGTTCGCCGGCCCGATCCACGGCGCGCAATACGTGCCCCTGTACGTCGGCGGCTGCACGATGTACACCGCCGAGAAGCAACGGTTCAAGGGCCGGATGTCCCACGGCTACTATCACGGGGCTACCCTCACGGACGAGGAAGCGGAGAGCCTCTCGAAGGACAGCCACGAACAGCCTGTCGGCTACGAAGAGCTGATGGCCGACCCGACCCGACCAGACATCCTGAGGACATCGCTCGTTTCCTGCTGGCAGTTCGATGAGCCGTCGCGAGGGTACTGCTACGACAAGCACGGGAAGAACAACCTGAACCTGGGATTCTGGTGGGTCGGATGTGCGCCGGGCGTTGGACAGAGCGGCTTCCCCGCAGTCCGATTTGCCCGGACACTTGTGCCCCGCCAAGGGGGTTATGCGGAGCAGTCCCACCAGTACTGCTACTGCGATAGCCTTGGATCCTCGCTGAGCGACTCCGCGGATCAGCAAGATCCCAACAATCCTCACCGCCGGATGACGCTCATTGCGCTCTTGAAACCGGCTTCCTACGCGGTATCCGGGCATCCTCACGGCTTGGTCTCTCTCTCGGACGCCGGCTCGGCCTATCCCTACCGCATGTGGCGGCTCACGTCGGCGTACCACCGCGACGGATCGCAATCGCACAACGATGCAGTGGCCACGATCAATATCGCGCCAGGAGGAGATCGAGGATACCACCCAGGACACCTACGGCGGGCCGGACCAGTCGGCGCACGTCATGTGCACGGTGTGGGCTCCCACGGAGTCGTACGATTACGCGGTAACTCCGTACGTTGAAGATCCGGTGACACCCTACGAGGACCCGCACGACCTGACCGGATCGGTCGAGCCGATCACGTTCAATCGCTTCAGCTTCGGCGCCATCCGTCGGTCGGGTGCGGAGGTCTTCCACCCGTTCGACGGCCACCTCGGGATGCTCATCGTCGTGCCGCGTGCAGTGAGCGACGAAGAGCGCGTGTTTCTCATGCAGTGGATCAAGCACACCGCCGGGCTCGTCCCGGAGGCCTTCTGAGATCTGAGAAAGGAGAAGGCGATGCGACGGAGAGTCTATGCATTGCTTGCGTGTGCCGCGTCGGTCGGGCTGGCCGTGGCCCCGGGGCGGCTTGCTGGTGAGGCGCTGCCCGACGTAGTCTGGTCGGTAGGTACCCCGGACAGAGTGGCTGCCCTCGCGGTCTCTCTGGACGGCAGTATGGTGGCCGTCGGGATTTGGGACGGGACCATTCGCCTCCTTCGCGCGTCCGACGGAGCGCAGGTAAGGGACCTTCGCGCCAGCGTCTACGATCGGGGCCTGAGTACCGTTGCGTTCTCGCCCGACAGCTCACTCCTGCTGTCGTGCATGTTTAACCCCGACCGCGAGTCTGCCAGGCTCTGGCGGGTCCCCGACGGTACTCTGTTCAGGAATCTGATCGGGGCCAGTGCCTACACGAACTGTGGTGCGTTTTCCTCTGATGGGGAGAGAGTGGCCTGTGGGCGCGACGCAGAGAACTTCCCGCCCCCAGGATCGGTCGACAAACGAACGCTGCAGGTGTGGCGTCCCTCTACCGGTACCCGCTTATATGACATCGAGTGGAGCAGCTCCGTTACCAGCATCAGGTATTCCCCGGACGGCGCGTACGTGGTTACTACTGGCTACAAACAAGACTACACGCGGTACGGTATATGGAGCGCGGCTGACTTCAGCTTGGTACATGAGTTCGAGGCGCTGGAGGACACGGTCGTCTGGTTGTATTACACCCCCGACGGGCGGACACTGATCTCTGCAGGGACCGGCATCGGACGTGAGCCGAGCATCAGACTGCGGAACACCGCGGACTGGTCGTTGCGCCATGTCCTCACGGGTCCGAAGCACATGATCAACTCGGTTGCAGTCGCGCCCGATGGCTCGACCCTCGTCTGTGCTTCGGGCGACTGGTTGAGGGGCCGAGATCTGGCGCTCACGTTCTGGCGTATCGCGGACGGCGTCGAGATCGCTTCATACACCGAAGGTCGGCAGGGCGTGACTGCCGTCGCCTATACGCCCGATAGCGCTTTCATCGTATGCGGCTGGGCCGATGGCACCGTCGCCATGGCACGGAACCCGTTCGCGCCGCTCACGGGGTCGAGCCTCACGGTCTCCGACGAATGGGGTCAGTTGGGCGGTACCGTATCGCTCGCCGCGCGGCTGACCAACGCCGGCGCACCAGTTGTGGGGCGAGACGTGCGCTTCACGGTTGAGGGAACGGTGGTAGGTTCGGGCGTGACCGACACCGCGGGATGGACGCGCGTGAACTATGTCGTGCCCGACGCCGGAGGCACGGGAATGCGGCCCATCCAGGCGGACTTTGCGGGCGATGCGTCCTTCGGGGCGGCTACCGGCTACGGCACGTTGCATGTGCTCCGCACCGACACCGGTCTCTACACGCCGGATCGGACTGGCGCCATCGGCGCGACTTGCTTCCTGAAAGGGTACCTGTCCCGACGGACCGACAGGGCTCGGCTGCCCGGCCGCCCCATCACCTTCTCCGTGGACGGCACTGTCGTGGGCACGGCGCCAACAGTCGGCGCTGGTCCGGCAGTACTGCCCTACATTGTCGAGGAAGGTTCCGGGGCCGGAGAGCGTCGGATCACGGCGGAGTGGGCAGGCGACGACCTGTACGGACCGTCCATCGGCTCCTCGACGCTCACGGCCCTGCCGGGTAGGCTGTACATCTGGGTTCTGCAACCCCGCACGGCGCCGGTGGGTGGCTCGGTGTACCTGCGCGCCTACGTTCGCTCCCTGCCGCACTACGTGTGGAAGGCCGGGCTACCCATAACGTTCAGCGTGGACGGCACGGAAGTGGGAATCGAGATCACGAACGCGGCAGGCCGAGCCTCGCTGCTGTACGCCGTTCCGCCCGGAACCGAGATAGGCGACCATCCGTTCGCCTGCTCGTTCGCTGGCAATGCGGCCTACGCGCCGACCGAACAGGCCGGCATACTCACAGTAACGCCATAGAGAGCTGCCTGACCGCAACGCGCGATCTGTCCCCCATCCCGTCAAGCGCTCGCACAGGGGGCAGGGGGCTTGCGGCTGCACGGGGACTCCGGTTCTTTGTGGCCATCTTCGCGCCGAGGATCTCGAACGCCTGGTAGTCCACCGATGCCATGCCCTGCACCGCGATACGGCCCTGATTGGGCAGGGAGGCACGTCTAGCCGAACCGACGATGTCGTCGGTATCGGAAATGACGATGCCGCTCATGGTCGCCGCCGGCAAGCCCGGCACGCGCGGCGGGCGCGTCGCGTTCTGGGTAGACGGGAAGCTCAGGGCCGACTTCCCCAACCTCCGCTTCCGCACAACACCCGACCTTCTCCTGAACCGAGTGGATCTCAGCCTCTACGAAAGCCGGAACAACGGACCACGGCGCGTCTGGTTCGACGATGTGATCGTCGCGACCGAGTACATCGGGCCGGATGGCGGCCGGTGAGCGGCGCGCAATCAGAGGACCTGTCGGCTACGGGAAGCGAACCCGGCATCGGCGAGAGCGCATCCAACACAACGGTCGGCAGCTGCGGATGCTTCAACGTTGGCCTGCCGCTACTCGTCACGCTCGCCGGCGCTATCATCGGCGGGCGCCTGGGCGCGGGGCACGGATGGATGTGGACCATTGCCGGAGCACTCGCCGGCGCCGTAGCAAGCGCGCTCCTCTCGGTCGTCGCGGTCACCCTCCTTGCGTGGATCATTCTACGGATCGTCGCGCGGAGGCCAGCATCTCCTGCACCTTGACCGGCTTACCGGCGCGGCTGCTCTCGATGCCCGCGAACACAAGCGCGACGGACTGCAGATTGTCCTCGACGTTGGTCTCCATGGGCTCGCCGCCTTCACGCCAGCGCACGAACAGCTCCGTCAGCCATGCGTTGGCCCACTTGGGCTGTTCGATGGGCGGTACCGTCTGTCCTTCGCCCTCCCGGACCGAGGCCCATGTTCGCGAAGGGTCATAGGGGAAGCGCTCGACGCGCCTGCGGTCCATGATGAGAGTGGCCAGCTCGCACTCTGCCCGCACATACTCTTGCTGCCACGGGTTCAGGCCTACGGCGTTGGTCTTGGCGCACTCGTAGGTTGCTCGGACGCCGTTCGGGAAGGTCATGGTCACGAGCGCCTGGGAGTCGCCCGCGAACTCGCCCCACTCGGGGTTCCATGTCTGGGCGTAGATGGTATCGCATGGCGCTCCTGCAAGATCGGCCAGGATGTCGAGGTGATGCACGGCGCCCTCGACCATGAGAGCGTCGGGTATCTCGTGGCGGAACTTGCCCCAGCTTGCGAACTTGCGGCAGTCGCAGGTGAACCGTCCCACAAGGTAATCGAGCCTCCCGGACCGGGAAGCGCGCAGCTCGCGCCGCAGCGTGGTCTTGTCCTGATCGAAGCGGTGGCTCATGGTCACGCCCATCTTGCGCCCGGCGGCCTTCACCCGCGCGGCGATCCGGCAGGATGCCTCGAGCGTGTCGGCGATGGGCTTCTCGGAGAGGATGTCCATGTCGTGCTCGACGGCCAGGTTGACGATCTCCTCATGACGGTCGGGCGTCGTTACGATGATGGCGAAGTCGGCGCGCACGCGATCGAAGGCGAGGACCGGATCGGCGAACAGCCTGTCGTCGCTCAGTCCCAGCGTATCGCGCGCCACGGGCAGCCGATCGGGGTTCACGTCCACGGCAGCCACGACCTCGACGAGTCCGTCGGCAATGTTGGGCGGCAAACAGGAGCGGCACCACGCTTCGCCCATGGCCCCGAGCCCGACAAGAATGGCTCGATGCGGACGCATGCGTCACCTCCTTCGATTGGTGCGACCATTCTACCGCCCGCCTGGGGGCGTTCCGCAGGAACCTTCGCTACAGGCCGACTGCGTCGAGCGTATCGTCGTCCCAACCGAACAGACGCCGCGTGTCGGCCCTGCTGAGCGTTGCGCCGATGGACGCGAGATGGGCGCATATCCGGCGCGCGGCGTCGTGCGGCCGGATTCGGGCGGCAACTGAGAGCGTGTCCGGCAGCCAATCCTCCAGCAGCCCCCAGCGATAAGAGTAGGTGCCGCGCGTCCGACCCGTGATGCCCGTCTTGCATATCTGAAACAGGGCTCCGAGAGCCGTCACGGCGTTCTCGAATGTGCTTCGGTCACCCTTGTCGGCGAGGCCGGCTTCTCGGCGAAGGTCCGAAGTGGCCAGATCGCGGCAACGGACGAGGGCTTCGTAGACACGCACAGCCTCGGCGCTCAGGCGTCCCTGTTCGTGGTAGGTGTGCGGGTCCACGTCGCCGCGCGCGGCGATCAGGGAAGGCAGCAGCGGCATGGACACGAAAGCCGGACGCCCGGCAAGGAGCTTGCCGTAGAACAGCCTTCGGGCGATATGGAGATCATCTTTCCAGAACCATGTGCCCCAGATGTCGTCCGGCTTGGCCAGGTCCATCATGTCGGCGAGGTTGGGAAGGGGAACGCGACCGAACGGCGTCCACAGGCACACCCCGACTCGGTCGAGGAACGCCGTGAACTCGTCTTCCGTGGCGATCGGACCGTCGGCCATGCTGCGCCAGAACGGCAGCTCACCCATCGGCGGAGCCTCCTGCGCGCCGGAGGCCGCTCTCCCGCCACGCGGACCAGGGCTACGGAGCCGTGCGCGGGAGAAGCGGACATTGCAGTGCCCTATCTCGGCGACAGGGTTCGGATCAGGAATCGGCCCAGGTCGGCGTTGTCCAGATACCGGCCGCGGCGCGGATCGCGACCCGTCGCCAGCGCGATGAGGTCGGCCGCCCCGGTCCCCTTGGCGAAGAGCGGGATCAGACTGTTGGTGTGGCCCGTCGAGTTGTACTGCATCCCCGGAAGATTGCCCGGACCGACGTCGCGTATCTCGTTCCACACGGGCTTGCCGTCCACAGTCCCCGATCCGGGACCCCAGAGATAACCGGTCTCGTGGTCGCCCGTCACGATGATGAGCGTCTCGTTCCACGAGCTGTTCGCCTGAACCCACTTCACGGCAGCCTCGACGGCGGCATCGAAGTCCAGCTGCTCTTCGATGACCCGATCGCGCTGGTTGCCGTGTGACGCCCAGTCAATGGCTCCGCCCTCGACCATGAGGAAGAAGCCCTTGGGATTGTCATCAAGGACGTTGATGGCCCCGAGCGTCATGTCGGCCAGCGTCGGCACATCGTTCATCGGGTTTCCGGCATCGCGCGACTGCTGTGCCGTGCTTGCCACCTGCAGTACGCCGCAAACGCGCTTGGGCGTCCGCCAGTGGCGCAGCGCCAGGAAGTCCCGCTTGCTTTCGACGAACGTCCACGGGTCCGGCGTCCCGTCGCCGTCGGCATCGGCGCCGGTAAGCTTGCCCGCCTTCAGTGCGGCCCACGTCTCGTCGCCGCCGACGTAGCGCGTGGCGGCCTGCTTCGCCGGCTGATGGTTGTCGTCGTATTCGGGGTGTCCGGCCCCCATGATGACGTCGAGCCGGCTCTTGGTCAGCATCTCGCGAGCGATTTCATCGTAGTTGCCCCGCGCGACGTTGTGCGCCGCGAATCCAGCCGGTGTGGCATGGCTGAAAGGCACCGTGGAGACGACGCCGGCCGATTTGCCCGCGCGCTTGGCGACCTCCGAGGCGTTTTCTATCGGATTGCCCGCGAAGTCCATGCCGATGGCGCTGTTGTAGGTCTTGACTCCGGTGGCCATGGTGGTTGCCGCAGCTGCCGAGTCCGTCGCCCTGGCTTTAACGTAGTCGAAGGACGCCCACGCGGCGCTGGGATCGTACGATCCCTTCAGTTCATCGGTTGGGGTTCCCGGCTTGCCCGATGTCGAGCCCGGATAGGTGCTCATGTAGACAGCCGACCATCCGGTGCGATCATATACGGGCTTGCGACCCGCGTAGTACGAGGCTGCGGTGATCGTATTGCGGCTCCAGCCGTCGGCGATGAACACGATGGCGTTCTTCGGTTGCGTAGAGCGCGACTGAGCCGAAAGAGGCACACGCCCGGCGATGGCGTACAGACCTGCGATGGCAAGCGCGCCGGTCAGCAGATGTCGCCGTCGGGTGATCATTGGCATTCTCCCTGTGAAGCCCGCGCCGGACTCTGTTGCCCGGGCGCGTTGAGATGCGCGGAAGCTGCCGCGCCGTATGATGATACCACCGACGGCGGCGAGCCGTGCCCCTGTGGAGGTTAAGCCTTGATGAAGGCCGGGAAGTGAAGTCGGCCCGCGGCCCTACGTGGTGAGCGTCAGGACGGCTATGACTGCGAGTGCGACGCCCATGAGGATCGTCCAGCTGCACGAAACGCGCTTGGGACGGTTCCCGGATCGGATGATGCGGGGCTGAGAGTGAGAGGGAATGGCACGGTCTCGGAGGCGCTCGATTGCACTGCGGACATCGGGCGGCATCCCATCCAATGAGGAGTACTCGCGGTCGTTGACGATGTATCGCGAGCGGCTCTCGACCCGGATCTCCGCTCGGCCGCCGCCTTGAGCCACATCCGGTATTCCGTCGCGGTTGTCGTCGGCGAAGCGGATGAGCGCCTGTTCGTAGGCGAACCGAACGTCCGGAGGCATATCCTCCACAGAGGCGTACTCGACGCCGTTATAGATGATCCGTGTCTCCACAGTCGTCTGCCGCTCGTGCCGGCGTACCTCGATGAGCAGCCCCGCAAGGCGTCCTCCACGCTCCAAGGGACGCAGCCCGTATTGCCGAAGCGTACCCGCCCATGCACGGCCTGCGGCCGTGACGGCGCCGGACGCGCGACGTCTCGCCTGCGGCCGTAACGGGAACGGACGCGTAGCGGTGCCATCCAAACCCATCGGAAACGGACGCGCAGCGTGTAGCCGTCGCTTCTCGCGACGCGGACCTCGGTCATCATCTCGACACGACAGCGCGGGGAGAACCCGCGGCTACACGGCCTGCGGCCGTAACGGCACATGACGCGAGACGTATCGCCTGCGGCCGTAACGGGAACGGACGCGTAGCGGTGCCATCCAAACCCATCGG
>JBBIQU010000071.1:0-5799 GCA_037442185.1 Chthonomonadales bacterium | reverse complement strand
AAACGGACGCGCAGCGTGGGCGGAACGGCATCCCCCCTCCACCTTGCCCCCGCCCACCCAGGGGGCGGGGGAACTGTCGGGCGGGCGGTTGGCCATTGACAAATCAAGCTTAGTGTCGCTAAACTACCTCTCTCGCTGAAGTGCCGGTCTGCTCGGCATGAAGGGCGATCAGGAAGGAGCATACAATGGCCAACGACGAACGCACGCTCGGGTTTGCAACGCTTGCAGTGCACGGGGGGCAGGAGCCTGATCCGGCCACCACGGCGCGCGCGGTGCCCATATACCAGACATCCTCATACGTGTTTCATGACACCGACCATGCCGCGGACCTGTTCGCGCTGCGTCAGCTCGGCAACATTTACACGAGGATCATGAACCCGACCCAGGACGTGTTTGAGAAACGCGTTGCCCTGCTCGAAGGGGGCGTCGGAGCGTTGGCGGCATCGTCGGGACAGGCTGCCGAGACAATGGCCATCCTTACGCTGCTGCAAGCCGGTGATGAGATGGTCAGCTCGGCGTCTCTTTACGGCGGTACCTTCAACCTCTTCCGCTACACGGTGCCGAAGCTCGGAATCACCGTCCACTTCGTTGACCCTTCGGATCCCGAGAACTTCCGTCGCGCCCTCACGCCGAAAACCAAGCTTGTTTACGCCGAGACGGTGGGCAATCCCAAGCTAGACACGCTGGACATCGAAGCCGTGGCGGCCATCGCGCACGGCGCGGGCATACCGCTCATGATGGACAACACCATGACGTCGCCGGCGCTGGTGAACCCCATCGCGTGGGGCGCCGATATCGTCGTCCATTCGGCCACCAAGTTCATCGGCGGCCACGGCACAAGCATCGGCGGGATCATCGTTGACAGCGGCAAGTTCGACTGGGCCAACGGCAACTTCCCCGCATTCACCGAACCGGACCCGTCGTACCACGGGCTCGTGCTCATGGACCTGCCGGAGCCGCTCCGGAGCATGGCCTACATACTGAAGTGCCGCCTGCAGATGCTGCGCGACATCGGCGCATGCGTCTCGCCGTTCAACGCGTTCCTGTTTCTGCAGGGGCTCGAGACGCTCCACCTCAGGATGGAACGCCACAGCGACAATGCCCTCAAAGTGGCGCAGTTCCTCAAGGGGCATCCCAGCGTTGCCTGGGTCAACTACCCCGGGCTGCCCGAGCATCCGTCCTACGCGCTGGCCGCCAAGTATCACAAGGGCGGACGCTACGGGGCCATGCTCGGGTTCGGCATCAAGGGAGGCCTTGAGGCGGGCAGGAAGTTCATTGACAGCGTGAAGCTCCTGTCCCATCTGGCCAACATTGGCGATGCCAAGAGCCTGGTCATCCATCCCGCCTCGACAACGCACCAGCAGCTGTCGGAAGAGGAGCAGCGCGCCAGCGGCGTCACGCCAGATTTCATCCGCGTCTCGGTCGGCATCGAGGACGTGAACGACATCATGGCCGACATCGAACAGGCCCTGAGCAAGGCCGCATAGATGGGACCGGCGGGCGCCCTTCCCAGCCGACCCGGGAATGGCCCCGCCGATTCGACTTGCGCACGCGCATGCGCGTTCACTGAACCCACACCGGTGCCCCTCACATTGGGCAGTCCGCGCAGGCGGACTTGGCGCCGTCCGGAGGCGCGACTTCAGTCGCCGGGCATCTGCCCCCGGGCCACGAGTGACCTGCATGGGTCCTTACAGCATGGCTTCGATGCGCTGAATGCATGCCCGCTCGCGGGCGCAGGCCTCGCCCAGAAGCTCCGCCTTTCGGGTCGGGTCGAGCTCTTTGTCGCTGCACCGGCCGACGATCTCTGCCACCATCCCGTACTCGCGCCCGATCTCCCGAACTGTGTCGGGCGACGGAAGCATGGGCGCGACCTCGCTCAGGAACTCGGCTGCGCGCGCGCGACATTCGGCCCAGACCGTGCCGTTCCACCAGTTGCCGTGACTGTCGCCGTGGCCGGCTTCGATCGCCGCAATCCAGTTCGCATACGCATCTGGACCCACTCCGTAGTCCTCGGAAGTGTGGTCCTTCGGATGCCGCCAGAGGTCCACGGCATAGGCCAGTGCGTCACGCACGGCCCGCTGCGGCGGCGCAGGCTCCGCCCACTCGAGGGCGTAGAAGTTGATGTGGATATCCTCTCCAAGCTCCTGCCACGTCCCGAAGGTCAGATGCGCCGGAGGAAAGTCGAGCCCCGGCCACGGTTGGGCTGTGATGAAGCCGGTTTCGTCGTAGCCGGCGATGAGTTGCCACTCCATGTTCAGAAGCATGCAGGGGAAGCCGTTGTCCAACGACTCGCGCATCTCCCCCTCGACCCCGGCCCTGACACCTGCGGTGAACCGAAGTGGTAGAAGCCCAGGTCGGCGATGCGGATGCCAAGGTTCGCCGCGAGCCCGAAGAAGGGTGTCTGGTTCCAGCAGTATGGTCCGCTCGGGCACAGTTGCCGGTGGATGTTCATGAGGAACGCCTGTCCGGTCACGCCGTACAGGAACGCATCGGAGGCCGGTACGTTCGGAAGGTCCAGCACGCCCCGCATTGCGCCCATGAGCGTGTTGTTGAACGGAGGTTGCTTCAGGCCGTTGATCACCATGGTTGGTTCTCCTTTCGTTGGCCCGTCTGTTGCGTCTTGATGCCAAGCGCCGTCACAGCAGACGGCCTGCTGGCGCGGGAGTAGGCCGCTCGGCTCGATCAGGCCAGCCCGAAGCGTCGCCTCGCTATCCACTCGATGGAGAGCAAGCCGAGCGCGGCGATCAACCCGATCGGAGCATTCCAGAGAGGCGTCTCAATATTCGTGCGGTGCTTCAGCGGCTTGGACTTGAGGGAGGCGATCCAGGCGGCCAGTTCCTCGGCGCGCAGGAACCGTCCGCCCGATTGCGCTGCCAGCTTGCGAAGCTCGGCTTCGTGCATTTCAGGCTGCTGGGCCTCCAGCGAGACCTGACGGACAATGAACCGCGCAGACGCTGCCCTTCCGCCCCCATGCTCGAGCGTCGCCCTGTACTCGCCTGCGCTTCCGGCCACGACCTCGGCGGTGAACAGACCCGGCGATCCGGGCACGGGCATGAGCGTGAGTCGGCGTGTCGCCTGCGCAGAGCCGTTGCCGCCCGGCCCAATCAGCGAGCCGGCCAATCGTGGCGCCCGGCTAGGTCGGTAGAACTCGTCGAGCAGCCGCGCCGTAACCGTGACCCGGTCGCCCGGCCGATACTCGATCCGATCCACGGCGATCTGGGCGAATCTGTTGCCGCCGGGATTGTCGTTGGGCGTCATCGTCCGCAATACCTGACCCCAGAAGCGGTAGAAGTGCCGGTCGCCGACGCGCCATCGCCATCGCCACGTGCTGTCGGTCATCACCATGAGACATCGCCCTGCCCCGAACGGCTGCAGGGCGACCACCGGCCGCTGACCCGCCGCGGTCGAGCGATCCGGGTTGACCGCCAGCACCGTCGCTCCGGGCTTGGGGCCTTCCGAGCCGGCCATCCAGAGCATGCCGGGCATCTCGCGCCAGATCCGCTCATCCTCGACGGGATCGGCTGCCATGCGCAACAGGGCGTCCTGTGCCCCCTGCGGCGTTCGCACCCAGCGAAACGGCTCGTCCATGACCACGTGGTCCGGCGATGAGCGGACTATCAGCGGAAAGACCGGCTCGACGTGCGTCCCGACATACTCGTGCGGCATGTGCCGCTCGCCGGCAATCACAACCAGACTGCCGCCGCGATCTTCGACGAAGCGCCGTATGGCTCGAAGCTGCGTCGTCTGGAGACGCGATCTGGGCACGTCACCCAGTATGACGATGTCGTATGCGAAAAGCCGGCGCTCGTCCGTCGGGAATGATGCAATCGGCAGATTGCCTTCGGCATCGGGCGCATCGCCGACCTCGGTTCGGAAGCAGGCGAAGCCGATCTGGTCGTCGCGCAGCACGGCGTTGCGCAGATACCGGTACTCCCAGCGGGGCTCGCCCTCGACATACAGGACCTTCAGCTTCTTGTCCACCACCTGCTGCAGAAACGTCCTCGAGTTGTTCTCGGCGGTCGTCTCGCCGCTCAGGCGTTCGACCGTTGCGGAGTATCGGAACTCGCCGGTCTGGCGAGGGGTGTATTCGAACGATACGGTCTGCTTCGCGGCGGCGCCTGTCAGCCGAACGGACTTCGTGCCGATTGCAGACCCGTTGCGCGCCAGCCGGACCGTGACCGTCGAGCCTGCATAGCCGCGATGACCGATACCCACGAACACACGCGTCTCGTTGCCCTTGCGAACAACGCGATCGGCAAGCGTCTCGGTGATCTCGATATCGCGCGTCGGCGTGGGGTCGCCTATGCCGACGGCGATGATGGGGATGCCCATCGAACGCGCGCGCCGAGCCCAATCTGCGGGATCGTCGCCGTCGTTGGAGCCGCCGTCCGACACCAGCAGGATGCCTGCCACTGGTCGGCCCGAGTTGTCGTCGAGGACGGTGCGGAGTGCGGTGCCGATCCGGGTGCTGTCGCCGCCTTGCGATAGAGGCGCCAGGGCCTTCGCCGCATCCGCGCGGGCAGCCCGCGCATCGGCGAGGCTCGCTTCCTCCGCGAAGCTGTAGAGGCGCACGTCGTGTCTCTCACTCAGCCGACGCAGCGCGCCAAGCCGTGCGTCCCCTAGAACCGCCGCCGCTTGATCGGATCGCGATGCCGTTCGCGGGTCGAGGCCCGTCGCTGACTCAAAGCGCCTTGCGAGTTCGGCCGGCATGCGCCTGTCCGGGATAGCCATGCTCTGAGATCGGTCGGCGAGAACGACGAACGTGGGCCTCTGCTCGGACGTGCGCGTGGACGTCAGCACCGGCTCCATCAGGATGAGCAGAAGGCACGCGGCAGCCAGCGCCCGGACCGTCAGGAGCGGACCCTTCACCCACCATGACGGGGTTCGGCCGTCTCGCCAGTAGTTGATCGCGCTCCACACTACGATAAGCGCCAGCAGCGTCGCGGCAACCCACATGGGCAGACCCGACAGGACGATGCGGCCGTCGGACCATGACGCGTTGTCGGCGCTCCGCAAGCCCAGCAGCCAACGACCGACCGGGTTCATGATCGCCTTCCGAACGCGCGCGCGAGATATGCCTCAACCGCCATGAGGCTGAGCGCGACCAGCAGCAGCGTGGACCAGTACTCGCTCCCAAAGCGGTTGGCGCGCACCACGCGCTCGATGTTGTCGGCGTCCGACGCGAAGGCCATTGGCACGGAGCCGGTCAGCGCGGCGATTTCGGTCTCGCCGGCGACAGTCAGGTCGCTTTCGGCCTCCGCGAGGTTGGCGACATAGGCATCCGCGCCCCGCACCTGTCCGGATGCATCCAGCACGCTTACCGTGTGCGGCCCGGTCGCGGTCGTGACCGGACACCGCACAAGGATCGAGTCCGGTCCGGTAACGCCGTTGAGCGGGACGTTCCTCCGGGAAGCGCCATCGCCGCCAATGGCCTGCGTCGTGTCGGGCGGAAGTGCAAGGACGAACCGTCGAGCGGCGTTCTCGATCCCGAACCGCAGGGCGCACGACCCCCCTACCGTCACCATTCGATGCGTCGGGTCCGATGCGGCAAGGTACGACACCAACTGGTGAAGGAGCGGCACATATGCCGCCTTGAGGGGCAGGTCGCCCCCGTCAATGCCGGCCGGAAACGCGCAGACGATGACCCTGCCTTCGCCGACAGGCGCCTGAACTATGGCCGCCCGCCCATCGGCAAATCGAAGCATCGTGTCGAGTTGACCTGTTTCCCCGCCCCCTCGGCTCCCGTCGGCAGGCGCACTTGTTTCCCCGCCCCCTCGGTCGCCGTCGGCAGGCGCACCC
>JBBIQU010000070.1:14652-20032 GCA_037442185.1 Chthonomonadales bacterium | reverse complement strand
CCCGGCGGTGTTCTGGCTGGTGTTGAGGAGGTGGTTGATGCTGCCCAGAGGATCGGGGACGTAGAGGTAGCGGTCTGCTCCGCGCTTCTCGCCGAAGACCTCGCCGTCGAGGACATCGTAGCGGCAGGACACTCCGCCGGAGCGGTATTCGTTCAGCAGGTCGTCCCCATCCCACACGAACGAAACTGGATTGGCCGCGCCGCCGTGATGCGCGCTCCGCCGACGGCCGTCGGGCGCGGGCCGACAGATGAGGTTACAACCCGAGCCGACGCACCAGTTCCGATCGTTCGATCCCGAGGTGGTCTGCAATATCGGCCAGGACTGCCGACTGCGTGCCGACGCGCATGGGGTCGTGCCGTGGAATGGTGACGTGGTGTTCGCCCACGCGAGACGTTGTGAGCCTGATGTGGCTCCCCGTCTGTCGGTCAACCACGCAACCGAGGGCTCGAAGCGCGGCCGCCAGTTGCGCGCCGGATACATCGCGCGGCAACCTCACGCCGCCAGGACTTCCTGCCGGACCAGATGCAGGCGAATGGCCGACGGCCCTGTGCCCGGTTCGAAGTGGCAGCGCACGGCATCCCGCACCATCTCGCGCAAGGCGGCAAGGTCGCCGGCCTCGGTGAAGATGGCGTGATCCAGCGCGCGCGCCGTGTAGCCCCCTTCAGGCGCCTCCTCAACCACGAAGATGATCTCGCTCATTGTCTGCGTCCTTCGAGTCCATGGTACCACCGCCGGAGGCATCGCTGCCGTGGCCCAGGCGGACTCTCTTCGATCCGTCGCGCTGCCTCTTGAGCATACCGGTGCGGTGCCGGAACTCCAACACGAACGCCCGCGCCGCTCCGCCGAACATCGGTCATGTTCCGCGCGCATTGCTGTCCTTCGGTGCATAGTGGCCGGTCGCACGCGGATCCGCGCTGCGCCCGCAAACCGTTTGACATCGGACGCCCCATGCCCCACGACCTCTCTCGCGCCACCCGGCGCGTCACGGGAGCACATGACCAGACCGGTATACAGCGAGATGTGACGGACGTCAAGCGCATTCCGCGGGCATCCGGCGGAATGACAGCGTCACAGGGACACCGTCCGGCCGTCGGCCGTGGGCTCTATGGGCCGGAACCGACTCAGTACACCGTCAGCGTCCCCTCCCCGTACCCCGCCTCAACCCACGCATCCCCGGCGAACTCGCAGCGCATGGTGTGGACTCCGGGCGGCTCGACGATTGCGTAGCTGTAACGCGCGATGCCTGCATCCGCTCCGGTGCCGGTTACCACGTCCGCAACCCACGTGCCGTCCACCTTGAACGTAACGGTCTTGCCTTCCTGCTTCTGGTAGTCGGCGAGCCGGCGGAAGTAGGCGTACATCCTCGCCATACCGCCCTGCGGGATGGAACGCGGCATGACCCAGATGTAGGGCGCGGGTTTGAGGACCGTCAATGTGCTGGTGCAGGATGACGGCAGGTATCCGCCGTCGCCGGACCACTCGGCGAGGATCGTGCGAACGCCTGCCCCTGCGCCGTCGGCAATGGTGTAGCCGATCTGGGCAAGGCCCGTCGAGC
This sequence comes from Chthonomonadales bacterium, assembly GCA_037442185.1. Lineage (GTDB taxonomy): Bacteria > Armatimonadota > Chthonomonadetes > Chthonomonadales > CAJBBX01 > JAAYVH01. The sequence goes on along the minus strand of JBBIQU010000070.1, from coordinate 18,477 downwards.
GCGTCGGATCGGTTCCGAGCAGCGTCCCGTCGAGCTTGAATGATATGGCCTTGCCGACGACGGGAGTGTTGTTGAGCCGGTAGAGCCAGGCTTTCAGGATTCGATAGGCCGTTATCTTCCCTTCGCGGTTGACGCCGGACATCTTGGCAGCATGGGTCTGAGCGGTCAGGACGGCATCGTCCGAGCAGCCGTTGTAGGCGGCATCGCCTGCGAACCAGGCGGTGATCGTGCGCGTGGCGGGGCCGTTGGTGATGATCCAGTTCAGGGTGCTGTCCCCGCCGGCGTTGGTGAACGCCGTTCCGACCTCGGTGCCGTCTATCTTGAACAAGATGGTCTTGCCTTCGAGCATGGCGTTGTCGCTCAGGCGCTTGAGGTCGAACTGCCGCAGGATCACGAGGCCGGTGATCGTGCCGGTGCGGTCAATAGCGTAGAGCGTGGTAGCAGCCGCATGAATGGTGATGCTTACCGTCGCCGGATCGCTGTCCGCCTGGCCGTCGTTGACCTTGAAAGTGAACGTGTCGGAACCCCCATGGGAGTCGGCGCTGGTGTAAGTGACGTTCGGAGGATCTCCGGTGAGGGTGCCGTGCGCGGGACCGGTGACGAGATGATAGGTGAGCGGATCGCCATCGCCGTCTGAGCCGGTCAGTGTGATCGAAACGGGAGAGCAGGTGGTGGCATGCACGGTCTGGTCGTCCGCCGAGGGGAGCGTGTTGCCTTTCAGCACGGCTAGACTGTGCTGGTCACCGGCGGCGACGCACCGTAGACGCACCGCCCGCATATCCGTTATCTCTGTCGGCACGTGGCGGCGGACGTGTCGCCTTGGCCCAGTTGGCCCGAGTAGTTGGCTCCCTATGTCCAGGTCGTTCCATCGTCTGCGTGGGCAATGGAGTGGCCAAAGCCCGCTGCCATTGCTTGCACAGCCCTGCCGCCGGGCAGAACCAGTTCGACAGGCGTCGCTCGGTAGCTGGTGTCACCCAGACCCAGTTGGCCGTAGTAGTTCCAGCCGAAGCACCATGCTCTGCCGTCCGATGTGTTGGCGAGAGTGTGGTGGCATCCTGCAACCACACGCGACACGGTCATTCCGACGAACGTCGGAACCACCGTCGGACTTGTGCGGTCGGTGGTGTCGCCGAGCCCGAGCTGTCCGTATGTGTTCTTGCCCCACGCCAACCATCTGCGGTGATCGCGGCGCTGTGGTAGTAGCCTGCCGAGATGCTGCTGACCGTCACGCCGGATAATGCGGCAACCTCAGTCGGCGTGGTGACACTTGTGCTCGTGTAACCGAGGCCGAGCTGTCCGCTGCCGTTTGCGCCCCATGCCCACAGTTTCCCGTCGGACGTCAGGGCAAACGCGTGGGTGTTGCAGGCGGCCAGTGATACCACGGACTTGCCGGCCAGGGCCGTAACCTCCGTTGGCACATTGCGGTTGGTCGTGTCGCCCAGGCCGAGTTGGCCGTTCTGGTTGCGCCCCCACGCCCAGACGGTGTGGTCGGATGTCAACGCCAGGCTAAAGTCCAGTCCAGCAGCGATGGCCGTCGTTGTGCGCGAACTCAGCGATGCCACGCGCTCGGGCGAAGAGCGCGAGGTCGCATCACCAAGCCCCAGCTGGCCGTGCGAGTTTCGGCCCCATGCCCACAGCGCGCCGTCGTCGGTAGTCGCCAATGAATGGTTCCCGCCAGTGACGCCGTTGATGGCGGTTCCGGCGAAGAAGGCAACCACGGCCGGGGCAAGCCGGTTGTCAGTGTCCCCCAGACCAGGTTGACCGTAGCCATTGGAACCCCAGGACCGCAACGGGCTTTCAGATGCACTGGTCGAGCCTGCGGCCAGAAGCGTGAGCAACGACACGCACAGCGCGGAGATGGCGAGCCGACGTGCTGAAGCGCCTTTGCCGTTAGCGGAAGCGCCTGCCCTTCGCATTCCGCCCAATACTCGCGACATGATGCCCCCTCCAAAGACGAAAGGAACCGTGCGCAAGCGCGCCATGTGCGGCATCCGCCCCGCAGCGATCCGGTGGTAGCAAGTACGCCGCCGATGCCGGAAGTCCTCTTTGGCGCGGCCATCGCGCCGAGGTACTCAGCCGCCGGAGGGGCGCGGCAGGACGCTGTTGGTGTGGTTCGTGCCGGCGCATCTGAACGTCTGCATAGATGGTGCCTGCGCGATAGGCGCTCGGCCGGCGTCGCCTGGCGCAACCTGGACCGGGTGAGGCATGCAGTTGCCCTGTCACCTCCGCTTCATGTACGGCAGAGCCCACGGCTTGCGGTAGGTGACGCCGACGAGGCGATCGGCTGTGCGGTCGTTGACGACGCGCTCGTTTCGAGCATCCCAGATGACCTTTGCGTTCGAGCGAAGGGCGACGTTGCCGAGATGCGCCACCGTGGAAACGAAGTGGCCGAACTCGAGGTTCTCCACGGGCTGCCGGCGCGACTTCATGCAGTCGAGGAAGTTCCGAACGTGGGCGGGCCGGGCATCGGGACTCCCGCCATGCTTCGAGGACGCGAGCGTCTCCTTCTTGGGCTCGGCGATGATCTCCCAGCCGGCGTCGTTGAGGATGAGCGTGCCCTCGGTGCCGCTGAACCAGATCCCCCAGGGCCGATCGTTCATGCCGACGCCGCATTGCACCTGGTGCTCCCAGATGAGGGCGTAGGTCGGGAAGTCGTATACGGCGATCTGCGTGTCGGGCGTCTCGGAGTTGTCGTCGAGCACGTACTTGCCGCCCGAGCTGGTCACCGACTTGGGCGGAGCGTCTCCCATGGCCCAGAGGACGATGTTGATAAGGTGGACGCCCCAGTCGGTCATCAGGCCGCCGGCATAATCCCAGAACCAGCGGAACTGGAAATGGAATCGGTTGGGGTTGAACGGGCGTTTCGGGGCAGGCCCGAGCCACATGTCGTAGTCCACCTGCTGCGGCGGATCGCCGTCGGGCGGGTTGCCGATGGCTCCGAGCCAGTCATGGTACGCCCAGCATCGCACGAACCGTATCTTGCCGAGCTTGCCCGAGCGGACGAACTCGACCGCCTCGCGGAAGTGCTCGCCGCTGCGCCACTGGGTGCCCATCTGGACGACGCGGGCGTGTCGCCTGGCGGCTTCAACCATCGCCCGGCCTTCGGCAATGCTCGTCGCCAGCGGCTTCTCGACGTAGACATCCTTGCCGGCCTGGCAGGCGAACACGGTGGGCAGCGCATGCCAGTGGTCCGGCGTTGCGACGATGACGGCGTCGAGGTCCTTGCGCTCGATCACCCGACGGAAGTCCCGGACCATGTCCGGTCTGGTCTCGCGGATGTCTTCGACGAGCACCTGCGCCCTTGCGGCCTGTCGGTCGTCCACATCGCAGACGACGGGGCAGTCCACTTCGGGGTTCGCGAGAAACGTCTGCAGGTCGCCCCGCCCCATGCCTCCGCTGCCGATCAGGCCCACGCGGATTCTGTCGTTGGCTCCGACGCGCCGACGCGTGCGAAGCGAAGCCGAAGCCTTCGCTCCGGCCACCACGGCGCCTGCCGCCACCGCCGAAGCGACGAACGTGCGTCGAGAGAGTTCATTCATGCGCCACCCCCGATGTTGCGATGGCCCATCATTCGTTGGCTGGGCCGCGATTCCTCCCGCGCGGTCGCCGAGACATATGTCGTACAAACATGTCGGTGATTGTACGCGCAGCGTGTAGCCGTCGCTTCTCGCGACGCCGGGGTGTGCGCATCGCGGGGCGGAACGCGGGCATCGTGACCATGTCATGCGCGGGGAGAACCCGCGGCTACACGGCCTGCGGCCGTAACGGCCTTCGACGCCGAGGCACGTTGCCTGCGGCCGTAACGGCGTTCGACGCCGAGGCACG